>JBGVOE010000048.1:0-3858 GCA_045126355.1 Anaeroplasmataceae bacterium | reverse complement strand
GGCTGCCCTTACTGTTATATATAGTTTTTTTAATAACATACACGGTTCATTTGTTGTGTTACATACACTTTATTTGTAGTTCACATACATTCTAAATTTGTTGTGTAATTTTTATTTACATACACGATTAATTAGAGAACCATTAATACTAGAACATTATCTACTAATAAGAGAATTAAAAATCCTCCGGCAAAATTGCCAGAGGAAAACAATTAATACAAAAATATTTTAATTAAAAATGAGTGAAATTAAATTAAAATTCCACCCATTAATAAATTATTTAAATGTTATTTACTACACCACTAAATAGTATGTTTCCACCATTATCAGTTAAAACATAGGCAAATGCTCTATCAATTACAAAATCATACTTTTTCATAATAGGTCCACAACTTTCCACTTCAAAAGCTACTATTGTTACCGCGGCACCTTCTACACCTGTCTCATCTACTTTTAATTTTGTTTGATGTATTATTTGTGAAATAAATAAATTATCAATATCTGTTAAACCCGTCATATGTTGACCAGGATTAAAAATATTTGATACATTAAAATCTTTTTTAAAGATATCAACTAAATTATTATCATAACTAGCCTCAAAAGATGGGAATATCGTTCTTGTGTGATGCTCTATTGAATTAACATAACCATCTGGAGCAATCTCTTCTTCAATACCGTTATAATTATTTGTTCTTGTTACATCAACTAAATTATTAACTGTAAAGATATCTGATAAAGTATAACCATCTTTAGGAATAAACATTTTCAAATTATATCCACTATCTGTTTTTACATAAAAGTGTTTATATGTTTCAGCCTCAATTACTCTACCATAATTATAAAGTGACTCTAAAAATTGTTTTTTAATTACTTCTCCGCTTGCTGTTTTAAAATCAAGTTCATTTTTTGTAAAGTTAAGCTTATCATCACAACCAGCCCATAAATCTTTCATATATAAAGTATTAACTAAAGCAAATAGAGTATCTTTTGTTAATTGTAATTTTGGTTTAATCAAGCCTCTAGTTTTTATATCTACATATTTTGATAATAATTCATTTGCTTTTTCATTATCATTTTTAAATGAAACTTTATATGAATCAGCCATAAAATTATTAGCTAAATTATCTAAGCCTTCTTGTTTTAGGTTAATAGCATCATCAATCCAAATTGAATTATTCATATCTAAAATAGAAACTAATTTTTCCATTTTCAAACTATCATCATATTTATATTTTTCTTTCTTTAAATATGAATATAAATACTTAGTAAAATTATTAACTTCATCAATTGTAACACCCACTGCATTTAACAATTCTTCTTTTGCTTCACCATTAGCGTTTGTTATAGTCATTGCTAGTGCCATATAAACAGATACAGGTGATATACATAAATTTTCATTTTTATCACTATCGTTATAAGCAGCTACAGTCAATTTAGCTGAAAAAACTTGAAGTTTTCTTACAAACTCTTGATAAGATGCATCTACATTTAGTTCTGATTCGTTAATGTCGACTTTCCCATTAGCTTTAGCTAAAATGTGACCATCAAAAATTTTATCAGTATCACCATTATTAATAGAGCCAAATCTAATAGTACAAGCACTTAAACCTATTATACATATTACTAAAATTACTAATCGATACATTTTCCTCATCTAAAACACCTCCTATTTATTTTTAACTAATTCTTGAATTAATTGTACAAATTCATTATATTTATATGTTATATAACTTATTTGACCAAATTCTTTATTAGGTTGATCATTTTCGAAAATAATATTATTACTTAAAATATAATATTCTTTTAAAGACTCTGAATAATTTTTATTTAATTCTTCTTCCTTTTGAACTGCGTATGTTTCTAATTTAATTTTATTTGCTTCTTTATCTATTATGCAATCAAATTTAGGTGATAAATAATCATCAAATAAACTGTTTTTATTACTATCATCAATTAAAATATCAGAAGCATACCACATAGTACTGTTGTTAATTTTATATGTTTCAGCTGATAAAAATTTATTACCATTATTTTTAAAATATAAACTCTTATAAATATTATCAGTTAAATTAACCTCACTATTAGATAATATTTCTCTAACGATCTTTCTTTCTTGTAGAATATAAACACCACAGCAAATATAACCATCTATTTCTGAATATATTTCATCTTTTAAATCATATTGATACCATAACACTTTATCTTCATCATAATAAGAGTTTGAATAAAACCAATCAACCACACTACCATTAACTATATCTAATGGCTCTGCACATGGGGCATCTGGAATCTCTTTATTTTCTTCATAGATTTTATTTGCTAATTCTTTTTTTATATAAGTTGCAACATATTTTATTTCTGATTCATTTTTATATTCAACTTCATAAATATAATTAAACGGTCTTAAATATAAAACATTATTTTCTTCAGTAGAATCAATTGAGGCAAAATAAGCATCTATTACAGGTGGTTGTGGTAATGGTCCTGATAATTCATAGGAAGGTCCATCACCTATATTTGCTTCAAAACTCTCTTTTATAAAACCTTCATATTCTAAGACTTCATAATTTGTGTCAGATTCTGGACCCACTACACCTCCCTCAAGTGTTTTTCCATCCTCAGGTATAATTCCTTCATCTAGTGTTTTTCCATCCTCCGGTATAATTCCTTCAGTTTGAGTATTATTACTTAAATTAGGTATTAATAAAATAGCCAAAATGAAACACGCTGTTAAACTAATTGCTAGTGTTAATGCTTTAGGAAATATAAAAACCTTTTTTTCTTTTTTATATTTTTTGTAATTAATCTTTTTTGCTATTTCATTAAAACTTGTATTTGAATCAACTACATCACTTAAATCTTCTAATAACTTCTTTTCATTATTGTCCATAAGTATTTCTCCCCTTTAGATTTTTTCTACACTTCTTCAAACATCTAAAGTATATAGTTTTAACACTTGTCTCTTTAGAATTTAGTTTGATAGATATCTCTTTAAAGGTGTAATTATTAAATAAATGTAAGATTAATATTTCATATTCTGTTGATGATAAACTCTCTTTTAATACTTTAATAGTATCGTTAAATAAATAATCATCTGAGCTTAATTTATCATCTAATAAATCAAGATTTCCCTCATCTACTATAGAAATTTTATTATATTTTTTCAAATGATTTATAGCCTTATTTTTAGCCATAGTAGTTAAATAAAACTTTATATTACTATTTACTTTTTCGGCATTATTAAAAAAATCTAAAAATACATCTTGTGCTATATCAAATATATCTTCTTTAATTTTTACATATTTAGCTATAACAAAACATACTAATCCCTTGTATCTATTATAAAGTTCTTCGAAAAGAGTATTAATAATATCAAGATTGCCACTACAAAGTGCAATCTTGAGTCTTTTCTCATCGCTCATATAATTATCACCTTCTTCAGACGTCTTCACTTATTAAGACAATATAAGTTATAAAAAAGTTTCAAATTATTTTAAATAAAATTAAAAATTATTACTCCACATATAAATGAAAAGATATTAGCTAATATTGGATATAAAATAATAGCCCATCTTTTTTTATCTTTTAACAATATTTGATATGCAATAAATTCTACTATTAATATTATAAATTCTAATCCAAATAATAAGAATAATGCACTTAAAGATCCAGAGTTATATAAAGATATATAAACTGCAACATTTAATAATTTTTGATTTATTAAATTTACAATTAAAACGACCATAAAGTTTCGTTTTGTGTAAAGTCTAAATAAATAGAATAAACCTAATTCTATTGCTAGTGTAAGTACTATTCTTATTATAAGATTAAGTACTTCATCAAAGTAATCATATGTTT
>JBGVOE010000047.1:0-15213 GCA_045126355.1 Anaeroplasmataceae bacterium | reverse complement strand
TACAAGGATCCCTTCAAGGGATAAGCCAGAGTGAAAATTGCGGTTGTCAGCCGCTATTGATGACCCTTGAGGGTCGTCGAAAGGTAAAAGCCCTTATAGGGTAGCGTAAAAACCGCGCGTTTTACGTGCGGATTGTTATTTTTAATTAAAATAAAAAAATACATTTATTGATTTCCAAACTGTTTTTAATATGATATAATTAGTAGTTAGTGATAAGGTGGATAATATGATGCAAGTAATTACAAGAAATTTTGAAGAGACAATTGAATATGGTTACAAAATTGGTTTATTACTTGAAGGTGGAGATACTATTTTACTTGCGGGTGATTTAGGAGCTGGGAAAACTACTTTTACAAAAGGTATTGGAAAAGCTTTAGGAATTAATCGTGTAATTAATTCTCCAACATTTACAATCGTAAAAGAATACCACGGAAATCTAGATTTATATCATTTAGACTTATACCGCCTAGATGGTTTAGGAAATGATTTTGATTTAGAAGAGTATTTTACATCAGATGGTGTAGTCGTTTGTGAATGGCCTGATAACGTAAGTGAGATTATTCCAAATGAGTATTTACTTATCGAGATTTTTAGAGGCGAGGGAGATAGTCGTACGATTAAATTAACACCTCACGGGAAAAGATATGAACAGTTAGTTGGTGATTTAGATGAATAGTTTAATTATTGATACTTCAACTAAATATTTATATATTGCACTTGTTAATGATGATGTAGTGTTATCTGAAAAGATTTTTGAAGGTAGTAAAAATCATGCTGGAAACAGTGTTTATCAAATTGATTTACTTTTAAAAGAGTTTAATTTAAAGACATCTGATTTAGATGATGTTTACTGTGGTTATGGACCTGGAAGTTATACTGGTGTAAGAATTAGTGTAACTATTGCGAAAATGTTAGCTAGTTTTTTAGATGTTAACCTTTATAAAGTATCTTCATTATTCTTAGCTGGAAGTGGCTATGATAATAAAAATGTCGCTGTAATGTTTGATGCAAGAAGAGGTAATTCGTTCTGCGGTTGTTATGGTGAAAACTATATTGAAGATAAATTAAGAAGTAATGAAGAATTTTTAAGCAAGGTAAATAGTTATGATGATTTAATTGTTGTTAATGAATCAAACTTTAAAGTTAACCCATTAAAAGTTATAGAAAATGCTACTAAAGTAGAAGATGTTGAAGCTTTTGTACCTTCATATTTAAGAATAACAGAAGCTGAATATAATTTGAGGCATCAAAATGATCAGAAGAGCTAATATAAATGATGCGTCAAATATTGCGAAGTTAGACGCAACGATGTTTAAGGATTCATTAGGATTAGATTTTGTCGTTAATGATTTACTTAATAACCAGTTTGCTTATTATTTTGTATGTGAAATAGATGGTGAGGTTATCGGATATATAAATTGTTGGATAACTGATATTACAGAAATATTAAACTTTTGTGTTTTAGATAAATACCAAAATCAAGGTATTGGGAAATTACTTTTTGATGAAGTTTTAAAAGTTAGTGAAGGTATTATTTCACTTGAAGTAAGAGTTTCTAATTTAAAAGCAATTAGTTTTTATGAAAAAAGAGGATTTGAAAAAACCTTAATAAGAAAGAATTATTATAGTAATGGCGAAGATGCCATTTTAATGATAAAGGGGTGAGTTGTGATGCTAGTGTTAGGTGTTGAATCTAGTTGTGATGAAACAAGTGTTGCTATATATGATGGTAATAAAATGTTAAGTAATGTGGTTTTATCGCAGATTGATATACATAAAGAATTTGGTGGTGTAGTACCTGAGGTAGCTTCACGTCACCACGTAAGAAATGTTAGTATTGTTTTTAAGGAAGCATTAGAATTAGCTAATGTAGAGCCTAAGGACATTTCATTAGTCGCTGTAACAGAAGGGCCAGGTTTAATTGGATCACTTTTAGTTGGAATTACAGCTGCTAAAACATTTGCTATGATGTATGATATTCCAATTATTGGTGTAAATCATTTAGCTGGACATATTTATGCTAACCAAATTGAAGGTGAAATGAAGTTCCCACTTCTTGCACTTTTAGTTAGTGGTGGAAATACAGAACTTATTTTAATGAAAGATCATTTCGATTTTGAAATCATTGGCCAGACATTAGATGATGCTGTTGGTGAAGCTTATGATAAAGTAGCACGTGTTTGTGGCTTACCTTATCCAGGTGGACCAAATGTAGATAGACTAGCTCACTTAGGTAAAGATGAGTATAACTTACCTAGAGTTATGAAAAATACAGCAGATTATAACTTTAGTTTTTCAGGACTTAAGAGTGCAGTTATTAATTTAGTACATAATTTAAAACAGCGTGGCGAAGAGCCAGACTTTAATAATTTATGCGCCTCATTCCAGTCTAGTGTTGTTGAAACATTAGTTTATAAAACAAAAAAGGCTGCATTAGAATATAATGTTAAACAAGTAATTATCGCTGGTGGTGTTAGTGCTAATAAAGCGTTACGTGAAGAAATCATTAAGGCTTTTGTTGATACTAATATTGAAGTTTCAATACCACCATTTAAATATTGTACTGATAATGCCGCAATGATTGCCGCTGCGGGATATTATCAACATAAAACATTTAATGAAACTAGAAAATTAGATATAAATGGTTTAGCTGATTTAGAGCTATAGGAGGAAAAAAATATTATGGAAAATATTGAAGTAAGTAATTTTATAAAAACAATAATGAAAGAAGATTTAGAAAGTGGAAAAGTAAATGAGATTATTACACGTTTCCCACCAGAACCAAATGCGTATTTACATATCGGACACGCTCGTGCTATTATCACAAACTTTGAATTAGCAAAAAGCTTTGGTGGATATACAAATCTTCGTTTTGATGATACAAACCCAGTTAAAGAAGGACAAGAATTTGTAGATGGTATTATCGAAAACCTAGCTTGGTTAGGATATGAACCACAAAATGTATTCTTTGGTAGTGACTACTTTGAAGCTACTTATGAAAAAGCTGTTTTATTAATTAAGAAAGGCTTAGCTTACGTTTGTGACTTAACTAAAGAACAAATGACTGAATACCGTGGAACATACGAAAAACCAGGTATTGATTCACCATACCGTAATCGTAGCGTGGAAGAAAACTTAGATTTATTCGAAAGAATGCGTAATGGTGAATTTAAAGATGGAGAAAAAGTATTAAGAGCTAAAATTGATATGGCTCATCCAAATTTAAACATGCGTGACCCTGTATTATATCGTATCTTACATGTAGAACATCACCGTCAAGGAAGTAAATGGTGTATCTACCCAATGTATGACTTCGCTCATCCACTACAAGATTCATTTGAAGGTATCACACATTCATGTTGTTCTATTGAATATGATAACCACAGAATTTTATACGATTGGGTACTTGAAAACTGTGATGTAGAACATGTATCTCATCAATATGAATTTGGTAGATTAAATATTAATGGTATGATTATGTCTAAACGTTACCTACGTCAATTAGTTGACTCAGGTAAAGTAGTTGGATATGACGACCCTCGTCTATCTACATTAGTAGGACTACGCAGAAGAGGATTTACTCCAGAAGCTATTAAAGGATTCATTTTAGATACAGGTTTATCAAGAACAAATTCAACTACTAACTACGAAATGTTAGAACACTTCTTACGTGAAGATTTAAAATTAAAATCAGCTCGTATGATGGCAGTAGTTAATCCACTTAAAGTAGTTATTACTAACTATCCTGAAGGTGAAGTTGAATATGTTGACGCTGAAAACAACGCAGAAAATGAAGCAATGGGAAGTAGAAAAATTCCATTTGGAAGAGTTGTATATATTGAAAAAGATGACTTCTTAGAAGAAAAACCAAATAAAAAATGGAAGAGATTATCATTAGGTTTAGAAGTAAGATTAATGCATGCATATTTCATCAAATGTAATGAAGTTATTAAAGATGAAAATGGTGAAATTATTGAACTTCACTGTACTTATGATCCAGCTACTAAATCAGGTAGTGGATTTGATGAAAGAAAACCAAATGGTACAATTCATTTCGTAGAAGCATCACACGCAATTCCTACAACATTTAATATTTTTGAACCTTTAATTAATGAAGGTCCTGAATATGATGATTTAGATTTATTTGAAAAACTTAATGAAAATAGTTGGACTAAATATGAAGGTTTCGTTGAAGAAGCCTTAGGTACAACAAACCCACTAGATCATTATCAATTTGTACGTCTTGGTTACTATACTACAGATAAAGAATCTACAAAAGAACACTTAGTATTTAACCAAACATGTGCACTTAAATCTTCATTTAATAAATAATATAAAAAAAGAAAATGCCGCCTAAAGACGGTATTTTTTAAGGAGTGTAAGTATAATGTTAAAAACAATTAATTTAGGATTACAATACGGTTCAAGAAAATTATTTGAACATGTCGATTTACAATTTAGTAAAGGAAATTGTTATGGAGTTATTGGCGCAAATGGTGCTGGTAAAAGTACTTTCTTAAAATTATTAAGCGGTGAAATTGAATCGACAAGTGGTCAAGTTATTATTGGACCAAATGAAAGAATGAGTATCTTAAAACAAAATCAAAATGCCTACGATAATGAAACAGTAATGAGAACAGTTTTATCAGGACATAAAAGATTAATTGAAATCATCGATGAAAAAGAAGTATATTACAACATGACAGAATTTACGGAAGCTGATGGTGAAAGATTAGCTGAACTTGAAGGTGAGTTTGTTGAACTTGATGGATGGAATGCAGAAGCGGATGCTGAGACACTGCTTAATGGTTTAGGAGTAGGTAGTGAGTATCATTATATGTTAATGGGAGAATTAGACTCTAAAATTAAAGTTAAAGTTCTATTAGCCCAAGCATTATTTGGTAACCCTGATATCCTTCTTTTAGACGAACCTACAAATAACCTAGATGCAAAAGCAGCTAGATGGTTAGAAAACTTTATTGCTAATTTTGAAAATACAGTTTTAGTAGTATCACATGACCGTCACTTTTTAAATAATGTTTGTACACATATCTGTGACGTTGACTTTGGCAAAATTAATATGTATGTTGGTAACTACGATTTCTGGTATCAATCAAGTCAATTAGCACTTAAACAAGCAAAGGACCAAAATAAAAAAGCAGAACAAAAAATTAAAGAATTACAAGAGTTCATTGCTAGATTTAGTGCGAACCTTTCAAAAAGTAAACAAGCTACAAGTAGAAAGAAATTATTAGAAAAAATTGAAGTAACAAATATCGAGCCTTCTAATAGAAGATATCCATTTATGGGATTTAAAGCAAATAGAGAAGTAGGAAATGATATTTTATTTGTAACTAATCTTACTAAAAAACCTTACTTTGAAAATTTAAGCTTTGTAGTTAAGAAAAATGATAAGATTGCCTTTATTAGTGATAATACTTTAGTAACAACTACTCTATTTAATATTTTAGCTGGAAGAGAAGAAGCTGATAGCGGAACTGTTAAATGGGGAGTTACAACTCAAACAGGATATTTATTCCAAGAAAATAGTGAATACTTCAATAAAGATATTTCATTAGTAGATTGGTTAAGACAATTCTCACCAAACGAACAAGCTGAATCATTTATTCGTGGATGGTTAGGAAGAATGTTGTTTAGTGGAGAAGAATCACTTAAAAAAGCAAATGTATTAAGCGGTGGGGAAAAGGTAAGATGTTTATTCGCTAAACTTATGTTAGAAGGACCAAACGTATTAGTATTAGAAGATCCAACTAACCATTTAGACCTTGAATCAATTACTGCTTTAAACGAAGGTATGTCATTCTTTAAAGGAAATATTTTATTTACTTCACATGACGCCGAACTATTAGATACAGTAGCTAACCGTTATATTTATATTAACGGTAGTAAGGTTGTTGATAAAGAAATGGCTTATGATGAATTTATGGAATTAATAGAAGGATAGTAAAAATGAAGCAAAATATAAAAAATCAATTATTAATTTTATTACTATTAATCGCAATGATGTTTGTAGTATTTACAGGTGTATTAGTAATATCATTAAGCCCTAATATGATAGTTAATATTATAGTAATTATCGCTATGATACTACTAACATTCTTTATATTTGTTTTAATGAAGTATCTTAATAAAAAACTTATCTATATTGAAAAAGAAGTAAAAGAAGAAAAGAATGTAACTAAAAATACTAAAACTAAAATATTATGTCCAAAATGTCGTAATCCTTATGATGGAGAGTTTTGCTTTGTTTGTGGATATGAAAGAAAAAATAACGGCTAATTAAAGCCGTTTTTATTTTCAATTAATACAAAAGATAAAATATATATAAATGAGAAAATTATTGGTTTATAATTTATATATGTTAAAATATAAATAAAGAAAAAAGGTGATACTTATGAAGCAAGTAGTTTTAAATGCAATTGAATTTGTAAAAAAATATTTTGAAAATGAATGTAGTGGTCATGACTATTTTCATACTATTAGAGTATATAAGATGGCATGTCATATAGCGGAAAAAGAAAATGCGGACAAGTATATAGTCTCACTTGCCGCACTGCTTCATGATGTAGATGATATTAAGTTATCACCAAATACAAATAAGAATAAAGATAACGCAAGACGCTTCTTAAATGAAAATCATGTTGATGAGGATACTATTAATTTAATATGTGAAATTATTTGTGAAATTTCTTATAAGGGAGTAGAAACAGTCCCAGGTAAAACATTAGAAGCAAAAATTGTCCAAGATGCAGATAGATTAGATGCGCTTGGTGCTATTGGTATTGCTAGAGCTTTTGCTTATGGAGGGAATCATAATAGAGTGATGTATGATCCTGATATTAAACCTCACTTAAATATGAATGAAGAAGAATATCGAAACCATGTATCAACAACTATCAATCATTTTTATGAAAAATTATTTAATTTAAAAGAGTTAATGAATACTCCTTCCGCCAAAGAATTAGCTATTTCAAGAGAGTTATATATGAAAGAATATATTAAGCAGTTCTTAGAAGAGTGGGATGGTATCAAATAAAAGGGGAAATGTTTTTATGGAAAATAAAAGAATATATTTCGTTTCTAAATTTGTAAGAATCCTAATGTGTTTTACTTTATTAGTTATTCCAATTTTTATTTATGCCATAATAGTAAATTTTGAAATCTCAGGTTTAATATTAATCATTTTGATGAGTGGTTTCATTATATACCTATGTTATTTCCTTAATACTTGTGGATTTAATATTAATGAAAATGAATTAAAATATTATGGCTTTTTAAAACATGTATTTGAAGTTAAAAATATAAAATCAATATCAGTTACGGAAAAAGGCGCTATCGAATTAGTCTATAATAATAAGAAATATAGGATAGCTGGATATATTGATTTTTTAACAGAGACTTCTAATCCAGAAAAAAATAAAGAATTAGTACTTCTTCTTAACAAAAAATATTTTGAAAAGAAAAAATGGTTTAAAAATAGAGTTTAATTTGAATTGTTTGTTTAAATTTCTTTTTTACTAATAATTGTGGGGGTGTTTAGATATGGTTAAATTAATTATTTTTAATTGTATATTGTTGTTGATTATATCTATTGGACTGTTTTTTTGTAAAAAGTATATAAAAACAGAAAAAACTAAAAATCTAGTTTTATTATTATCAGCAATATTAACTATTGTATGTCACTATAGTTCTTTTATTTATCTTAATATTACTAATGGTGCGACAATACAATATTTAAAAGAAAATCCAAATTTACTTTTGCCAATATATCCATGTAATGTTGTTATGTGGGGATGTTTGATATATGGTATTATGAAAAATAAAGAATCTAAAGGGGCTATGTTTTTAGCGGATTACTTATTTTGGTTTGGAATTTTTTCAACATTAGTTGGAATGTTTGCGAATGTTGATTTTATTAATAATCCAACACTTAAAGATTATGAAGTAACAAAAAGTATAGTTGCTCATGCTACTTTATTATTCAATATATTACTAATTTTTGTTTTTGGTCATATAAAGGTAAACTTAATTAAAAATATGGTTCATATAATAATTGCTGTTGTGATGATGTATTTAATAGGAATATACTGTAATAAAATATTTGAAGTGTTAGTATCTATTGAAGAAGCTAATTCAGTTAATTCAATGTTTATCCTTCATTCACCATTCCCAGCTATTCCATTTTTAATATATCCAATAATAGCGTTATGTGCATTGATCTTATACTTTGGTTTATTCTTCATATGTGAGTTATTTGTTTATCCAAAAGGAAACAGATGGTTTAATAGAATAAGAAATAGGAATGTATAAAACTTATGTTCATATTTCAAATAAAAGAAGTTAATTTTCGTATTTGAGGATTAACTTTTTTTGTTTTACTAATAACTTGATTCTATCACTATATCGTGATAGAATAATTATAGATAGATAATTACAAAAAAGTTACTTCATTAGTTTTTGAATGGATGAGTATTCACAAAGAAGAATTATTAATTATGTGGAAAACACAAAACTTTAAACAATTAGCACCATTAGAATAGGAGAGATTTTTATGTTTCATAAAGTTAAATCTGTAATTGCATTAAACGATTGTAAATTGGTAGTTATTTTTGCAGAAGGTATTACAAAAATATATGATGTAAAACCATTATTTAATAAATTTAATATCTTTAATGAACTTAAAGAAGATGGATTATTTTATGAGTGCGTTGTAGATGTTGGTGGATATGGAGTATCATGGAATGATGATATCGATTTATCGTGTGATGAATTATTTAATAATGGAGAAGTAGTTAATACACCATTCGATAATTTAATTGCACTCTCTGATGCTACCATTATTTGGGGACTGAATGAAAGTACATTAAGAAAAGCTATATCATATGGTAAGTTACAAGAAGGAATCGATGTAATGAAATATGGTAAGCAATGGATTATCACCATGGAGGCAATGGTTCGCGAATATGGGGAGCCTAAGTCTAGATAATATTTGAGAAAAATGAAAATTTAATGTAAATATTTTTATATACTAAACTATATTTGAACAAATATAAATTAAACTACAAACATTAAGTAAATAATGAAAATTACTGTAAAAGTCAAAATAACAAATGTGCTATTACATATCTTTTTAAATATTTGATGTTGGTGTATTTAATGTTTCTTTTAAATAAGTTTAATGGAGATGAAATTTATGAATTTTGTTATAAGAAAAATATTTAGTAATGAAGTAGAAGAAGCTATGAAATTAGCACTTGAAGTATTTATGCAATTTGAAGCTCCTGATTATGGTGATGCGGGTGTTGATACTTTTAAAAGAGATATTGTTGAAAATCCTACTTTTATTGATGATGTAAAAAAAGGACTTTGCCCAATATATGCAGCATTTGATGGCGATAAAATGGTTGCATTAATTGGTATGCGTAGCAGTAAGACGCATATTAATTTGGTATTTACTAAAAAGGAGTATCATAGAAAAGGAATTGCAACAGCTATTTTTAAATATTTAGTAAATGATTTGTTAAATGAAAATCCATCACTTAATGAATTAACATTAAATTCTTCACCTTATGGACTACCTTTTTATATTTCATTAGGTTTTATTCCGTTAAGTGAAGAACAAGAAATTAATGGTATAAGATTTACTCCAATGAAGTATATCATAAAGAAAAATTAATAGATCTGGAAGTGATTAATATGGAGATAATTGAATATTATTCATCAAATAACAAAGAATATTGGCTATCTAAAATTAATGAATGTGATTGGGTAGCGGGAAAGTTTTTATATGAACTTATTAAACAAGAAAAATTAAAAGAATTAGTTGGTGATGATGTAAAAGTATTATTGCTGACAAATGAATTAGATTTAATTTCTTTTTGTACATTGTCTAAGGTAGATGACATCCCAACTACAGAGTTAACACCATGGATAGGCTTTGTTTATACATTCCCTGAATATAGAGGGCATAGACATATGGGAAAATTAATTAGTTATGCTGAAGAGATAGTTAGGTCTAATGGTTTTAGTAATATTTATATTTCAACTAACCAAGAAGGTATTTATGAAAAATATGGGTTTAATTTCATGGGAATGATGAAAGATATGGATAATGAAGATTCAAGAGTGTATATAAAAACTTTATAATTTAGAAGTTATAGAATAGAGAAAGGTGCAATTATGAAACTAGTATTAATAGTAGGCGCAGGCGCAGTAGGCAAAATGACAGTCGGACAAGAATTGATGAAAATAACCAATTTAAGATTATTCCATAATCATATGATGATTGAACCAGTCCTTGAAATTTTTGGTAAATTTAAAGGTGACACAATTCTTAAATTACGTGAAGTTATTTTTGACGATTTTGTTAATGATGATAATGAAGGAATGATTCATACATTAATGTGGGCATTTGATATGAAGTCAGATTGGGAATATGTTGAAAATCTTGTCAGTAAATTTGATGAAGTTTATTGTGTAGAACTAATTGCATCACAAGAAGTTAGACTTGAAAGAAATAAGACTGAAAATAGATTAATTAACAAAGCTTCTAAACGCGATATTGAGGCTTCAAATGGCCGTTTATTGAATGAAGATAGACATCGTTTAGTTAGTTACGAAGGAGAAATTCCTTTTAAAAACTATTTAAGAATTAATAATGAAAATTTAGAACCTAAAGATGTGGCGAAAATAATAAAAGAGACATTTAATTTTTAATAAACAAATTAGAATTTGTAGGTGAGAAAAATGCATGTAAGATTAATTAAATTGACAAAAGAATATTATAACCAATTAGCAGAAATGATCGATGAATGGAAATTGGATCAAGAAGTTAATCATACAAATCATTCTCCTTGGGCTATATTTAAAAATGATTATCATGACTTTGACTATTATTTAGAAAACCTAGAGTTAAAAGAACCTAAAGATGGTAAAGTCCCAGATTCAGTATTTTTTTTATTAGATGAAGAAAGAAATATATTGTTGGGTGCAGTTAATATTAGACATTATTTAAATGATTATTTATTAAAATACGCTGGACATATCGGAGATGGGATTAGACCATCAGAACGAAGAAAAGGCTATGCTACTGAAATGATCCGTTTATCATTAATTGAATGCAAAAAACTAGGAATCATAAAAGTTCTTATGGTGTGTGATAAATCTAATATTGCATCAGCTAAATCAATAATTAAAAATGGTGGAATATTAGAAAATGAATTTCATGATGAAGATGGAGAAGTACAACAACGATTTTGGATTAATTTAGAAATATAAATTAGAATTTGGCGGTGATGATATGCTAATAAAAATAGGTGATTTTGAATATTCTCAAGTATGGGATGGTGTATTCTATAAGAGATTATCTAATTATCCGCAAATATCTGATTGGGAGATTAGAACTATTATTGAGTTTGTAGAATATGAAAAAAGATATAGTAGAGAATGTAAAATTGAATGCGAAGATAGAGATGTTTTAAATTTAATTAATGAAAGCTTTATAAATAAAGAAAAGTATTTAAGTACATCTAGACCTAAGTTGTTGACTGAATGCACAGCATGTCCTTATAGAAAGGGCTGTGTTACAGATTATGTATGTCACACGACTTCTTTAGATAATGCCAAAAAAATATTTGAATGTGGAAAACTATTATCCGCATTAAATGCTCGAAAAGTTTCAGTTGAAGAACTAATGAGTGAAAAGCGAAATGCAGCAAATGACCCAGCTGATTATTTTGAATACATAATGTTTGCATGGGGTAATTGTCAAGCAGGTGATAGATTGGTTATGGAAAGGAAATTAGGAAGATTTCCAAACGATGAAGATTTAAGTGTTAATTTCACACCAGGTGTCAGATTTTATTTCAGATATGATGAATTATTAAAACATCCAAACGCCGTATCTGATGGTGTTTTACCTATGAAAGTCAAGGATGAAATTATTATTAGCGATTGGGTTTATAAAATTGTGATACCAATGAAATTAAAGAATGACCTTGCATTATACATTCCTGCTAATCTAAATGATAAGATTATCTATATTGAAAATGATTGTAAAGATATTTGGGATTGGTCTGAAAAAATATATAAGATTATAGAAGATAGTCCTAATAGATAAATTAGAATTTGTAGGTGAGAATATGAAAGATTATAATTATTATAAAACTGTTGCAGATATATGCAATGAAATGAATGATGTGTATAAAAAATATAAAATTGAAGAAATTATACCACTATCTAAAATATCTTTAGATTATGAACCTGAAGAAGGAGATAGTTTTCTTTTGAAAAGTGGCGAAAATAAGTATTTAATGGTAGAAACTAGTACTGATTTTTTTCATTGGGTTGGAGCACGATTAATGCTTTACGAAATTAATAAAATTGATGGCAATTTTGCAAAATATTTACATGATCATGATCAAGAAGATCATAATGGAAAAAGACATAAATTATTTGTATTCTCTTATATCGAAGGAGAACCATTAAAAGACTATTTATTAAAAGTAGATAAAAAAGAAGCATATAATTTAGGAAAAGATTTAGGATGTACATTAAAGAAAATTCATTTAATTCAAGTTGATACACTAAAACATCATGTTGGTCATTGGAATCAAAGATATAAAGGAATTCAAAAAAGTATTCTTATCAATAAAATCTCAAGCAATGAATTAGAAAAAGCCTATAAATTTTATGAAGATAATAGGCAAATACAAATGATTGAACAAAGATATTCAACATCCGAGTACTATTATAAAATAGATGGAAAATATGTATATGATGAATTTGGGAATTGCATCATAGAAAAAACTTTAGCGTTTATTTTTGGGGATATTAAACTAGAAAATCTTGTTGTTAAAAATGGAAAAGTATGTGTGAAATGTCCTATAAATATTAAGATAACTGATCCTTTTTATGATTTGAAATTTTTATCATTAATTGCTTTAGAAAATGAATATTTCGCAAGCGGAGTCATTGATGGATATTGTGAAGATAAGATGTCTAGGGATTTTTTTAAAATGCTTAAGTATTATACTAGCGAATTAATTATTACAGAATATAATAAAACACTAGATATTGATACAATTAATAAAATATATGAATCTTATGATGATTTTAATTCAGAAATTCCAAAATGGTATAATCGTTAAATTAGAAGTTATCGAATAGTAGGAGGTTTTTAAAATGAATGCAAACAGCATAAGATTTTGGAGCTTTTTTTGGCGATATGGAATTGTTATTTTGTTCCCAATAGAAATATTTATTATCCTAATAATACCAAATATGAACCAATTTTGGATATTTGGGTTTTTAGGTATAACTTTTATTGCTACAGGATTGGATTATATAATAGCATCAATACTTAAAATGCCTCATATATATTGTGTGAGTCAAAGTTTTAGACATCAATTAGTGACTTACTATCCTTATGAAATGGATTGGAAAAATAATTTTAATGCTAAAGATATAATTAAATCTGGAATTATTTTAAATATAATTGGTTTATTTATGATAATTGGCGGATTGGTAATATATTTATTTGGATGATGCTCTGAATTCCTATTTTATAAGAAAATTAAAAAAATTACAAAACCTTAATCGTTCAAGGTTATATTGAAAGTTCAATAGTTTATTTATGTAAAAAATCATAAAAAAAAGAGAAATTTAATAAGGGATTACAGATACGGACGCGGATATCGACAATAATGAGCCTGGTCCACCAACAGTTATATAGTCAGGTTTGTTATCTAAACAAGCCTTTTTTCATTTTTTGATGTCCGTGGCACAAAGTAGCAGTTTGTGGTATAATGTTGGCGAAAGCTAAATTAGAAGTTATCAAATTGATGGAGGAAGAATATGGGGTCGTATATTAGTACAACAAAATTTTTTGAGCTACCATTTAGAACAAAAAAATTAAATCCTAATAATAGAGGATTAATATTTTCGCTGAAAACAACAAATGAAGAAATAATTGAAGTTTTATCAAATTCTAATTTAAATCACATTCAAACCACAACTAATCCAAGTGATGATGAATTAATTATTATAAATGAAGTTTTAAAGAAGAACTCAAATATTGCCTTTAGACATTATTTTGGATTTGGAGTTGAATGTGCTGATATTTCTTATTTGTTGAAATTAACTCATCTAAAACATCTATATTTAGATTTATACTGTAAAATCCAAAATATCGATGTTATACAAAAATTAGATTTAGAAAGTCTTGCATTAAGTTGTTTTAACGTAAAGGAATATAGTTTCTTAAGAAATGTAAGCCCAAAAATTAAGTATTTAACAATAGAATTAGAAGATAAAACATATAAGATGGATATAAATGACATTATTCATATGAAAGAACTTGAAAGTTTAGGGTTAAGAAATGTAAAAAACGGATTAGATAAATTAATACATTTTCAAAGTTTGAATGAACTATATTTAAGATCTGTCAGTATTAAAGATTATAGTTTTTTACAAAAAATGAATGTAAAGAAAATTTATCTTGGTTTTCAAAATGTAGAATATTTCGACACGTTTGGAATAAACGAATCAATTGAAGAAGTAAGTTTATGGATGAACAAAAAATTGACAGACTTAAGTTTTCTTTTACAATTCCCAAATTTAAAGAGGGTCATAATTTCTAATCAAAACAGAGTAGAGATAATTCCGAATTTAAAGAAACTTCAAAAACTTGAAGAAATTTATTTTTTAGATAGCAATCCTGAAGAAATAAAGAAATATTGTAATTCTAATGTTAAGATTTATTCGCAATATAATCCGGCAGATATTAGTTAAATTTGGTATTCTCTATAAATTCCTATTTTACGATTAGTTTATATATTTACAAATATGTTTGAATAGTTTTATGCAAAAACATATGTCAAACATGTTAAATCCGTTTAAAAGATATAAATGTTAATGATTATTCAAATGCGACAAATGATAATATTATTAATAATCTCAAAGATTATTTGGAATGAAAAAACAAAAAGTAATATAAGTTATAAAAAAAACTAGGGAACAAATTCACTATTTTAAAATAAAAATGTTCCCTAATTTTTTATTGAATTTAGGGAATGATATGCTATAATTAAAGTGATAAAGTTCCCTAAAAGAAAGGTGATATAATGGATAATCATTTCAATGAAATACAATATTTATTGAGAAGTAAAGCAGAATTACAAGCGCGTTTAAATT
>JBGVOE010000046.1:0-2340 GCA_045126355.1 Anaeroplasmataceae bacterium | reverse complement strand
TTTGAAGGTGTTAATTATGAAAACTTTATTACTTGGTATAAATAGTAAATATATCCATCCTAATATCGCAATCCGTCTATTAAAAGTAAATACTGAATATGATTGTGATATTAAAGAATTTAATATTAAAGATAGTGTAGAAATGATATTTAATTTTATTATCGAAAATAACTATGATGTAGTTGGTATTTCTTGTTATATTTGGAATATTGAATTAGTTAAATCACTACTTCTACTTTTAAAAGATAAAAATATTACTATCATTTTAGGTGGTCCTGAAGTAAGTTTTAATGCAAAATATTATCTTGATAATAATCTTTGTAACTATGTAATTAAAAATGAAGGTGAAGAAGCCTTTGACTTATTATTAAAATATTTAGATGGCAAAAATACTTTAGATAATATTCCTAACTTGTATCATAGGGATGGTTTTACATTTGATAAACTAGTAGATTTATCAAAAAGTAGGATGGCATATCATCTACTTAAAGATTTAAATAATCAAATAATCTATATTGAAACATCAAGAGGTTGTCCTTATCATTGCGGATATTGTATGGCAAGCTTAGATAATAAATTACGTTTCTTTGATATCGAAGAAATAAAGAGGGAAATATTATTACTTATTAACGCAGGTGGAAAAGTCTTTAAATTTTTAGATAGAACCTTTAACGCGCATAAAAAGAATTTTATTTCTTTAATTGATTTTATTATTTTAAATCACAAACCAAATAACTCTTTCCAATTTGAAATAACTGGTGATTTATTAGATGATGAAATAATTGATTATATTAATAAACACGCACCAAAAAATTTATTTAGATTTGAAATTGGTATTCAGTCAACAAACATCTTAGCGAATAGAGCTGTTTATCGAATTCAAAATAACGAAAAATTATTTCACAATATCAAAATGATTCAAGATGCTAAAGTTATTGATCTTCACCTAGATTTAATTGCTGGTCTACCTTATGAAGATTATGCTTCTTTTATTAATACATTTAATGAAGTATTATCTTTAAGACCTAAAGAATTACAATTAGGATTTTTAAAACTTTTAAAAGGAACAAAATTATATAACGAAAAAGAAAAATACGGCTATAAATTTAATCAAAACGCCCCTTATGATATTATTTGTAATGATTTCTTAAGTGTGGATGATATTAATAATATTCATCTTGCTGAAGAAGCTTTTGATCGATTCTATAATAAAGATTACTATAAAACAAGCATTAATTTTGTCCTAGATAATGTTAGTAATCATTTTAACTTCTTCTATCAATTAGGAAACGTTGAAATAGTAAGTAAAAGATTAGAAGATACATTTAAATTATTAGATGATTTTGTTAGGGAAAATATTGATTTAGATTACGATAAATTCCATCAATTATTAATTATTGATTACTTAAATTGTTTTAATATTAAACCAGCTAGTTGGTGGAGTGAAAGAATTTCGCCGAAAGAAAAAAATGAATTTTTAAGAGCGTGTTTTGAAAACGGAAAACTAACAGAAGATTTAAATACACTTTATAAATATAGTTTAGTTATTCCTTTAAAGGAAAGCACAATAGTAGTTATTTATAAAAATAACACAAAGAATATATATATCATATAATGAACAAAAATCTCCAAAGTTAACCCTTGGAGATTTGTTTTTTTACTTATTAATTTTATTCTTTATTTGACCAAGTACCGTTTGCATTATTCCATGCATCAGCAGCCACAGTAAATAAATTATTAGGAGCACTATATTTTAAGTCAGAAGTTTGATCCCATTTATTATTCCAATCTAGAGCTTGTGATGCTGGATTCATACGACAGAAAATAACACCATTAGTACAAGCTGCTAAATCAATAGTAGCTTCATAAATTCCGTCACTGTCACTATCAGTCATTTTTGTCCATCCATTTGTAGAACCATTCCAGTAATATACTGCAAACCAAGCATCAGATTGTACCCAATTTGAATTTGGTTTTAAATATAATGTGATTTGACCTTCAGATGGTTGTTCTGGTTGTTCTGGTTGCTCAGGTGAAAGAACTTCTCCATCTTTACTAACTTTAATTTCGTTAGTTTTTAGGTTGATTTCGAATGTATATTCGCCTACTTCTTTTACTAAAATATTTTGATCACCAATTGATGCAAATTGAGCATAACCACTAAAGTGAGAAGCATTATATTGAACTGACCAGTCTTCTTTAGCAATTTTAAATTCAGCATTTACTGATAACTCTATTGTAATAGATGCGATATCACCATTTACTGTTAATTTATTAGCAGTTCCCCATTCATTCATGCTACCACGAAGGTATAAATCAGTTGTAGTTGGTTCAGTTGAA
>JBGVOE010000045.1:0-7578 GCA_045126355.1 Anaeroplasmataceae bacterium | reverse complement strand
ACAAAATATAATGATTAGTGCATAATAAAAAGACAATAACTACCTCAGATTTTAAAAGGATTAATTATTGTCTTTTATTATTTTATCAATTCTGAGGTAGCTACCTACCTCTCTACCTCCCTAAGATTTTAGAGAGCCTTTAATTTATTACTTAATCTATCTAATTATTTTATAAAGTTTTCGCAAGTTGGTTTAGTACAACTTACTTTTTCTCCTTTTTTCACCATTTGTGATCCGCAAATACCACATGTTTCATTAACTGGTTCATCAGAGAAAGTTGTTTTACATTTTGGATATCTATCACAAGCCCAAAATTCTTTTCCTTTATTCTTACCTTTAACGGCTGTTCTTTTTTGAAGGTGTCCTTCTTTACAAATTGGACAAATTACTCCTTCAACATGTTCATCAGTTTCTTTTTTACAATCTCTATTAGAACAAATCATTCCATTTGGAGAGTCTAACATAACAGACCCACAAATCTCACAATATGCTCCTTCAATAGGTTTATATGGGAAGATTGTTTTACATCTTGGGAAGTTATTACATGCATAGAAGAACTTACCTTTGTTTACTTTTTGAACAATATGACCACGTAAACATACAGGACATTTAATTCCTAATTCTGGATCAACTGGTG
Organism: Anaeroplasmataceae bacterium; assembly: GCA_045126355.1. Classification (GTDB taxonomy): domain Bacteria; phylum Bacillota_I; class Bacilli_A; order Acholeplasmatales; family Anaeroplasmataceae; genus CAZSIA01. The sequence goes on along the minus strand of JBGVOE010000045.1, from coordinate 6,941 downwards.
CTTCTTTAGCTGGTTTATAATCACATTCAGGGAATTTTGAACATGATACAAACTCACCATATTTTCCAATTCTTTTAACTAGTGGAGCTCCACATTTAGGACACGCTTCACCTGTAGGTACTCCTTCTAAAGCTTCCATCTCTTTATGTGCTTTTTCATATAAAGGATAGAATCCATTATAAAATTTTTGAAGTTCTACTACACTATTCATAGTACCTGCGGCAATCTCATCTAATATCTTTTCCATATCAGCTGTATATTTAGGTTCTAAGATTTGCATAAAGAAGTCTTCTAATTTTTTAATTGATAAAATACCTTGTTCAGTTGGTCTGATTTTCTTTTCAATAATTTCAATATATTTACTTGTTTTAAGTTTAGAAATTGTTTGAGCGTATGTACTAGGTCTACCAATTCCTAACTCTTCCATTGTTTTAATAATTGTAGCTTCTGTATAGAATGGTTTTGGTTTTGTAAATAATTCTTCTAATTCAACATCAAAACCATCTAAAACATCACCCTCTAAAATCTCAGGTAATAATTTATTTTTGTCTTCATCACCTAAGCCATATGCTTTTAAATAACCATCAAATAATAATCTTTGACCTGTTGTTTTAAATGTATGACCACTATTATCAAATAATAAAGTTGTACTTTCAAATTTAGCTGATGCCATTAAACTTGAAATTGTTCTATTATAAATTAGTTTATAAATCTTTCTTTCATCGCTTGTTAAATACTTATCAACATCTTCTGGCTTGCGTGATAGTGATGTTGGTCTAATCGCTTCATGCGCATCTTGGGCACTATCTTTATTTTTAAGTTTAGGTTTACCACAGTAATTACTACCATAATTATCTTTAATAAATTTCATTGCTTGATCAACAAATAAATCAGATAATCTTGTAGAGTCAGTACGCATGTAAGTAATTAACCCCACTTGCATATCTCCAACTAGCTTACCTTCATATAAAGCTTGTGCTATACGCATTGTTTTATCAGCTGAAAATCCATATTTGACTGATGCTTCTTGTTGAAGCGTTGAAGTAATAAAAGCTGGTTTTGAACTACGTAAAGTCTCGCTTTTAATAACTTCTTTACAAATAAATGATTTTTTTAAAGAACTATAGATATTATTTGCTTCTTCTTTAGATGTGATTTTTTTAATAACATTTTTACTATCAACTAGGTTTAATGTCATATTATCATTAGATGCAGAAATTTGATAAAACGGCGTAGATACGAAGTTATTTATTTCTTCTTCTAAATCAACAATTAATTTTAAAACACTACTTTGAACACGACCTGCTGATTTTGTTTTAATCTTTTTTTGAAGTAAATTAGATAATTGGAAACCAATAATTCTATCTAACATTCTTCTAGTTTCTTGAGATTGAACAAGTGATTGGTCAATTCTTCTAGGATGAGCAAACGCTTCTAAGATTGCAGGTTTTGTAATCTCATTAAATTCAATTCTTTTAACAGTATTTAAGTCTAATTCTAAAACACTAGCTAAATGCCAGCTAATCGCTTCACCTTCACGGTCAGGGTCGGTTGCAAGATAAACTTCATTACCTTTACAAATCTTTTTAAGTTCAGCTACTTTCATAGTTTTATCTTTTAAGATTTCATAACGTGGAATAAAGCCAGCAGGAATATCAATACCTAATCCACCTTTACCTTTAGTTGATAAATCTCTGATATGCCCATTTGATGCAACTACTTTAAAATCTTCACCCATATAACTCTCAATAGTTTTAGATTTAGATGGTGACTCTACTATAATAATTTTTTTCAAACCTACCACATCCTTAAGTCGTATTATATTATTGCACCAATATTTTATTAAGTCAAACAATTTTTTTTAATTTTTTTACTCTTTTTTTACCAATTGTATAACAATTGGAATTTTTTCAAGAAAAAAGACGGTAATAAAATTTTTACCATCTTTATCAATAATCTTTATTCTTCATCGCTAAATAAGTCGAATGATAGTTGCTCTGTTTCAGAAAAATATTTACTAACAGGATAGAATGTCTTACGGTGAATAGGACATGGTCCATATTTTTCTAAAGATTCCATATGCATCTTAGTCGCATATCCCATATTATGTTTAAATCCATAATTAGGATACTTAATATCCATTTTAGCCATATATTCATCTCTGCTAACTTTAGCTAAGATACTAGCTGCCGCAATTGAAGCACTAAGTGCGTCACCATGTGTAATAGATTTAGTAGGGATATCAATATCTTTAATTGGCATAAAATCAATTAATGCATATTCAGGTTTAATATCTAAAGATAGAAGCGCTTCTTTCATAGCTTCTTGAGTTACACTATAAATATTTGATTCATCAACTTCTTTTGCTGAAACAAAAATAATTTTATAACTTACTGCGTGTTTTACTATTTCTTTATATAACTCTTCTCGCTTCTTTTTAGATAATTGTTTAGAATCATTTAAACCAGGAATACGATAGTTTACAGGAAGAATACATGAGGCAATAACAACAGGTCCAGCAATAGGCCCACGTCCTGCTTCATCTACACCAGCTATTAAATTAATTCCATCATCAATTAATTCTTCTTCATATTGATACATATTAATCACATCTGTCATAACTCATCGCTCCTAACTTATTATGTCGTAAATCAAATAGTACAAGATTTACTACACGATCATAATCTATTTGATTTCCTTTTAATAAACAGTTTCGTCTTCTTCCGATAACTTCATAAATATCTAGTAACTCCATATCTAATGTCACATTAACTTGATAACGATTATTTAAGTTATCTGGATAATATTTTTGCATAAATTGTAAACCATAACTAATTACATCATCAAGTGGTAAGATATCATCCTTGATTGCACCGCATAAGGCTAAATTATGGGCTACAACTTCATTTTCAAACTTTGGCCATAAAATACCTGGGGTATCTAGTAATTCAAGCGAATTATTGATTTTAATCCATGTTTGACTTTTTGTAACACCAGGTTTGTCACCTGTAACAGCGGCTTTTCTTTTAGCAAGTGTATTAATAAATGTTGATTTTCCTACATTAGGAATCCCAACAACTAACGCTCTGATTTTAAAGTTTGAATAGCCTTTAGCTTTAGCGGCCTCAATTTCTTTAGCTAACACTTCATTACATGCAGGAATAATTTTATTTACATTATAATTATCAATCAAATCAATATCTAACGCTTTAATTCCTTTATTTTTAAAATATTCAATCCACTCTAATGTAACTTTTTTATCAGCAAGATTTGCTTTATTTAATAAAACTAGGGTTGGTTTATCTTTTAATATTTCTCCCATCATTGGATTTCTTGAAGAAATTGGAACGCGTGCATCCAATATCTCTAAAACAATATCAACCAACTTTAATTTCTCTGTGATTTCTCTTCTAGCCTTAGCCATATGTCCTGGAAACCATTGGATTTGTGCCATAGATAATCCTCCTTAAAATTTTAATTATTTTTCTTTGGAACACCAAAGTCTGAAAATGGATATATTCTAAATATACATTTTCCAATAACATCTTCATTTTTAATTAAACCTATTACTCTACTATCCGTTGAATTAATAAAGTTATCTCCTAATACAATTATATAACCCTCAGGTACAACAGCACTATCATAATAAGTATTACCATTTGATTTATCTGTTAACATCATTTGATATTCATGTTTTTTAACACCTTTAGCTACTTCAACTCCATTAACACATAAAACTCCATTATATTCAGTGTAAGTTAATGTATCCCCTTCGGTAGCTATTACTCTTTTAATAATAAATTCAGTATCCAAATAATTTTCTGAATCAATAATTACTACATCACTAACCTTACTTTTATAACCAATATGCCAAACTAAAATCTTATCTTTATCATGGAAAGTTTCTAACATTGAGTCTCCACTTACTTCAACTGGAGTAACAACAAAAATTACTATCCATAAGAAGATTGTAATAAAAGTAGAAATAAAATTAAACAAATCAAAAACTTGATAAAATTTATATGTTTTTTTCAACTCTTTTTGACTTATTATATTATTTTTCTTCTTATTATATATATATAAGGTAAGAAATAATCCAAAAATTAATACTGAGACAGTAATAAAAATTGCTAATAAAATGACATAATAATCTTCTGAAATAAAAGATAAATGATCAATTTTATCAAATAATAAAACTGATAAAAGTAAGAATGTGATATATATTATAGCCTGAATAAAATTAAGTTTAAAAATCTTATTTAGTAATCTTTTAGCTAAAGAGTTAACCAAAACTTCTTCATTTTCTTCATTTTCTAAAACATTAGAAATTTCACTAATTAATTCATTCTTATTCAATTTTATTCACCCATCTTAAACCTTTGTTCTAATTCTTCAGGAGTAACTAAAATCTCACGACCAGTAGTTCCTTTACTGCCACTTACAATACCCATCTCTTCTAAGATTTCAACAATTCTTTGAGCTCTTCTAAATCCTAAATTGAAAGACGTTTGAATACTATTAATTGAACAAGTTCCACGTTCTAAAACAAATAATCCAACATTATAAACTAATTCTAAATCTTCGCCTTCTTTAGTAGATGTAGCGCCATATTGTTGTTTAACATTGTTTTGTAACTCTTCATGAGTAAATGTATAGTCAGGTTGATAATACTCTCTAATATAGTCACAAACTCTACTAATTTCACCATCAGAGATAAAAGCACCTTGGATACGAATTGGAAGTTCATCCTTTTTGAATAACATATCCCCTCTACCTAATAAGTTTTCAGCACCACCTTGGTCTAAGATAGTCGCACTGTCAACATATTGAGATACTTTAAAGGCCATTCTACATGGAATATTAGCTTTAATTGTTCCTTTAACTACATCAGTTGTAGGACGTTGTGTAGCAACAATTAAATGCACACCTGAAGCACGTCCCATTTGCGTAATTCTTTGAATTGATGCTTCTACATCATTTCCACAAGTTAACATTAAATCTGCTAACTCATCAATAACGATAACTAAATAAGGTAATTTCTTAATACTTGGATCATTTTTAATACGTTCATTAAATCCTTCAATATCACGTGCTCTAGCACTTGAGAAGGCTCTATAACGACGGTCCATTTCTTCACAAGCCCATTTTAAAGCTTCGCTAGCCATCTTAGGATCTGTAATAACAGGAGTAGCTAAATGAGGAAGGTCTTGATAAAGAATAAGTTCTACTTGTTTAGGGTCAACTAAGATCATTTTTAAATCTTTTGGACTATATTTTAATAAAAGCGATACTAATAATCCGTTAACACAGACACTCTTACCACTACCAGTACCACCGGCAATTAAACCATGTGGCATCTTAGCAATACTAGTATGAACAGGTTGGCCATCAATATTTAAACCTAAGGCAATATTAAGTGGAGTGTTAGAATTTCTAAATTCATCTACCATAACAATTTCAGAAAAACTAACTGTTCTAATCTTATTATTAGGTACTTCAATACCTACATTACTTTTACCTGGAATTGGTGCTTCAATACGAAGTGTTCTCGCACTTAAATTCATTTTCATATTATCAGTAATAGATGAAACTTTCTTAACATTTACACCACTACTTAATTTAACTTCATAACGTGTAACACTAGGCCCATATGTATGTTTTACAACTTCACCATCAATACCAAATTCAGCAAGTGTATTATTGATAATTTCAATCTTTTCATAAACCCATTCAGGTTCAGTAGTATCTGTTTCATTAATTGGATTTAATAATGAGTAAGGTGGATATTTATAATCACGGTATTTATCCTCATAAATAACATCAGGTTTCTTTTGTTCTGGTTCTTTATAAGTATCATAAACCGGTTTATTTTCCACAGGTTTAACTTCAGGAGCTTCAAAAACAATTTCCGTTTCTTCCTCTTTTTTAGTTGGCTCAGCAACAAATGGAGGAATAGTGACAGGTTTAATCTCTTCTGTTTTAGCAGTAGGAGCTTTACCATAAACGATTGTTTTAGGAATAGATTCATCAACCACAGGAGTTTTAACTTGCATAAAATCAGGAACTCTAGAAATAGGTTTTGCGATATACTCTTCTTGTTCTAATTTGATTTCATTACTAATATTAACTGGGTTAATTTCAATTTCTTCTCTCTTAGTAACTTCTTCCGTATTAATATGAATATAAGGATTTGACATAACAGTTGGTTCTTCTTTAGGTTTAATCAACTCTTCCGCATCACAAACAATACCAAAGTTAAGTCCAATTCCACTTTCTTCTTCCACTTTTTCCTCTTCTTGTTTAGTGTAGTTAGTAGAATTTATTTCATTATCAACAGATGGAAACTCATGATGAGCTTTACCAAAACGACGAATTTCATCTTCTACAGTTAATTTCTTTTCAACTCTAAAAGGATCATAAGCTAGTTCAACATCTTGTTTAATACCAACTTCAGGAACAGTCATTACGTCTTTTGTATAAGGTCCTTCCATTGGACTTACAGCTATTGTTTTTTCAAATGAAGGTTTTAACACTCTTAATCCAACAACTTCTTCTTCAATTTGTGGAATAACATAGGCTTCAGGTTTTACTTCTTCGACATGTTTTTTTACAACTTCTTGCCTCTTCTTAAAAAACATAATTATTTCCCCTTCCTTTTTTTCTGGTACTGTCAAAACCCATTAGTTTTGAGTTCCCTTTTTTATTTATTTTAACGACTTATTTAGTCGTAAAAATCTAACTAATTTAATATAACAAAAAAGATAGATTCCTTGATATAATTAAGCTACCACACCAATCACAGAAAGGAATCTACCCATGGAAAGTATAGCACAACTTAATCAATTAAGAAATAATATTGATTCAATTAATTTAAATTTATATATTATTGAAAGTAATTTACATCTTATCGAGATGTTGAATCCCGTTCCTGATGAAATCTT
>JBGVOE010000044.1:0-14102 GCA_045126355.1 Anaeroplasmataceae bacterium | reverse complement strand
TATTGATATCGCAACAGAACTTAATTACTCTAGAGCTAGTGTTTCTAGAGCTATGGGTTTATTAGTTGAAAAAGAATACATTACAATTGATAACAGTATTATTAAGTTTACTGATTTAGGATTATCTAAAGCAAAAGATATCTTTGAACGACATGAAATAATTACCGCTTTATTAACTAAAATTGGTGTTGATGAAGCTTTAGCTGAAGAAAATGCTTGTAGGATTGAACATGTGATTTCACCAGAACTTTTAGCTCATTTTAAAAAGTTTTTAGATAAATAATTAATAAAAGAAAAAGCCAAAGAAGTTATCTTTGGTTTTTATTTTCTATTTATCTGCACTAATTGCTAAATAAAGCTTCATTAAGGCCCTTTTTTCAATTCTTGAAACATAAGAACGACTGATTTTCATCTGCTTTGCAATATCTTTTTGTGTTTCGATTTTTTTATTAAATAATCCATATCTTCTAGAAATAATATCAAGTTCTCTTGGGTTTAAAAGTTTTATCGATTCATATAGTTTTTTATGAGTTTCATCAATTTCCATTTGTTCATCTACTGGTATACTTTCATCTTTAACGATATCCATTAATTCAATTTCATTTCCATCTTTATCTAGTCCAATAGGAGTAGATAACCAAGTATAATTTCTTTTATTTTTATTACTTCTAAAGTTCATTAAAATTTCATTTTCAATACATTTTGCCGCATATGTTGCTAGTTTATTTTTCGCACTATAATTAAATGAATCAACTGCTTTAATTAGGCCAAAAATACCAATAGATAGTATATCATCTTTATCTTCAAAAGAGTTTTCATATTTTTTCGCAATGTGTGCGACTAACCTTAAATTATGTTCAATTAGTTTGTTACGAGCGTTTTTATCTCCCTTTTCCATTAAGTCAATATAATGTTTTTCTTCCTCACTACTTAAAGCAGGTGGATAAGATTCACTTTTAATTGTTCCAAAAAAGGGAAAGATAAATAAAGATAGTAGGTCTAACATATTCTACACCTCCTTTTCATATTTACAAAACAGTCTTAAAATTGTATAATAAGTTGAATATTTTAAGAGGGTGCTATTATGTTTTTAGGTCTTATAAAAGATGAAAAATTTATCCCAACTATTTACAAAGAGACTATCTTTGATGTTGATTACATAAAATTATATGAAAGTGGTATTCGATTAATTCTTACAGATTTAGACAATACACTAGTTTCTTATAAAGATGGTAATGTAAATGATAAATTATGTAAATGGATATCTGATAGAAAAAATGAAGGATTTGAAATTATGATTATTTCAAATAATTCAAGTTTAGAAAGAGTAAAAGATTTTGGTGAAAAATTAAATATTAAATATGTTGCTAAAGCTATGAAACCTTTAAAGGGTGGATTTAAGAAAGTTTTAAAAAAAGCAACCAGAAAATATAGTAGTTCTGAAATAGTAGCTATTGGTGATCAATTAATGACAGACGTTTTTGCCACTAATAGAATGAACTACACATCAATTTTAGTCAAAGCAATAGACCGTAAAACAGAAAAATGGACAACGAAATTTAATCGTAGTCTTGAAATGCATGTATTAAAAAGAATAATGAAAAAGCATCCAAATCTATATGAACAATATTTGAAAGTATATAAAGAGGAAAACTATGGAAGAGATTAAATGTATAGGCTGTGGCGCTACAATTCAAACTACTGATCCTAATAAGGTTGGTTATGTAACTGAAGCTGTTTTAGAAAAAGAATCACTTACAAATGTTGTTTGTATGCGATGCCACAAAATTAAAAATTATAACTTAATAACTAAAAATGAATTAAGTACAGAAGAGTATTATAAAATTTTAAAAAGAATAACTAAAAAAGATGCATTGTTTGTTTATGTCTTAGATATTTTTAATTTATCTAGTACCCTTAATCAAAGAGTTGTAGATTTAATTGCTGGTAAAGATGTTATTTTAGTAGCTAATAAAATGGATTTACTTCCAAAAAGCTTAAAAGAAGGAAAACTATCTTTATGGGTTCGTCATCAAGCTAAAGTAATGGGACTTAAGGTAAAAGATATATTACTGATAAGTGTTCATAAAAAACATCATATCGATGAATTAGTTGAAATGATGGATCGTTACCGTAAGGGTAGAAATGTTTATATCTTAGGTTCAACAAATGTTGGAAAGAGTAGTTTAATCAATCAATTATTAAGAAGTGAAGGAATGTTAGATTACGATTTAATCACAACATCAATCATCCCAGCTACTACCTTAAACTTAATTGAAATACCATTCTTTGAAAAAGGAATTTTATATGACACTCCAGGTTTAGTTAATGATGATAATATTTTATCACTTGTTGATGCTAAAGATTTTAAAACAATTATGCCAAAGACGGAAGTTAGACCTGGTGTTTATCAATTAAATAAAGAACAATCTTTATTAATTGGTGGTTTTGCGTGTTTCAACTATTTAGAAGGTGAAAGAAATAGTTTTATTACATATTTCGCTAATACTTTAGAGATTAAACGTTCTAAATATGAAAGAGCTGTAGAAATATTCCCTAAAAAGATTAATGAAATGTTTAAAGTAAACACTAAAGATTTAGAATATGAAACAACGGTATTTGAAATAACTAAACCACAAGATATCGTTATTAGTGGGCTAGGTTTTATTGCTGTTAAAAATGCACCAGCTAAAGTTAGTGTTACAACTATAAAAGGATGCGGAGTGATAGTACGTGATCCAATTATCGGTTAGAGAAATTGAAGATAGTGTTAGAGAAAAATATCAAAATTCAAAAAGATTAAATCACATTTTAGGTGTTGCTAGATTAGCTAAAGAATTAGCTTTAAAATTTAATTTAGATAGTGAAAAAGCATATATTGCTGGTTTATTACATGATTACTGTAAGTATGAGACAACAAGCGAAATGATTGAAATTATTAATGATGATGTAATAATAGAAAAGTTTAAAAATGCTCCACAAATCTATCATGCATACGCCTCAAGTGTAATGGCAAAAGAAAAATTTAAGATAAATGATGAAGAAATACTAAATGCAATTAAATTTCATGTTTATGGAAGATTAAATATGACTTTATTTGAGAAAATATTAGTAATAGCTGATTTTGCTGAAGACTCAAGAGAATATGCTAGATGTAAAGAAGTTAGAAAGATTTTAGATGAAGGTAACTTTGATTTAGCAATGTATTTATGTATTAAATATACAATTGAAGCAGTTTTAGCTAAAGGTGATATGCCACTAGCTGAACAATATGAAATTTTAAATGAATTAAATCAAAAGATTTTAGGAGAATTATAATGGAATTATTAGAAGTAATAAAAGATGCATTAGATAAAGTAAAAGCTGCAGATATTAAAGTATATGATTTAAGAGGGATTTCACCTTTAGCTGATTATACTGTTGTGGCTACAGTAAGTGTAGCTAGACAAGCGAATGCTTGTATTGAACATATGATAGACGATCAAAAAAATAATAAATTAAGAATAAAAAATGTTGAAGGTAAAGATTCAACATGGATTTTAATTGATTTATATGATGTAATTTTACATATTTTTACACCAGAAGATAGAAAGAATTACGATTTAGACCGTCTTTATATTGATATTCCACAAATTAATATTTAATTTTTACAAATCGACAATTTTCATATATTTCATTCTTTATAATATAGGTAAAAGAGGGTGAAAAATATGAAAATTTTATTTATTAATGCGTGTGTTAGAAAAGAATCAAGAACACTTCTATTAGCTAATGAACTTTTATCAGGATTAAGAGGAGAAATTATAGAGGTATTTTTACCATCACTAAATTTAAAACCACTTGATGAAAAGATGATATATGATAGAATGATTGATAGTAATTACCAAGTTTATGCAAGACAATTTCAAGAGGCTGACACAATCGTAATTGCCGCTCCACTATGGGATTTATCGTTTCCATCAATACTAAAAGTTTATATCGAAAATATATGCATAAATGGTATAACTTTTAAATATGGTGAAAATGGGCCTATAGGATTATGTAATGCTAAAAGATTACTATATGTCTCTACCTCTGGTGGAGTAAATTATCCTGATTTTGGTTTTAATTATATCAAGGCACTTTCTAATATGATGTTTGGAATAAAAGATGTAATTAGATTTAGCGCAGAAGGCTTAGATGTTTGGGAAAATAATGTTGAAAAAATACTTGAAGAAACTATTGAAGAAATAGAAGAATATATTGATAAGGAATAAAAAACAAGGACATCTCGATGAGTTTTAGAGATGTCCATTTTACTTTTATTTTATAATTTGGTCTAATAAGTTTTTGATTTCAATTTTTTTTTGAGTTTTATAAAAGATTTCCTCACTTACTAATGTGATAAGTTTAGAACTAACATTTAAAGCGTCATTATAAATGTCGGTAAATGATTTATAACATTCATTATTTTTATAAATCCAAAGTTTATTTTCTTTATTTAAATAATCTTTTTTTGTTGGAGTATAAGTGATAAATATACTAGTAGCACTATACTTTTTACTACGAGTTAAACTATCTAAAAGTTTAGCTGAAATCATATTTAATAGCCTAAAGCCTTTATATTTTTCAGCTTGATATTTTATAAAGTTTTTATGTCCGATTTTAAATATTTTAACTCCATATGAGAAGTAGTATAATTTTGAACAAATCTCATCAAGTGCAGAAAAACATACCTCATCTACTTCTAAGTATTTAAAATCTATTTTATGTTTTTTTATTGGTTGATAAAAACGATCTTTATAATACTGAGCTTCAATATATTTAATTGTTTTACTATATTTGTTCATTTTAATCTTTTTTGAATTTATTCTTTTGTATTTTGCTTGATGCTTGATATATTCATCAATATAGTAATTTAAGACAGTATTACAAATATAACTATAAAGAAGAAGTAATAGATAAGGATTATAATTTTCTTCTTGAGTCTTTTGGATTAAACACTGGATAACTTCAAAATGTTTTTTACCAGACATTTTATTATAAAGATTATAATCAGGATTCTTTTTGTATGTGAATAATTTATAATATAGAGGCATTTGGAAGATATTTGAATATAGGAAATAGTGTTCTTTATATTGATCTATAATTTCTATATATTTTTTTTCGATTAAATTAATTGAGTCATTTAAAAATATTTCATGTAATATATGTTTCATCCTATCACCTGCCTATTAGTTATTATACTATAAAATTATTTATTCATCTAAAATTTTTAAAGAAAAGAATGGTTTTAGGATATAATAATATATATCAAGATTATTAAAAGGGTGGATTATTGTGAGAAGAATAATTAATTTATTTAAAGAACCGATTTATAAAGATGATTTGTTAAATGCGGTTTTATACGGACTACTACATATGGTTTTATTTTCAATTTTAGGTGGAGCTATTCAATTTTTTGTTGGAGTAAATTTAGGAGTTACATTTAGTATTGTTATCTATATGGTAGCCTATATGATTGGTAAGGGGATTGCTGATAAAATATCAACTTATCATATTTTGTATTCTTTATTATCTGTTATATTCTTTGTGTTTGGATATCTAATTTATAAAGCTTCTTTTTACGCTTTTGTTACTAGAGATATAATGTTGAGTATTAAATTTATTTTCTCTTTTGAAGGGGTTATGACGATATTGCTTTCTTTCTTAAATATTAATTCATATAGTGGAATTGGAATAATTTATAACATTATTGATATAATTTTTATTGTTTTTTGTTTTATAACTGCGTGGAGATTACCTCAAAGAAGGAGATAAATATTAGCAATTATTAACAAAAAAGTAAAAATATATTTATTTTTATTAAAAATATGTGTATAATAAGGGATGGTATAAAATTTATATAAGGAGACGTAGAAAATGCCATATATTACAAGAATTTATGCACGTGAAGTTTTAGACTCACGCGGAAATCCAACTGTAGAAGTAGAAGTTGAAACAGAATCTGGCGCATTTGGTCGCGCTTTAGTACCTAGTGGTGCATCAACTGGTGAACATGAAGCAGTTGAATTAAGAGACGGAGATCAAAGCCGTTATTTAGGAAAAGGAGTTTTAACTGCTGTTAAAAACGTTAATGAAGCAATTGCTCCTGAATTAATTGGTTACAATGTATTTGATCAAGTAACAATCGACCACAAATTATGTGAATTAGATGGTACACCAAACAAAGGTAAATTTGGTGCTAACGCAATTTTAGGTGTATCTTTAGCAGTAGCTAGAACTGCAGCTGATTATTTAGGAATTCCTCTATACCGTTACATCGGTGGTGTTAATGCAAAACAATTACCATTACCAATGATGAACATCTTAAACGGTGGTGCTCATGCTGACTGGTGTATTGACTTCCAAGAAATCATGATCTTAGCTGTAGGTGCTCCAAGCTTTAAAGAAGCTTTAAGAATGGGTGCTGAAGTATTCCACAACTTAAAGAAAATCTTAAAGAAACATGGATACAACACTGCTGTAGGTGACGAAGGTGGATATGCTCCAAAATTAGGTTCTAATGAAGAAGCATTCCAACGCGTTGTTGAAGCTATCGAAGCAGCTGGTTATGTTCCAGGTAAAGATATCTGCTTAGGTATTGACGTAGCAGCATCTGAATTCTTTGATAAAGAAACTGGTTTATATACATTAAAAGCTGACAAAGGTGTTTCTTTAGATGCTAAAGGTATGGTTGATGAATACTATTTACCATTAACTGAAAAATTCCCAATCATCACTATCGAAGATGGTCTTGCTGAAGACGACTGGGACGGATGGAAATACTTAACAGAAAAATTAGGTAAGAAAATCCAATTAGTAGGTGACGACTTATTCGTTACTAACACTCGCCGTTTAGAAAAAGGTATCAAAATGGGTGTTGCTAACTCAATTTTAATTAAAGTTAACCAAATCGGTACTTTAACTGAAACTTTAGAAGCAATCGAAATGGCTAAACGTGCAGGTTATACTGCAGTAGTTTCTCACCGTTCAGGTGAAACAGAAGATACAACTATCGCTGATATCGTAGTTGCTACAAATGCTGGTCAAATTAAGACTGGTTCTGCATCACGTACTGACCGTATCGCTAAATACAATCAATTATTAAGAACTGAAGATCAATTAGGCGAAACAGCTGTATGGGATGGTTTAAAATCATTATATAACTTATACAAATAGTTAAGTCAAACATTAAAACGCTACATTTTGTGGCGTTTTTTTGCTTTTGATATTGAAAAATACAAGATTTTACTTGCTTTTAATTACATAAAATGGTTTAATAGTAATGTATATGCTTTATAATAAGCGAATGAAATAATTATTATAATTATTTAATATATCTAGTATCTATAATTAGGAGGCAAATCATGGATATCTTTGACATTTTATTATTAATCGTATCAATCTTTTTAATCGTAGTGGTATTATTACAATCATCTAAAGATGATATTAATGATGCTTTTAGTGGTGGAAAATCAGAATTATTTAAAAACCAAAAATCACGTGGATTAGAAGCAGTATTACAAAAAGCAACATGGGTTATTGGTATTTTATTCTTTGTATTAGCTATCATTTGTACTATTGACAAATTCTAAGATATAGGTGGATTAAAATGACAGAGTTTCTCATGAAATTCTGTTTTTATTTTCTTTAAAGGGAGTGTTTATTAATGCGTTATCCAAAGTTTATACAAAAAGGTGATTCAATTGCCTTTATTGCTCCATCATTTGGAGCTACAACATATCCATATACTACAAGAGTTAAATGGGCTAAAAAGTTTTTTACCGATAATGGTTATAATGTTATTATTGGTCCTAATGTAGAAAAGGCGGAACTTCTTTATTTATCAAATAATCCTAATGAAATTGGTAAAGAGTTTATGGAAATGTATGCAAATCCTAATATTTCATTACTATTAAGTGTTGGTGGTGGTGAGATGCAATTTGAAACATTACCTTATATTGATTTTGAAAAGATTAAAGAATTACCACCTAAATGGTTTAATGGTTTTTCTGATAATACTAATTATTCATTCCTACTTCCGACATTATCTGATGTTGCTAGTATTTATGGACATTGTGCAGGAAGTTTTGGAATGAGAAGATTAGATCAATCTATTTTAGATGATTATTTATTAATGACTGGCCAAAAGTTAAGTTTAAATGGTTATTTAAAATATCAAGGTAAAAGTAGCGCTTATCAAAAGTCACATCCACTAGCTAGTTATAATTTGAAAAAAGATAAAGTAATTACTAGTGTATTTAATAGTGAAGAACATTTTAGTGGAAGACTATTAGGTGGATGTTTAGATATCTTATCATTAATTTGTGGGACACAATATGATAAGGTAAAAGAATTTAATGCTCGTTATAAAGATGATGGAGTTATTTGGTTTTTAGAAGCATGTGAACTAAATCCACAGTCTATAAGAAGAGTTTTATTACAACTTAAATATGCAGGTTGGTTTGAAACTGCAAAAGGCTTTTTAATCGGAAGAAGTGCTAATGCATTTAATATGGAAGAGTTTGGTTTAAATAGAATAAATGCAATTGATGTATTAAAAGATTTAAATGTTCCGATTTTAATTGATGTTGATTTAGGTCATATTCCACCAACAATGCCACTTATTTGTGGGGCTGTTGGTGTAGTAGATTATAAAAATAATGATTTAAAAATTGAAATGTTAGTAAAGTAAGAAAAAGTAGTAATAATAAGAGAGGAGGGATTTGTTATGAAGGAAATGATAATTGAATTAATTAAAGAAAAAGGACCACTTAGTTATGGCGAAATATTAAGTTACATAAATTGTGGTAACGATGAGTTAGCTAAAGAAATATTTAATATGGAAGACGTTGATATTATTAAGATTGGAAAGCTTTATAATTTAATCGATGGAGTAAATTTTATAAGGGGAACAATTGTCATTCGTAATGATAATCCCTATCTTAAAACAAATGCAGATAGTTTATATGTAGCCAAAAAATATTTAGGTAATGCTTTTGATAAAGATATCGTTA
Organism: Anaeroplasmataceae bacterium; assembly: GCA_045126355.1. GTDB lineage: Bacteria > Bacillota_I > Bacilli_A > Acholeplasmatales > Anaeroplasmataceae > CAZSIA01. The sequence goes on along the minus strand of JBGVOE010000044.1, from coordinate 5,064 downwards.
TCGCTACAGTACATACTGACTATTACGGAAGAAAAGAAGCAAGAGTTTATAAAGTTGTGTCACACTCTAATTTAGAATTAGTAGCTAAAATGACTAAAAGAGTTTATCGTAATGAAAAAATCTTTAAAGTTGTTGACCCAAATTCTAATTATGAATTTATCTCAGTTAAACAAGATAAGCTTAATGGTGCACATCCAAAAGATATTTGTATTTTAGAAATTAAATATAAGGGCGAAGAAATGATTGCCTCTGTTAAAAAGATAATAGGTCATGAAAGTGATATAGGCTCTGATGTCTTAGCGCTAGTAGCTTCAGCTAAGGTTCCTTATATATTTAATGATAATATATATGAGGAAGTAAATAATATTAATAATGAAGTCTTAAAAGAAGAATTAGTAGGAAGAGTTGATTTTACCCAAGATTTAGTTATTACAATTGATGGTGATGATTCAAAAGACTTTGATGATGCGGTTAACTTAAAGATTTTACCTAATGGTAATTATTTATTAGCTGTTCATATTGCTGATGTATCTCATTATGTAAAAGAGTATAGTCAAATCGATCAAGAAGCACTAAGAAGAGGAACTTCAATTTATTTAGCTGATAGAGTTATTCCAATGCTACCTGAAAAATTGTCTAATGGAATATGTTCATTAAATGAAGTGGTAGTACGTTTAGTACTGTCTTGTTTAATGGAATTTGATAGAAATGGTAGAATTATAAGTAGTAGTATTAAAAGTGGATATATAAAAAGTAAACATAGAATGACTTATTCAAATGTCAATAAAATCTTTGAAGGCAATGAAGCTTTGATAAAAAAATATAGTGATATTTATCCAATGCTTTTAAATATGAAAGAACTAAGCTTACTACTTAGAGGTATAAGAGAAGAACGTGGTGGATTAGATTTTGATATTAAGGAAATGAAAATCATCGTTGATGAAAAAGGTGTTCCTATTAATGTAGAATCACGCGAAAGAGGATTATCAGAAATGATGATTGAAGATTTTATGTTAGCCGCTAATGAAGCTGTAGCAGAGACTTTATTTCATTTAAAATATCCTTGTTGTTATCGTGTTCATGAAGAACCTAATAAGGAAAGATTAGCTAATGTTAATAATATTTTAAAAGCAATTGGTGAGGAAATTAAAAATATTGATAAAGGTGTTAAACCAAAACAGTTACAAAGACTAATGAATAATATTAAGGGAACTGCGGCTGAAGATAGTGTAAATACACTACTGTTAAGAGCTATGGCAAAAGCTAGATATGATTCAATGCCTTTGGGTCATTATGGCTTAGCTGCGCAATATTATTGTCACTTTACATCACCTATTAGACGCTATCCTGATTTACAAACTCATCGTATGATTGCAGATTTATTGATTAATAAAAATAATATAGATGAATCATTAAATCACTACAACAGTATTTTAGATAATGTATGTAGTTTGAGTAGTGATGCTGAAAGAAGAGCGGTTGATTTAGAACGTATGGTAAATGATATGAAGGCAGCTGAATACATGATGGATAAGGTTGGAAATATCTATAACGCTGTTATTTCTAGTGTTACTTCATTTGGTTTATTTGTTATGTTGGAAAATACTATTGAGGGATTAGTTCATGTTAAAAACTTACCTGATTTTTATATCTATGATGAAAAGATGGGTACCTTAACTGGAAATTATTCTAAAGTAGTGTATAATATTGGTGATAGAATAAAAGTTAAATTAATTGGTGCAAGTAAAGAAACTAGACAAATTGATTTTATGCTTGTTCCTGATAATTATAAAAGGAGTGTGAATCGTTAAATGAAAATGATATGTCAAAATAAAAAAGCATCACACGACTACTTTTTATTAGATACTTTTGAAGCTGGTATCAAATTAAAAGGAACTGAGATTAAGTCAATTCGTGAAGGGAAGACTAATATTAATGACGCTTATGTAATTGTTAAAGATTCTAAAGTCTACATTCTTAATATGTTTATCTCTAAATATGAAAAAGGTAATATTTTTAATCATGATGAACGTAGAATGCGTGAACTTTTATTACACAAAAAAGAAATAAATAAAATTAGCGGTAAAGTTACAATTGATGGTTTAACTTTAATCCCAACGAAAGTTTATTTTGTAAATGCATTAGTTAAAGTTGAATTTGCGATTGCTAAAGGTAAAAAATTATACGATAAACGTGAAGATTTAAAACGTAAAGATTTATTAAGAGAATCAGCTAAAGTTGTTAAAAATAAATACTAGAGGGGAATGATTATTATTAGATTCAATAAGATTGATTTTAAGGGTTTAAGGAACACTCGTGATTTAGGTCAAGTTAGTACTGTTGATGGCTTAAAAGTTAAAAAAGGACTTTTATTTAGAAGTGGTAGAATCGATAAACTTTCTAATAAAAGAATCAAAGAATTCCTCCAAACATATAATATTAAAACAATAATTGATTTAAGAACACAAATAGAAGTTAGAGAATCTAAAAATTTTACTTATCCAGAAATCGTTGAGTATTATCATATTCCGGTTTTAAATAAACAGTTTTTTGGTATAACTCATGAAAATAATAGTATGGCAAAAGTTGTTTTATCTCAAAAACACAAGATTACTGAATGTGGAAGTGGAGAAGAATACATGATTAGTATGTATGAAAGTATTGTATTCGATAAAACTAGTCAAAGTCATTTTAAGACAATTTTTGATATTTTGTGTAAAGATACTGATGGTGCCTTATTATTTCACTGTAATGGTGGGAAAGACCGTACAGGAATAACAACACTTTTCTTCTATACGCTTTTAGGTGTAAGTGAAGAAGATATTTTAGATGAATATGCAATGAGTGATGTATTCAATCATAAACATAACCGTTCACGTGAAATATTGATGAAAATCTTTATGCCTACTAGTAAAAGAACAAAGGCCTTACTCGTTTCTATGTTATACGCTAAAAGAGTTTATTTAGAAAAGACAATTGCTAAAATTAAAGAAAAACATGGAAGTGTCTTAAATTTCTTATATGAAGAGATTAAAATAACTAAAGAAATGCAAGAAAAGTTAAAACAAAAATATCTTAAAAGCTAAACAGCGTTAATTATAGCGCTGTTTTTAATTTTGTTAACGTTACCACAATGGTAACGCTTACCATTTTACTTGAAATTTGACATAAAATGAGATATATTATACTTGTATAATATCGTAAAAAATAGTACGAGGAGAATATAGACATGAAAACAATTAGAACTTTTATTGCAATTTTCATCAGCTTATTCTTAGTTACAGCAACAACAGCTTGTAATGATCAAACTGATGATAATTCAGGTAGTGTAGATGTTAACAAAGTAACATTTACAGACGAAACATTAGAATACACTGGAGAGCCTTTAGCTATTACAGTTAAAAATCTTCCTGGTGGAGTTAAAGTAGATTACACATATTCTTTAAACGGTGAAGAAGTAAGCCAAATGATAGAAATTGGCGTTTATGATGTAACTGCGGTAATTAAAGATAATAAAACTGGTAAAGAATTAAGAACTTTAACGGCAAAATTAACAATTAAAGAACGTGAAGTTTATGATGAAATGCCAGACGATTTAGAATCAAATGTTGAATTAACATACGGTACAACTTATAAATCATTTGTTAAAAACCCAGATAATGAAAATGAGTTAATTGCAGCTGGTATTCAAATTTGGGCACCTGAAAAGATTTATTTTGTACTAGGTGGACAAAATAAACCATTAAATTTCTTAGAATTAGATACAAATTCACTATCAGGTGTTAAATTAGTTGATAATACAGTTGTTATTGAAAAAGCAGGAACATACGATGTTATTATGACATTCCCTGAAGGTTCACTTGTACCTTTAATCTTAGTAAGAGAAGGTACTGATAGTAGCCAATTCTATTTCCGTGGTTCAATGAATGGTTATGAAACATCAGATGAATATTTATTTACTGTTGATGAAGAAACTAATACAGCAACTTATGAAATTACTTTAGCGTTAAATGATACATTTAAGATTGCTAACTACTATTATTCAGTAGAATTTAACTATAATCCATATTTCAAATATTTAAACAACTTTACAGTTGGTGGAGAATTTAATACAGATCCAAAAGTAGTAGTTGCTGGTAACTATAAATTTGTAATTGATTTAGAAACTAAAGCATTAACAGTTTACTGCGATGGTGTAAAACTTGAAGAAGATAGAACACCTAATTTATACTTACGTGGTAGTATGAATAACTGGGAAGCTGTTACAAAACTTACTAGAAAAGTTGAAGGTAATAATATAATTGCTTCTATTGAAACTCAATTAGCTGTTGGTGATGAATTTAAGATTGCTGATGATAGTTATGATGTTCAATTTGATTATAATAGTTTCAGTCATGGTTCAACTCACTTTGAAGCAAGTACAGATGGTTATAACAATGCTAAAGTTAAAGTAGCTGGTTTATATAAAATTACTATTAATTTAACTACAAAAGCTGTTACAGTCGTTGTAGATGGCGTAACATTATTTGAAAATAAAGTTGCTAGTAGCGGCGGTGGTGGAGGAACAACTGATACTCCATCAGTTCCAAGTGGAACAGCTTTATATCTACGTGGTTCTGTTAACAACTGGGATACAAGCACTAAATTAACTGTTAAAGATAATGTTGCATCTATTACATATACATTTGAATCAGGTGACATCTTCAAGATTGCTGACGCATCATGGACTAACTCATGTACATTTGGTTATCCATATTTCGCAGCTGGAACTGGATATTTCTCTGAAGGAACTGAATACGGTAACGTTGTGGTTGATCAAGCTGGTACATATGAAATTTCACTTGACCTAACTACTTATAAAATGACTGTTAAGAAAGATGGCGAAGTAATTATTGCTGGTTCTAATCCAGGTGGAAATGGTGGTTCAACTGAACCAACTACAACTGATTTATACCTTCGTGGTAGCATGAATGAATGGGGAACTGCTAATAAATTAACAGTAAATGGTGATATCGCATCTATTACAATAGAGTTATCAGTAAATGCTGAATTTAAAATTGCTAA
>JBGVOE010000043.1:0-2235 GCA_045126355.1 Anaeroplasmataceae bacterium | reverse complement strand
ATTATAATGCTGGATTGTATTATTACTATGAATCATATGTCCCATATGGTAAAACAGATATTACAATTCAAGTTGTTGGTACTGAACTTAATGATTATGCCGATATGAATAATCCATTGGATATTACAGGTAATACTATAGATATATATCTTGAAAATGTTAAAGATAAGCAAGCTTTTAAATTTGTTCCTGCTGAAACAGGATTATATGAGTTTATTTTTGAAGAACACTACATTAGAATTTATGCATATACTTTAGATGATTTTAATAGTTATTTTGATGCTACATCATATTATCATTCGATTTATTTTGAAGAAGGAAAACAATACATTTTAACAGTAGATCATAGCGATTATGATATAGAAATTCTTTCTACTACAATTGGTATTGATTATGTTGGTATGCCAAATATAGAAACACCAGAAATAACATCTGAACCAACAGAAGTTTTATTTGGGAATAATTTATCTCATTGGTATTTTGACATTGCTACAGCTGGTTATTACATATTAAATGTAAATCAAACAGGTGGTTATGGAAGTGATACTATTCATATTTGCGATGAATATGGGGACACATATGGTGTAAAAGAAGTTAAGGTTACTCTTTTAGATGGAACGAAGGCGTTTTACTTAACTGAGGGAAGACATTATGCGAGATTTGATATTACTTCAAATAGTTATTTTAAAGGAACTATAAATTATGAATTAAAAGTTCCAACTTTAATAAAAGAACAAGAAGTCATTTTATCATTTGACAATTACGTAGAAGTCAGTGAAACCTTACCTACTATTGGTTCTAAACTTACTATTTGGTTTGAAATAACTGAAAAGTGTAATTTATTATCTCCAACTACAGGTTTAGGAAGAATTTATTATGAGGATGGAAGAATTGTACAACGTAATTCTAGTACAAATTATATTGATGTCTTTCATAACAGTGTTGAATGCTATTGTTGGAAAGAACTAGAACCTGGAAAGTATTATATGATTTCAGAGAATATAGATACATCTGGTTCCTCAAGAACAGTTAAAGAATCATTTAGATTGCAAAAATTAGATGAAGATCCTTTGCAATTTTACTATATGCAAGCTCATCCAGAAGTATCTAGAGAAGATATTACAATTAAGAACTATTATTTTAAATATTGGGGATATGAATTAGCTATCTATGAAGTTGTTGGTCAAGATTATGGTCAAGAACTATGGACAGAAACAATAGGTACGTATGAATTTAAATATAGCAATAGTAATAGAATCTTAGCATATAAAGATGGTAAATTAATTACATTAACTGAAATGTATGAATCATGGCCTGAAGAAGAATTAAGATATCGTGAAGATGCTATTAAATATTTTTATGAAAAGCATCTAGAGTTTTATTCGGAATTATATGAATAATTGATTATTTAGTAAAAAGGGATGAGAAATATGCATAATAATTTAACTGAAGATGAAATAAAAAACAGTGTAGAATATCAATGGAGAAAATTTCATGCAAAACAATTGATGTTCATATATTTGATAATTGTGGTTGCAACTCTATTTGTTCCATTAATTCTATTAATGAAATATGGTATTGAATATTTAGGACAAGGTATTATAACATGGTTAATATGTATCTTAGTTCTTGGGTTATTCTTTGGAAGTTTTGCATTGTATTATTACTTTAAATATAGATATTTATTAAAGAACTATAGAAACTTCAATTCTTATGAAGTGATATTAGATACTGTAGCTACTTCATATTCTTATAAAGCTTCCATTTACTATACAGTTACAATTAATCATAATGGAAAAACTATAAAGGTAGATACAAATCCTTATTTTTCAAGTACTATTTTCTCTAAATTTTCACCAGAGGAATATAATAATAAAAAAGTAATTGGTTTATATGATGACAATTTAGAAAAGTTCTATATTGTTCAAAAAATAGGCTAATTAAGTCATTTATAAATGTATTTGACCTCTGGTAATTTGCTAGAGGTTTTTATGTTCCCTTTATAAGAGATAATGTTCTAGTGTTAGTTATGCAATATATATTGTATAATTATATTGTAATAGAATTCTATTTTTTGAAACTTTTAAGACAAATTTATTGTCTTATTATATGAGGATGGTGAAATATATGAAGAAAATAAAAATAGTTTTAAGCATACTTATTTTTCTATTGATGTTTTCAATAGGAACTACAACAGTTTCAGCTGATATGGGACCTAAACCAGCTTCATATATC
>JBGVOE010000042.1:0-23126 GCA_045126355.1 Anaeroplasmataceae bacterium | reverse complement strand
GCAGCACAAGAAGCTTGTTTTTCAACAACGAAATCACCATATTCATGGTTTTCACCACAGAATGATTCAGGATAGTATACACCGATACCGTCTTCATGAATCTTTAAGCATTTAGCGAAGTCATAACCTTCCCAACCATAGCCTAAGAAACCTTCATTTGTATTGTACCAACCATTTCCTTCTGGACCACCATCGTTACTACCCATACCGAATCCGAATAGATCAGTTTTACTAGCGCCTAAATCTTCATAAGATAAGAATACTTCAAATACGATTTCATATTTTCCAGTTTCTTCATTTAATTTAGGAGCAGAAACATAATAATCAGTCATATTGGCTTTACCACCTTGAAATGTAGATACCCACCATTGTGCATTACCATCTGGCATAGTTAACTTCTTATGTTGGTTATAAACTCTTAATTCGAAGTTATTTGCTTGCCACCATTCAGGAGCAGAAGAGTAATCAGCTGTAGTTTGATAATCAACATATAAATATAAACCTAAAGAGTTTCTAGAACCATAAATGTCAATTGCAACTTTATCACCATTATCGAATTCAAATTTATTAGCTTTAACTTGTTCTGTCCATAACGCATCTTCCATTTTACCGTCTAATACTACTCTAACTTTTAAGTCGTCAGTAACTGTAACAACAACAGTTTTAGTTAAATCGCCCCATTTAATAGTGATATTAGCAGTACCTGGAGTTTCGCTTGCAGTAACTAAACCGTTAGCGTCAACTGTAGCGATAGCTTCATTATCAGAAGTATAAGATAATTTAGATAAATCAAAGTTTACTACGTCAGCTTCAACATTAATTTGATGAGTTGTACCAAGATATAATAATGGTTCAGTATTTGCAATTGTTAATGCACCAGCTTCAAGATACATAGCGTCAGCATCATCACCAACTAATGCTTTAATATTAGAAACAGTTACACCTGTTTTCCATCCACCGATCCAAGCATAACAAGCTTCATCAGCTGCGAAATCAGTATATACAACATGTTTGTAACATTTTAAACCATCGCCATCTTTTGCAAATAAGTAATAGTTAACACCATCTCTTAATAAACCGATAGTATAACCTTCACCCATATTCCATTTGTTTTCATTAGAAACGTTGAATCCACCTATTTGTCTTCCCCAGTCCCAATTGCTAAAATCACTTAATTGAGCTACAAAGTTAAATCCAGTCCATCCAGAAGATTGAGCAGCTAATTGAGTATCACAGAAGAAGAATGCATTTTTAACAGGAACAGTTGCGTCTGTATTCCAACCAGCCATTGAGTCATTACCAACCATGATACCAAATTTTGGATATGCATCATTTTCATCTTGAGAATCGATTTGGATAGTTGCTTCTACATAGAATTTAGTGTGGTTAACATCTGAGAAAATTAAACCAACATCACCATTTTCAACAGTAACAGCGCCTTCTTCCATGAATAATGAATCATCAATGTTACCTTTTGAATCTGCTAAATTTAAAACACAATGTTTAATTGTGAAAGTATGAGAAGCTTTTTTAGTGTTGTCATCTTTACTTACAGCTGATACTGTAACTTGAGTGTCTTCTTTAACTTGACCAAATTTTACAACACCGTTAGTAACTTTGGCTAAACTTGCATCTGAAGTTTCCCAAACTACTTTTAATCCTGCTTCACTACCTTTAACTTCAGCAGCTAATCTAACAGTAGAACCGTCAAATACTTCTGTAGGTAGTTCTGTACCGTCTTGCATTTTTAAAGAAACGCTTTCAACAGTTACAGCAGGAGTTTGTTGTTCATTTCCACCTTGAGTTTTGTCATTAGTTTTGTCATCTTGACAACCAACTAATACTAGTGAAAATACAACTAATAAAAGAGCTAATATTTTTTTCATTTTTTTCCCTCCTTGTATTTTATATTTTGAAAAAAATATATTAATAGTTTATATAACTATTATACCATATTTAATGCTTACCGCAATCACAATTTAAAATTTCAGCAATAGGAAAATAATATTCATCACTTGCTTCTGGATTTTCAATTGCTACTTCTTTAGCGCAGTAATAATTGTTAGTAGTAACTTTCTTTCCATCAACGAAATCTACGTTACTATAATTGAAACATAATTTAACTTCAGCTGGATCTCCAACACCTAAATCTTCATAAGAAATGAATAATTCAATTTCCATACCATCAGATGTTTTTTCACCATTGTTGTTTGTTAAACCAGTTGTTGTTACATGATATTTATAATCTTGTAAGAAACCTTGATGATATAAGTTAGCAGTTGGTTTGAAACTTGAAGTTCCAGCTTCATAAACTCTTAATAAGTTAGCAGAACTTAAGCAAATAGAAATTCTTTGAGATGCGTCAGAAGTTGTTAAATAAATTCTAAAGTCGTCATTTAAACCATTTTGACCCATATCGCCTGTTCCCCAAGCTTCACCATCAGTCCATAATTCTTTATCAGAAATTTTAGCTGCGAAATATAAACCAGTTTCTCCTCTCATAACATAGATAGAACCAATTCCATCTACCTTATGTTCATAAATGTCATTATAAACAGGTTCGTTGATAACACCATCAACATAAATTTCAGATTTAACATTTACTTTTAAGTTTCCTTTGATTGTACCTTTACCAGTTTTAGCTTTAAATTCAACATTTTGAACTCCACCAGTATTAGCATCATAAGAACCTTCATAAGTAACTTTAACTAAACCTTCATATTCATTTTCGAAAACCGCATTTAAGTAAGCAGGTAATTCAACATTAACGCCAAATGGAACTGCGATTTCAACATCTTCAAATTCAGATACAACACGTGTATCATTTAAAGAAATAATTTCAGCAGCAATTCTATTACCTAATGCAAAGTTACCAGGTGTACCGAAATGCCATGGTTCGAAAGTGTTACTATATAAATCAGTTGTTTTAATAAATGAACAGTTATTAACTTTAGCAGCAACTCTTGCTTGAATTGCTCTTAATTCATTTGAATATTTAGCACTATTAGTTAAAGCTTCAGTAATTACCATTGGTAATTCAGGCATTTTAACATAATCACGTAAGTCTTTAATGAAATATTCTAAAGCTTTTTCATAGATAGCCATATTTGTATCAAATTTAGCGTCTTGTTCACCGTGAACGAAAGCAGCACCATCAATAACAACTTCATAACCTTCTGCTTCTAATTGTTCAATAGTAGAGTCGATTAATTGATATAAGTTATTTGTTAATGGACCTGTAGGATTTCCATTTTTATCTTCACGGATTTGTTCTATATTTAATTTATCACTTATTGTTTCATCATCAAGTGCACTTGCAGAATACCAGTGATCAGTAAATGTAGAACCACAAGCAGTATATTTAACGATAACTGATTTACGAGCTTCACCATCTTTAGGATATCTACTAGCCATAGTTTGACCCATACCAAGTTCTGGACCAAATTCGCTACCAGAATCACCGAAGCCAGGTTCTAATTCTTTTAATACAGCACCTTTAGAAAGTGATTCAGGGATATTTGTTAATTGTGGCATCGTTAAACCATCTGCACAAATATCAACATCATAATTAACTTCTTTTTGTTCATCAGTTAAATCTGAATTTTTTGCTTTACCTCTTGCGCCACTTTGACCAGTTAAAATAATTAAATGAATTTTGTTATCTTCTGTTGGTAAAACTTCTGGAGTTTCTGGATCAACAGGAGTTTCTGTTTTTCCACCATCTTCATTACCACAACCAATTAAAGTAAATAATGCAAGAAATGTTAATAATAAGATTGAAAGTTTTTTCATATTCTTACTCCTTTACTTCTTTCCCTAAAACTTGAATTTCATTAATTTGACCACCATCAGATGTATCAAAACATAATACAACGCGATTAGTCTTAATATCTTCAAAGTCAATTGTAAATGAACTACCCGGGAAAATAAATTCTTTTTCATCATTTAAGTAATTAAGCATAAATGAAATATTATATGCTGCATTACCATTAAAGAAATTAATAAATTCAATTTCAGATAATGCTTTTTCATAATAAGCACTATTGTTAACCATAATTCCGCCAACGTAATATTCTTTATCAAACACTAATTCAATATAAGCTTTTCCAGGTTTTAAGATAACTTCTTTACCTTCTTCTTGTTTTAAATTGTAATGTCTAACAACATAATTATCGTTAACGAAATGAGCATTTTCTACATTAAATGATTTTACCTTTGCATTTAATGCAATGTTTTTATAACCACTAACCGCTTCTGGTAAAGGTTGTAATGACCATGTTGGTCCATCAGTGTATGGATCTCCATTTTCATCAAAATGAACATAATCAAATGCTACACCTCTTCCGCTTCCAGATGTATTACGGTTTTTATGTTGGTGATAAGCGATCATCAATTGATCCCCTACATAAAAGAATGAGTGATGCCCATTTCCTGAAGAGAATCCAGTCCATTGATCATAAACTGTTCCGCTTTTTCCACCAGCATAACCTAATAATAAGTTTGTCCAAGTTTCACCATTTGCTTTTTGTTCAGATGTATAAGGTTTAGTATAGTCGCCTAAAGGTTCATCACTATACGCATAACAAATTGAGTAATAACGGTTTTGATAATCGTTAACAGAATATGTCATATAATAAAGACCATTAGGTGATTTTAAAAGATATGGACCTTCTGCGATATTATACCCGTTATATGCTTCCCAAAATAGAGTATTAGCATCTGTTTTAGTATTTAATTCACCAGGAACAATTAAACTTTTATTAGTAGACCAATCAACTGTAATAGGGTCTAACATTTTGCAACCTTCTATATGTTGAGTTTTACCTGAGATAACATAGAACATATACATTTGGTCATCATCATCTACAAATACAGTCATATCAAGTACATTTCCACCACTTGGAGTAGGGAATAATGGACTTTTTGAACCGTCAACATGTTCACCATAACCATTTTCGCCAACAATTTGTTCAAATGGTCCAATTGGTGAAGTTCCTCTTACAGCATGTAAATAGCGTTGGTTATTACCTCTCATTACATTACTATAATATAGATAATAATAGTCTCCAAATTTATACATTTCAGGTGCAAATAATACATTACCTTCCCATTCACTTGGGTTATTTGCAGAATTTGGTCTAAAAATATCTAAATGTTTTTCATAATTAATAAAGTCTGTAGTAGCATAACAGTCAAAAGATTGAGCACCAGTTCTATCAGTTGTACCATAGATATAGTAAACACCATCTTCATAATATACATGTGGGTCTGGTAGTGGAACAGTTAAGTCGTTTCTATACCATTTAGATGTATCATACTCTGGCATTTTTTCACCATCACCTAATAGGCCATAATCTGTATAGTCAAGATTTGAACTACTTGGTTTAACTTTATCTTTATCAGCTATCTCAATAGAATCTGTAGTAGGTGTTTTTTCAGACGAGTTATTACCCTCGCAACCTACAACACAAATTCCTAAAACAGAAATTATTAATAAAAATAATAATCTTCTAAATTTCATAAATTAATCTCCTAATTTACTTCTCTACCAAATACTTTAATTTCATTGATTTGAGCACCTTCTAAAGTATCAACAGCAATTAACACTTTAGTAGCTTTAATATCTTCATCAAATTCAACAACAAATGAACTAGTAGGGAAAATAAATTCATTATCTTCATTTAAATACTCAGCAATAAAACCTACATTGAATACGGCATTACCATTAAAGAAATTAATATATTCAATTTCTGTTAAAGCTTTATCATAGAATGCACTATTATAAATGCTGATACCGCCAATATAGTATTCTTTGTCAAATACTAATTCGATATAAGCTTTTCCTTCTTTAAGGATTACTTCTTTATCTTGATTTTGTTTTAAATTATAATGTTCAACAATATAATTATCGTTAATTCTTTCAGCATGTTCTACATTTTGATATTTAACATTAGCATTAACAGCTATATTTTTATAACCACTAATAGCTTCTGGTAAAGGTTGAATTGAATATGTAGGTCCTTCAGCATAAGGAACACCATTTTCATCAAAATAGATATAGTCCATAGCAAACATTCTACCATTTTCACTATTATCTCTATTTTTATGAGCATGATATCCAATCATCCATTGATCTCCAACTTTGAAGAAACAATGATGAGCAGTACCAGACATAAAGCCTTTCCATTGATCATGAACTTTTGTACCATTATGACCACCAGCATAACCAAATAATAAGTTAGTCCATGTTTCACCATTTTCTTTGTTTTCTTTAGTATATGGCTTAGTGTAATCTCCTAAAGGTGAATCACTTTCTGCATAACATACAGTATAGAATCTATTTGGATAATGATTTACTGAATATGTTAAGTAATATTTACCATTAGGTGATTTAATCATAAATGGACCTTCTGCTACTTCAAAATCAGTATAAGCTTCCCAAGATAAAATCTTAGAACTGCTAGTAGCAGGTGTTAATTCACCAGGTCTAACTAAAATCTTATAAGTGTCAAATAATGGAGTGATTGGGTCTAACATTTCAAAACCAACAATATATTGTGATTTTCCTGTATCATATACAGAATAATACATATAAATTTTACCATCATCATCTTGGAAAATTGTTTGGTCTAAAACACTTAATCCAATACTATCATTATGATTAAAAATTGGCTCAGTTTTACCATCAACCATTTCTCCAAAAGCATTTTCTTGGCAAATAGGTAAGAATGGTCCTGTAGGAGTAGCAGCTTTTGCACAATTTATATATCTCATGCCAGTTTCTTTACTATTAATACCGAAATATAAATAATATTCACCTTTATATACAAACATCTCAGGAGCAAAAACACCACCTGAATTTGTTTCCCATGAATCAGTTGGAGCTGTAAAGACATCTTTATGCCATGTGAACTCATGGAAGTCTGTTGTAGAATAACAGTCAATTGTACGTGAACCAGTTCTATCAGTTGTACCATATATATAATATACGCCATCAACTTCTAAAACATATGGGTCAGGAAGAGCTAAATCTTTTAAATCATTTCTATACCATTTAGCTTCATTATAATCAGGATGTCCAGAACCATCAGAAAGTAAACTATAATCAGTATATTTTACATTTGAATCCCCTGGACGAACTAAATCACTTGCGCTAATTACAGTTGAATTTGGTTCTTTAGTAGGTTGTTCATTTCCTTCACAAGCAATTAAAGAAAATGAAACAAATAAACATAAAATTATAGATAATATTTTTTTATTCATAAAAATCACCTACGCAATAAATCTAGGTCCATCTAATTCGATTTCAAATGATGGTTTAATTTTTGATGTTTTTTCAACACCTTCATCGTTAGTATAAGTGTATGAAACATATGGGAATCCATTTTCATCCCAAGCTAATTTATCCATAAATAAATGTCTTGTTGCATAATTGTCAGCTATAGAATAAGCGTGATAATAAATCCAATAGTCACCAGCATCATCTACTAAAATAGAGTTGTGTCCAGCACCTGCCATATTTTTGTTAGTTATACCAGTGTCTAAACACAATGTACCAAATGTTTTACCACTACCTGAAGATGTTAATGGGCGACCATTCGAATCAAGGTAAGGACCTGTAATTTCTTCAGCACGACCTACTAATACACGGTAAGTAGATTTTTTTCCTTCACAACAAGTGCCAGCACTACCAAAATAGTAATAATAACCGTCTTTTTTAATGATGTAGCTACCTTCATAAGTAGATCCATCCCATCCACCAACTTTACCAGCGATTCTTACTTTATCTCTAGCTTGTGTTTCTACTCCACCTTCAAGTTCTAAACCATCGCTTGTAAGTTGTAATAAAAATAAGCCTTGGAATGAACCAACAGACATATATACAGTACCGTCATCTTCAACGAAAACATGTGGGTCAATTGCATTTTCAATACCGATTTCTTTATAATCGAATAATTTACCTAAGTCTTCATAAGGACCTGTAATTTCATCAGCAACTGCTAAACCAATACCACAACATTTTCCCCAAGCACTTAATGAATAATAATAAATCCATTTGTCACCAATTTTAATTACATCTGGTGCCCAAATTCCTGGGTTAACGCCATATCCCCATACATCAACATCCCATGTAGGCATAGAAGGTAAAACTTTTGTATCATGTACTACCCAGTTACAAGCATCTTCACTTTTTAAAACAACTCCACCAGTTGCAAAAATGTAAAATAGGCCATCATCACCTCTAACGATTGATGGGTCAGCTACTTCTGCTTTATAGTCAGAACCATTTTCATAAATAACAGAGACAGGATTTGTATATGTAGAATAAACGTATTCAACTTCTAGTTCAGGTTTAATAGGTGTTTTTTCTGTTTCTTTGTTATCTTCACAACCGATCAAACCTAAAACAATAGTTAATAACATTAAAAATGTTAATCCTTTTTTCATAATTTTCTCCTATATTAAATTTTTGTACTTTTAAAAAATTAAATAGAAACTTAATCTTTCTCATTATAAGGTAAATAGTAAAAAACAAAAAATCGGCTTAATTAAGTCTTTTTTCATAATAAATATTTTTGTCATTACTTATAAACCTAATAGAAAGTATTAGAAAGTAAGCGATGAATAAAATTCTTCGCTTACAATCTAGGACTTTTTATTATTTAATTAGATAGTATCTCCGCAAGATTCATCAAATACTAAAATCTTATCTTTGTTCATAGTTAATTCAACTTCTGTATGAGGTTTAACTAATGTACCTGTAGAAATTTTAGCAATCATATTTGCACCTGCAAATTCACTGTGAATTAATAATTCGCTACCTAATAACTCAACGATACCTGAAGTAATTTTAAACGCTTCAGATTTATTAGACTCAGCATATTCATTATTTAAATGAATGTCTTCTGGTCTAATACCAATACGAACACTGTGTTTACCAGCTAAAGCCTTTTTACTTGCTTCTAATAAATTAACAGCTACTTCATATAAGTTGTTAATGAATTGAACATCTACACTATTTAAGTTAACTTTAACTTTAACATGTTCTTTTCTTTGTTTCTTAGGTTTTTGATAATATAATGTTTCTTTTTCTTGTTTTTCATTTTGGTTAAATACTTGAGCATTATGTAATTTACCAATATCACTTGAAGATAATTTTTCAAATGTTAATAATGGTTTTCTAATAGCTTTTAACCAAGCTTCAGCTTCTTTAGGTAATTTGTCAGTAATATGTAATTTATTTAATGCAGCTAATAATGCTCTATTACCAGCAGCTAATGATTTAACATATTCTACTGCTTCTTCAACTGCACGAACAAAACCAAAGTAAGTATTTAAAGAGTAGTTAGTTGTACTAACTTCACTAAAGTTTTCTAATTCAGTTTCAGTAATTAATAAAGCTTCTTGACCAAAGTCATCTTTAATATTAGAAACAATTTCCTTAATTTCTTGTAATTTTAATTTAGAATTAACAATCATAGCTTGTTGATATTCGCCTGTTAATTTATCTAATTCAGCTAAATATCTACCAACTAAACTATTAACCTTACCAAAACATTCATCGCCTAATAAATGAGCATTTTGTAATACTAATTCAATATTTTTACCTAATGATTGAGCATCAGAATGGTCTTTAGAACCAAATAAAGACTCATCAATAACTTTTAATGCTTTCATTTTAATGAAGTCATCTAATTCAAGCATTCTTTCTAAATCAGCAATTTTATCTTTATAGAAATTATTATGTCTTTCTACAAAGCTATCTGCCATTTTAACTCTTAAACCACTTCTAAATGTTACATAACCATCTTCATATTCACCTTCGAAGATATTCATGGCAGGAGAACCGATGAATGTAGCTACGAAAATGTTCTTTGGATTATAGTAGATTTCTTGTGGTGTTCCAATTTGTTGAACCCAACCTTTAGACATAACCGCAATCTTAGTTGCCATTGTCATCGCTTCAGTTTGGTCATGAGTTACATAAATAGTAGTAGCTCCGATTTGTTCATGAATTCTAACGATTTCAGAACGCATTTGAACACGAAGTTTAGCATCTAAGTTACTTAAAGGTTCGTCCATTAAGAATAATTTAGCATTACGAACGATAGCTCTACCTAAAGCTACACGTTGCATTTGACCACCTGATAATTCTTTAGGTCTTCTATCTAAATAAGGACCTAAGTCTAGAATTTCAGCTGCTTCAAATACTTTCTTTCTAATTTCTTCTTTAGTTAATTTTACAAAACGATATTGTAATACGCCGTCTTTTAAAATTCTAAATTCATCATCAACAGTATATCCTTTAGCTCTTAAATCAGCAATTTCAGCTTCTTTTTGAGCAAAAGCAGTAGCTTTAATTACTTCATATAAAGTTTGACCGTTTTCATTTTTCTTATCAAAATCAGCAACACTTGTTACATTATATGAACATAAAATTTTTGAAGCTAAATCTGAAATGTTTAATTTAGTAGCAACATATTCAATAACTGTTCCAAAGTTTAATGACTTATCTTGTGCCCCTCTTAAAGCTTGAATAAAGTTAGAAGGTTCTTGTAATTGAGCTAATACTTCATTCCAAGCTAAATTTTTTGCAGCAGTCATAACTCTTCTATATCTACGAATACGTAGAGGGAATGCAATATTATCATATACAGTCATTTGTGGATATAATGCATAAGATTGGAATACCATTGAGATATCACGATTTTTACTTGGTAAGTAGTTAGATAATACTTTATCAATATATAAATAACCACTTGTAATATCTTCAAGACCTGCAATCATACGTAATGTAGTAGATTTACCACATCCAGATGGACCTACAAGTACAATGAAGTCTTTTTCTTTAATATCGATATTAAAGTCATAAACAGCTTGAACACCATTTGGATAAATTTTATTAATATCTTTTAAAGATACAAATGAGTCAACACCATTATTAACAACTTTGTATCCATGTGCTTTTAATATATTACCAGCTTCTGATCTTGGTACTTCAATACTACCGTCAACTGGTTCTATAATGTCATTATTTAAATTTGCCATAATGTTACCTCTTTCCTCTAACGTTTTACACCTGTACTAGCCATACCCTCAATAATCTTATCTTGAGCAATGATATATACAACTAATACTGGTATTAAACAAAGTACACCACCAGCTAAGGCAGAGCCAATTAAATCAGATGTTTTTGTATTGTTGATAATGTAAGACATACCAACTTGTAATGTCCAAAGTTTTGTATCCTTTGTACCGTATAGCATTTGTGGCCATACTAAGTCGTTCCAAGCACCCATGAAACCGAATAAACCTTGAACGAAGATTACTGTTTTACCTAATGGTAGAACAATTCTTGTAAATATTTGGAAGTTATTATAACCATCCATTTTTGCAGATTCAATTAAATCTTTTGGAATTGATGAGAAGAATGTTTTAATCAAGTACATTCCGTAAACCCCACCTAAACCAGGAATAATTAAAGCTAAAATAGATTTATTTAAACCAATATCGTAAACTAATTGTTGGTTACCTACAGATGTAGCAACACCTGGAACAACTAATGTACCAATTAAAATACCAAATAATAAGTTACGATATTTAAAATCAATAAATGTGAAAGCATATGCAGCTAATGATGCAACAAATAAATATAATAATGTTCCACCAATTGAACTGAAACAGCTGTTCATTAACCAATATCCCATTTCAACATCTTGCATAGCGTTATGTGTACCCATCATAGTTTCAGGGAATTCTTGGAATAAGATAATTTTATAGTTTTCTAAAGTGTATCCACTAGGTGGATTAAATAATTGTGCAGGGGCATTCATATTATCAATGTGACCTCTTAATGAACCGAATAACATTAAGAAGAATGGAGAAATCCATAGTAAGCTAAATAAAGCTAATACTATAAATGCAACGATCTTTCCATAATTTGGAGCTTTTTTATCAGTAACGGCTTGCTTCTTTCTGAAACCGATATATTGTTCTAATGTTATTTTGCTAGTTTCCATTTTGCATACCTCTCTGATATTTTAGTTCCGGTTTTTTTGTCACGTGTTAAATACATTTGAATACCTGAAATAATACCTACAAATATTGCAAATACAATACTTGCGGCAGCACCTAAACCATAAACTGCACCTCTTAGGTTAGGATTGTTAGCTACAATATCTTGGATGAAATACATTACTGTAGATGTACGACCACTACCTGGCAATGTAGTTCCATAAGGTCCCCCAGCAGTAAGAACATAGTTTTGTCCATATAAACCTAGGTAACCGATAATTGTTGTGAATAAGCATAAAACTAATTGACCTTTTATTCCAGGAATAGTAACGTGTAAGATTTTCTTAAATGAAGAACATCCATCGATTGAGCTTGCTTCATATAAACTCTTTGGTACGTTTTCTAAACCTGCACTTAAAATGATGAAGTTACCACCCCATCCTCCCCATAAACACATGAAGAAGATAGGAACCCATGCATATACAACATCTACTTCTTTTCCAAATAAATTGAATTTAAACATACTGTCAATAAACCAGTCAAATTCAACACCAAAAAGTTCAGCAATTAATCCATGTTGTTGTTGAGGTAAGAATAACATCATAAATATAGTACCAGCAGCTGTTAACGGTACAATAGATGGTAAATAAATTAATGATCTAAATAATTTATAACCAGCTGGTTTTTTATTAACTAAAATAGCTAATGTTAAAGGTAAGATGATTGCAATAGGAACCATGATTACAGAAAACACAAAAGAATTTGAAAAAGAGTTCCAAAAGTTTTCTGTAATCTTATCTGCAGCACTTACAGTTAGTTTTGAGTTCACTAATGATTCATTTAAACCTAAAATTATTTTGTACCAGTTAAAAGAGTTAAATGCTTCTTGTCCTGGGATACCATATTTAAAGTCTGTCATTGAAATATATATACCATAAAATAGCGGGTAAACGAAAAACATTAAAAACGCCGCAATAAATGGTAATAAGAACAATAACGTTACACCATATTTTTTTAAAAGACCTGTTCTTCTTGATCTAGCCTTAGCATATTCTTCTAGAATCACAGTGTTTTGCATAAAATCAACTCCTTATATTAGAAGCCCATTTTTAATAAGTCTAATGTTGCTTGTGTGTCAACTGCAGCAGCTTTTAAGATACCTGCAACTTCTGAAGGTTGACATCCGCCTTGTTTTTTGTAAGCAGCGATTACGTTACCACAAACGTTAGCTACACCTGAAATTAATGTAGATGCATATTCTAAACCTTCTAATGCGATAATATCTTCAGGGTTACCTAAAGCTTGTAATGTAACATTTTTAGCTACTAATGCTTTATAACCTTCTGATTCATAAACGTTTTTCCATGCTGGTAAGTGACCAGATGCATTCCAAGTAATTAAGTTATAATCACCTTTTTCGTTAATTGATTGAGTATACCATTTAGCGAAAACTAATGCAGCAGCAGCTTTTTCCATGCTATCTAAATGTCTAGTTAAAGTTACAACGTGACCGTTACCAAACCATTTTTTAGCTGTATCAGCATTTGCATATTCATCAGTTGTCCACCATCCGATTGGGTGAGAAGCTACATATGGAGCGTTATAAACTGGGTCAGCAGCTTCTTCAGCAGAAACACCATTTCCAGCTTTCTTTAATTCACTGTTATTCCAGTTTAAAGAATAAGTTTGAGAAACCCACCATGGTCCTTCAGAGAACATAACTGTATCACCTTTACCAAACATTTCTGTTGCAGTACCACTTTCACCAACTAATCTACTGTTGAAACGTTCAACTTGGTCAGTTAAGTAAGTTTGTAAACCAGCGTTATTTTGGAATGTAACTGTATCTTGAGTAGCATTAGCTAATGTACCACCGTTAGCATATAATGCACTTAATCCATCTGGGTCAGTTGATTGAGTGAAACTTGGATAGAATGAGTTTTTATCAACAGCGTGCCAAGAGTGATCAGAACCTTTATTGATATTTCTAACTAATAATTGACCAGCGTCAGCTTTAGTTCTTAAACCTTCTAATAATTGTTGATATTCAGCACGACTTTCAGGGATGAAACGAGTGTTACCTTCGAAACCTAATTCATTTTTCTTAATGATATCTTGTCTGAATTGAGTTACGAAACCATGAGCGTCTACAGGAATACCAAAACGGTGTTCACGATATACAGTTGTACGAGCGATATTGTCATAAGCTAAACTGAAATCGAAATCTACACCAGTTGCTTCATATAAATCATCTAATGGATAGAAATATTGTTTATAAGCATATTCGATAGTTTTTTCATTGTGCATGAAACATACATCTGGGAATGATTCTTCGAAGTCTGTTTGATAAGTACTATCTAATGCGTTATAGTAGTCGAAATGTCCGATATAATGAACATCTAAATAAATTTGACCAACGTATTCATCGTTGAATTGATCAACCATTTTACGGAAAATAACTTGGTCAGGATCACCGATAACTGACCATACAGTTAAGCGAACTTCTTCTCCGAAAACAGGATTTCCTTCTTCATCTTTTTCAACAGTACCTTTTAAACCAGAAATGTCGAATAACTTTTCAGTTCCTCCTCCACCTACTGGATTGTCAGTTCCACCATTATTACCACTATTACCACCGCAGCTAGCTAAAAGTAATACTGATAAAAGTAAAACAAATAAACTAAATAATTTTTTCATGATTTTTTCTCCTTAATTATATTGATTTTCCTTCATATTCTTCATCACGATCGCCATAATCTAGGCGGCGAAGATCAACAACTCGATCACGGAAAATCATATTGATCAAGTTTTGACTATAATGTGTAAATAACATAAACACATTTATTATTAGTGAAATTAAAGCAATAACAAGTAAGATAATTGTTAAATTTACCTCACCGATAAATGGTGTCATCATTGCATCATATGATCCATTAAATGGTGGGAACATATAAATTATGAAAGCAATAAACATAAATCCGATTACTTCTAAAATTGATCTAATGATGATACTAACCATACTAACTGGTTCTCTTTCATCATTTATTGCACCTAATTTCATTAATACTCTACCGATTGTTCTTTCATCCTTAAATAATAATTTAGGAACGAAAACACCAATAATATAAGCCACAAATATTGAAATAATTAATGCTATATTAGTGACTCTTGCTTGTACACTTAAAGCATTGTAATAATCCATATAATGTGTACTATAATAAGGTTCGCTGCGAATCATAATATCCTCAGCGCTTGATAGCATATAAGCATATGCATCATAAAAAGCATTGTAGTAATCTAGGCCGACTTCTCCTGTTTTATCTTTAGTACCATTTTCTATATAGTAAAGGATACTATATGCAACTTGTGTACTTAAGATAGGAACATCACTAAGTTCTAAATTAAATACAAGCATTGAAGAATTTTCTAAAAATGCATCTTTATACAATTCTGCCAAAAATTCTTGTTTTGTTTGTCCTTCTTTAAATTTAATAAGGTTAGTTTCAACACCATAATTAGTATAAAAATAAGCAACCGTATCATTTTCTAAAGAAGCTTCCCCAAACTTCATAACTTTTTCGTCAATTTCAAATTCTGGTTGATGCTCATTACCTAAAACCTTATATGAATGATATATAGCTTTAAGTAGATTTTGACAAACCATAGTTTCAGTATCTTTTCTTACCCCGTTTTCTTTATCAAAATACTCTACAATATGTGATTCTTCAGTCCAATTGATATAATAATCAATTTCTTTATCAACAATTTCCCCTGCTTCAATATAGGTGTTTGTGTTAAATGCAATAGCACTTGCTCCACTAAATAGAAGCAGTGCTATTACACAACAAATCATCATATCAATAAAACAACTTACGAATCGCTTGCTAGGTTTAGCAGGTGCAGACCTGCGTAAATCTATAAACTTCGATTCAAATAGCCTCATAATACCTAAGCTGCGTCTTTATCCCATTCAGTAACGTAAGTTTTTTCAGCGATTGAAGCAACCTTAGCATCTACAGCAGCAGCATCAGCAGTTACTGAGTAGTTTTCGAATTTAACAACTGAGTTGAATTGGAAGAAACCAGCATATGATGCAGCAGGAACAAATTTACTGTCTTCGTAAACACCAAATAAGTCTTCTAATACAGTAATTGAACCAGCATATACATCATTTACCCAAATATGGAAATCAAAACCATCACGAGCAACAGTTAATGTGAATTTAGTTCCATAAGTAATAGGTTCTGGTGTTTTATATAATGCGTTTTTATGTCTTGCGTTTGCATCAGTTACACCAGGATTCCATGCCCAGTTACCACCATTTTGAATTTCACATACACCAAAATCATTCCAACTAGAAGTTCCGTTATTACCGATTTCTGAGTTTAAGAAGATTACAAGTTTATTATCTGTTAATTCAGTTTTGTCAGTAGTAGAGAATACGATACCGCATTTTGGATATAATTCAGTTTGACTAGCTTTACTGAATGTAATTTCAGTAGAAACTAACATTTTAGTTCCTTCAACACCTTTAGCGAAATATTCACCTTGAATTGTTTCGCTAGTTGTAATATAACCACCGTCTTCAATTAATTCGTTATCAACGATATCATCTGCAGATACTTTAGATAAAGTACGGTCGAAGTATACATCTTTAACAATTACTGTGAATTTACAAGTTTTAGTAGTATCAACTTTAGAAGTTACTGTAATTTCAGCAGTACCAGGTTTTAAAGGTTTTAACGATGTACCTAAAACTTGAGCAACTGATTCATCAGATGAAGTATAAGTACATTGTTTTTGCTTAGAACTTAAACTCTTGAATCCAGTTATTGTATAGAATGACGCTATGCTTCTATTTTCAGCAACACGAATAATAACACTTTCTTCTTTAGCTGTTAAGCTTTTAATAACAGAAGTTTGTTCTTGTGTTCCACCTGTTGGTTGACCTTCAGTTGGCACGTTAGTTTCAGGTTCACCTGTAGGTTGTTCTTCAGAACATCCTGTGATTGCAAACATGCATAATAAAGCTAATAATGCAATCCCTAATAATTTAATAGATTTTCTTGGCATTTTCTTTTCCTCCTTATTTACCAAATCTTATTAATTTTTTTTATTCATAGGAACTTCAGCCATGATTAATTGTTTAAATAAATCATAACCAGCTTGATTTGGGTGTAACCCATCTTGTTGATAACTTCCATAGTCATCGCCGTATAGTCCCATGATATCTAAGTAATAAACTCTTTCTGTTTTTGAACAGAAATCTTGAACTAACTGATTGCTTTTTTCATGACTTTCCCAGTTGAATGCAAAATGTCCAGCGCATCTAGTTATTGATAAATAGTAAATATTCGCTTCAGGGAACATTTGCAAATAATCTTCAATCAAGTTAATTACATTTGCGGCACTCTCTTTACCGCTTTCTTTATCATCATCTACATTGTTAATACCAATATTAATGACAATATTTTTTGGTTTAATATCAAGTTCAGCCATCTTCACATTTATAGCTCTCCAGTGGTGAGTAGTAGTAGCACTAATACCAATATTAAATACCGCATATTGTGAGAAAGCTGTGTCAAAATTTTCAGTAATTCCTGTTTTATTCCTCCAGAATTCAAAGAAGGAATCTCCTAAGAATAACGTATCTCCATCTTTAAAGTTATTTTTTAATTTATTTAATTGTGTTTTACTTTGACTTGTAAAACGATAATTTTGACATACCACATTAAAATATGCAGTTAAGTTTTGGCTCACAGCCTTAACTCTTGTCATACCTTCACTTAAAAAATAAACTTTACCATCTTCTATATAGCATATTTTTTCATTTGAAATTTCAAAATCAAAAACTTCGTTAACACAAACATCTGGATTAGTAAATGTATATTTTAACGAAACACCATCAAATTCATCACTGAAAACCTTAACGTTATTAAATGTTACTTTTCCATAATCTACTTCTTCAACCGGTGTTTTTTCTACTGGTGTTTTATCCACTGGTGTTTTTTGTTCTTCAGTTTGCCCATCTGTTGGTACTTCAGGTGTAGGATTATTTTCGCTACCACAACCAACTAAAGCAATTAAGAACAATAAAAGTAAATTAAAATACAAAATTTTCTTCAACTTTTCACCCCTCCTTTTTCAGTTTACAAACATTAATTATATCTGATGATACGTTATCATTTTCAAACTTAATTTGTGTATAACATAAAATTCGAGGTTCTTCTAAAACTGTTCTACCATGTAAGAAATAATAGAATTTTTCATCCTCTACTACAAGTGATCCATGACCTAAAGAACTAACATCATTCTTCTCAGTAATAATCGGATTACTTGGATACTTCTTAAATGGACCTAATGGATTAGTCGCAAAAGCAATACCTACTGCGTAATCACGGTCTTCATAACAGTTACATGAATAAGTTAAAGCATAATGAGGTTGTCCATTATAGATAACCTTAAATGTTGTACTTCCTTCAGACCAACGTCGATTCTTACGTAAGCCTTTATGGATATTGTAGTCATCTACATGTCCGTTTTCCCATTCTTGTGGTTCTAATTGATAACTAATAAGTGTTATAAATTTATCTCTTCTTCTACCATCATCACATAAAACTTTATATTCATCTTTAATAGTAGGTTCAAGTTTGGCTTCTTTATCAAACCACCAATCAGAATTTAATTCAACACAAGCTACATTACTTGACTCAATAAAACGACGGAAACGTGCATCATATCGACAGTTCATATAACAACATCTAGAAAAATACATAATGATTCTGTCACCTTCAATTAAAAGGTTTGCATCGATACAAGGAATATAATTACCTTTAGTTGCATTTTCTAATATTGAATCATTATCCATTTCATACATCTTATCTGTTAAAGCTTCAACATTTAAGTATTCTCTATCAAATGGCAAGTAATCCATAGGTCTATTTGACATATTAATAAATGGACCTTCTGGTGATGAAGAAATAGCTACACCAATCTTAGCATCTTCTTCATAAAGCGGATCAATAAAATACATTTCGGTAAGTTCACGTTTAACTCTCGCACTATAGAATAAGTAATAGTGTTTATTATTTGGATTGTAATAACATTCGGGAGCCCAGAACCAATCACGTCCCCAAATATTTTCATGGCTTAAATCCAAAGCAAAATCAACGAATTCCCAATTTAACTTATCTTTTGATTTATGAATGGAAAAAGCTTTATTAGGTGCATCATTTGTTGAATAGCAATAATAATAACCACTAGCTTCATCATATAAGACAAATGGGTCGGCAGCAATGATTTCATTTTCTCTTTTCATCTATTCTCCTACCTCCTCTTCTAAAATAATGATATGTGATGAAAACTCATTCAACCATTTTGTAAAATTAAGACCAATATTCATATAATAGTCTGCTGAATAAGTTTTACCGTCATAACTATTTTTGTAACGTTTGTTTTTATCTAAACCTTGAAGTTTTAAATAACGACTACGATTATTTTCCTTTAATAAGTTACTAAAGAATACTAAGGCTTTACTTTTATCTTTAGCTACACTCATCATAGACATATAATTTGTATCAAAAGGTGATAACAAACGATATAAGTCACCGTTTTGAATTACTTCGTTATGATATTTGTGATATAACTCATTAACTTCTAAAATTTGTTTTCTTTCATCTTCAGTTAGTAAACAAGGATTCATTTCAAGTCCATATGATCCAAACATCGCAACATGTCCTTTTGTATTATAATTTGTAATAGGACATTTACTAATATGTGCACCCATTGAAGATAATGGATAAGCAAATGATGTTCCATATTGAATAAACATTCTTTGGACAGGATTTGTTTCATCACTTGTCCAAATTTGTGGAGAATAATATAACATTCCTAAATCAAATCTTCCTCCACCAGAAGCACAGTTTTCAATAAATAAGTTAGGATATCTTTCAATTAGTCTTCCATATAACTTATATGCCCCTAAAATAACTCTATGATATGTTTCCCCATAACTTGATGCAGAAGCAATTTCGTGGATGTTTCGATTATGATCTACCTTAATGTAGTCAATAGGATATTTATCTAAGATAGCACACATCATTTCATAAACTAAATCTACAGCTTCATCATTTGAAGTATCTAAGACAAATTGATGTCTAGATAGGCTGCAAATCTTATTTCTTTCTCCTAATGCAAATTTAGGATTTTTTCTAAATAAATCGCTATCAGGATTAATCATTTCCGGTTCAAACCATAAACCAAATTTCATTCCTAATCTATGACATTCACTAATTATTTTATCAAAGTTAATTTTATCTTCATTTATATACCAATCACCAAGTGCTGATGAATCATTATTTCTACTACCAAACCAACCGTCATCAAGTACAAATAATTCCGCACCAATTTCTTTAGCGTGTTTCATATAATCTAAAATTAATTGTGTGTTAAAATCCATGAAACAACCTTCCCATGAATTAAATAACAACGGTCTTGGTAAATGTACATTTTTATATTTGATTAAGTGTTCTCTAACTAAATCATGCATATCTCTTGAAAGTTTTCCTAATCCTTCATTTGAATAAACTAAGATTCCTTCAGGAACTTCAAATACATCACCTGGCTTTAACTCAAAAGAAAAATCTTCATCATTAATACCAACATTCGTTCTAGTAAGTCTCCACTTATCAACGTTAGTAGTTATCGAAAAGTTACCACTATAAACTAATGAAAAACCATAAGCTCTACCGTGATTTTCACCACAATCTTTATCACATAAAATAACAAAAGGATTTTCTTCATGTGAACTTCTACCTAAATTTGATTGAACAGTAAATCTTCCATCACCAATACTACGTCTATCTAAATATCTTTCTAAAGACCAATCACCAAAGAAATGAATTAAATCAAATTCGCTTTCTGGTAAGTCTAATTGAAATGAATAAGCACGTTTTAAATTCACAATATCTTTAGATTTATTAATCAATTTGTTGTTTCTTGTAATAATGTTTAATTTTTCAAAAACAGTATAAGATGTTACCAACTCAATATCTTGTCTTTCATCAACTAAAACAATCTCTAAAGTTATCGCATCTTCACAAGAACTAAAAGTATAAGGCATAGTTTCTAAAGAAGGTTTTCCTGAATAAATTCTATGAGATACATATTTAAATTGTGTTCTACAAGATTTATCAGAGTGTTCAATAATAAATTGCGCACCTCTTTTATCAGGTCCACCATGGAACCCGATTTCCATTAAAGAACGGTCTGCGTAATAACCATCATAATTTTTTTCAACTAAATCAGTATCTAAATAAGTTTTACCCCATTCATAACCAATGTTAATAAATGAATCGAAATCAAAATCATTTATTTTAGAACCAAAATACAAGTGTTGTAAATAACCTTGTTCATTGATAAAAAACAGATATGAAATTTCATCATTAAAAATATTAAAAAGTTTGTTTTTCTCATTATAAAAAATTCCCATACTAAAACACCGACTTGTAAGCCCTTTCATTTTTTTACTAAAATAAAATGTTATCGAAATAACATCTTCATATAAAATTGTGTTTTATAAAATATAAAAACGGTTTACTAAATTATATCAAATAAATTTCACTTTGAAAACACCTTATATTAATTTCGTTTAATTTTTTTATGTTTTTATATAAGAAGACGTTTACATACGACTATAAATCATCAAAAAAATACAATTAAATAGTATATTTAAAAGTATAATTTCAACAGACAAGGGATTTAAATCTAATAATAAATTTTTTTAGTATGTTATCGTTTACCTACTTTTATATTTTATAACACAAATAAAACCCTAAAAGTTTAACTAGATTTTACCAATCACACTTTAGGGCTTTTTAATATTAACTTATTATACTTTCAATGTATTTTTTACCATTGATAAATAATTTTCATTTCGTTCTTTTATAAATTTTAAGACTTTTTCACTTTCGCTTCTCCAAGCACTATAAGAAGTAGTATTCCCCCAACGTTTAAATGAAGCAAGTCGATAATACATTACATCTTCTACCATAGAATAAACAACAACTTCAGCATTTTCATAGCTAAGATTTGTTTCTAATAATTCTTGTGCTCTTTCATAGAAACGAATTCTAAATTGTTCATTTTCTAATAGTTTTTTATAAATAGGAAATTTTGTATAAGAATTATTGTGTTTAGGATCTAAGAAATTGGCAGTATCACCAAATGCAAAGTCGATATCATGTAAACAGAATCTCAATCTTCCATCTGCATAAGGATTTGTTGGGTCAACCTCTACAGTTCTCCACATTTTTAAGTTGTTATAATTACCTACAAAGTCCCAGTTACCAGCATAAGAATGCGCTATGAAACAATCGATTAAACTATCAACATCGATATAGTTATCAATAAATGATTGATAAATTTGGTCGTTAGAAAAATCATTTTTTAAGAAATTATCTATACGTTTCATAAATTCTTCTGATTCAAAATCATTACCATCATCAAAGGTAATTTGCCCTTTTAATTCATATAAAGCAACATTATCTTTATCTACACCATAGTTATCTTCAAAATATGTATCACTATAATGTTCACGTATAGAATATAATCCCCAATATTCTCCATTTAAATAGGCAATACATGGGCGATATGCAGTTGTAGAAGCATTTGTTCCATACATTAAATTTTGTAAAATTGCATCATTAAATCCTGTTCTTTCTTCAAAACAGTTTCCACCATTATGTAATCTAAAACGAGTTAAATCTGTTAGACGTTGACTACTGTTGCCTAACATCATTCTTTCACCAAAGACGTGCGCTTTAACTTTTTCGTTTTTATTGCCATTTTCATCCTTTTTAAAGTTTAAATTTAAAGTTCTTTGAGGATAACCTAAACTCCAGTTACCACCAAGTTTTACTTTGCTATTCACATAGAAATATTCATTATAGGTAGAATCAAAATATTCAACATGTACTCTATGAGAAATTTCTTCACGTATTTTATTATAAAAACCTTCTTCTTCACCAAACCAATTTTCATAAGGCATACTTAAAGAAATTACTGGAATTGTAGTTTCATTATTTAAATAAGTTAATGTTCTAATAGCTTCA
>JBGVOE010000041.1:0-2713 GCA_045126355.1 Anaeroplasmataceae bacterium | reverse complement strand
GATACAATAATTAATAATAATGTTACAATCGGAGCTAATGCTTTTATAACAGAAAGTGTAGAAGAAAATACGATAGTAGTATTTAAAAAATGTGGTATAGAATTTATCAAGAAAAATAAATAGCGCTAATATTAGTGCTATTTTTCCTTAAATTAAGTAAACTTGACTTAAAGACTATTAAATTTTATAATTAAGTAACATAAAGTTATTAAAAGAGAGTGTGGTGATGGGTATGAGTAAGCGTGCATTAAATAAATTTAATGAGTGGAAGGCTACATTAGGTGATAACGAACTTGAAATGTTAAATGGATATTTTAAAGATTTTCATCAACGTTGTTTAATATCAAAATCTGATGTTAGAAAGATACGTGAGGATATTGAAAAGACAATACTTTATTATATTGAGAATGGATTTTCTTTAGACGAAGCACTAAAGTTACTAGATCCGACTAATTTTGGTGGTTTTTATGCTAGACCATCTCTTTTATGGTTTCCACTTGATGACTCAGCTAAGATATATCCAATGTCTTTAGAACATGATAGTATGCCTGTATTTAGACTTTCAGCTTATATGAAGACTGATGTAGTAAAAGAAATATTACAAATGGCATTAACTTTTACTATAAAAAGATTTCCGAGTTTTGCGACTACCTTAAAAAAAGGAGTGTTTTGGCATTATTTAGATACTACAAAAAGAAGATTTGTTGTCAGTGAAGAAAATGATATTCCATGTAGACCACTTAAAGTTGGACGAAGTGGTTCACAATCATTTAGAGTAATCTACTATAAAAATAGAATTAGTGTTGAATTTTTCCATGTCCTAACAGACGGTACAGGTGGAATGGTATTTTTAAAAGCACTAGTTTCAGAATATATAAGACTATTAGGTGCTAATATTAAGGAGTTAGGAAGCATTTGGAATGTTAATGATACTCCAGAAATCGAAGAAACTACAAATGAATTTTCAAGTAGAGTTCATAGTGAAGCGAGTAGTGGACTTATTAATAAGCGTGTTTTACAAATGAACGGTAGATTGACAAAGGTTAAACCTAATCAAATTATTCATTTTAATGTTAATTCATATAAATTAAAAGAAGTAGCAAAAAAATATAATACTACTGTTACTTCATATATCTTAGCTTTAATGTTTATTGCTATTAAAAAGGCTACTGACTCTTTAAATGGTGATGTTAGTATTCAAGTTCCTGTGAATATGCGTAAATTTTATGCGTCAAAAACAGTTAGAAATTTTGCAATGTATTGTGGTGTAAAACTTGATATTGCTGATATTAAAACGGTAGATGATTTAGTTACAATTATTAGTGAACAACTAAAAGAAAAAGCAAGTAAAGAAAAGATGAGTGAAATGGTAACCTCAGCCAATAAATTAGTTCGTTCAATTAAACTTATTCCACTATTTATTAAGTTACCTATCGCTAAAAAATTATATGGATTCTTAGGTGATCAGGCATTTACTTCAACATTATCAAATTTAGGTGTAGTAGATATGCCAGAAGAATATAAAAATTATGTATCAAGTATGGACTTTGTTTTAGGAACAGCTCCAAATAATAGAGCTATTATCGGAATGGTAACTTATAATGAGACAACTACTATATCAATTTCTAAAATGACTAAAGATCCAACCTTTGAAGAAAAACTATATGAACTGCTTTTAAAAGATGAATTAGAAGTAGTAGTGGAAGGATGTGGTATGTGTGAAAATTAATATCACTTATCCAGAAATATCAAAAACTAAACACAATAGAAGAAGATTCTTGAAATTAATGAAATGGATATTTATTCTATTAGCACTAGCGAGTATTATTGTTAATATTTGTGTAGGAGGACTATTGTGGTTTCCGGTTGCGTTAATGGGATTATTTATGATCTGGAATTTAATTTTATCAATTGATTTAGTTGAATATAACCGAATAAGTCAATTCATCAAAGCCACTATTTATTCATGTATATTGATGGCATTAATTGATATCTTTTTAGTAAGCGGATGGGCACTTGATGTTATTAGTATTGTTAGTTTCGCATCAGTAATTATATCTGGTATATTATTTTTTACTGACTTTAATCGTCAAAAACAAAATATGTTACCAATGTTTTATTTAATAGTGATTGCTTTAATTTGGAGTATGGTTGGACTATTCTCAGCGCTTGAGGTAATGTCATGGCCACTAATTGTTTTAGGTGGTGTAACACTGTTATTATTAGCGGTTATAATTATTACTTTAAGAGGAGACTTTATAAGAGAATTAAAGTGTAGATTTCATTTAAAATAATTGCATAGCTAAAAGAAAAAACGGCTTTGACCAAAGTTTCTATAATAGAAAAGCAAAAAGGGTAAAATTAAACGAGAAATAAGAAATTTTGCATTAACTTTTAGTATAGAAACTGTCGGTAAACTATCGGTCGAGCAAACTAAACTATCGGTCGGTTGAGTTTATTTGAAAGGGTGTGTTAAAATGCAATCATCTAATACAAGGAGGAATGAGCGAATGAAAAAACAAACGCTTGGAATGATGATTTCATCATTAAGAAAAGAAAAAGGAATGACACAGTTAGAACTTGCTGAGAAAATGGGTGTAACTGATAAAGCAGTATCAAAGTGGGAAAGAGATTTATCCTATCCTGATATAAATTCTATTCCTAAGCTTGCAGAAATATTTGGTGTATCTGTGGACGAATTGATGCAGGTGAA
>JBGVOE010000040.1:0-15373 GCA_045126355.1 Anaeroplasmataceae bacterium | reverse complement strand
CCAATTGATATAGTTTTATCTAGTTCAAATACAAAAAACAAAATTGAAATAGAAACAATAATAATTGAACAAATAATACCACTAATTAATAGTGTTTTATTTTCTTTTTTATACCTTTTTACTTTCTCTTCAGTTGATAATCCACTATATTTATCTTTCATAATAATTAACCTCCAAAAGTTTAATCAAAAACTCCTTAATCCATTCATAAATTGATTTACCACCTAGATCAAAAGAGAATCCGACTATTCCAAAAATATCTTCTCCATGCCAAAATTGTTCAAAAACAGTTCCAAAGCTAAAACCAACAATAGGTGCTATAAATGGCCCAACAACAGGTATCATAGTAGTTAAAGTAGATATTCCCCCAAGTTAATGCTCTACTTGCTTCTATATATACTGCGTCATCAGATATATTACCTTTTTTTGTGCACCAGCAATCACTGAAAATAAAAAGTATTTTCAATGTAACAAAATCCGGTTCCTAAAAATCTAAATTTGACCAATTAAAAATATGATTTAGAGTACCAAAGTTAGGGATGATAATTCCAACTAATGTCAATGAACTTACCAATT
Organism: Anaeroplasmataceae bacterium; assembly: GCA_045126355.1. GTDB lineage: Bacteria > Bacillota_I > Bacilli_A > Acholeplasmatales > Anaeroplasmataceae > CAZSIA01. The sequence goes on along the minus strand of JBGVOE010000040.1, from coordinate 14,797 downwards.
CAAACCATCTATTTGATATCTATTCAATAAAATCTACCACAATATCATCTAAGCAAACAACAATACCATCTTATAAATTTGAATCAATAATTCAATTACTATAAGTGCTCTGGCAACTAACAATTCTTAATCTACATATCATCAAATATTTTCTTTAATACTTGATCTGTTGTCATTAAAGGGAAACCAAGTGAAGCAGCATCACTTATAAGTTGATTATCAGTGTTTGTTGTATAACCAGGATAGTCGTAATCAAGTTGTATTTCTTTAACTTTTATTTCACTTACCTCAGGCATCTTAACATCAGTTACACTTGACATATAAAAGTCCATATAAGATAATTCTTGTTTTAATTTCTTACTATATACATCTTTCATTATCTCTCCCCAAAAACGCATACTGCATCTAAGACAAGACCCATCTGATAATACAGGAACTCCATTTGAAGCGTTTTGATGAAGTGCTCCTGAGAATGAATAATTATTTTTACTTATTTCTTTTTTTACTACTTTTAAAACTTTTTTTAATTCTTTTTCATTATATTTTTTTGTTGGATAATCTGAATCAAAACTACACCAACCAACAACTTTTAATCCAAACATAAATTAAATCACATCCTTATATAAGTAGATTATATCACATAACAAAAAGAAAAAGTACCCATTTAGATAATGGATACTTTATAAATTTTATTGATTATTCTTCGAAATCGTCATCGTAATCTTCATCGAAGTATTCTTCGTCGATAAATTCATCGTCTTCTTCATCATACTCTTCAGCAACATAATCTGTTTCTTCTTCAGTACCCATAAAGAATTCGTCTTCATCATCAGCTTGAGATTCTTCAACTGGAGCATGTTCACATTCGAAATACTCTTCTTCTAAAATACCAGTACCTGCTGGGATTAATCCACCGATAATTACATTTTCTTTTAAACCATGTAATTCGTCGATTTTACCTTTAATTGCAGCATCTGTGATAACACGAGTTGTTTCTTGGAATGAAGCGGCACTTAACCATGAGTCACATCTTAATGACGCGCGTGTAATACCTAATAATACTACTTTACCTACAGCTAATTGTTTACCACTCATAATCATAGCTCTGTTTGCATCCATGAATTCATGAATACTTACTTCGCTACCTGGTAATAATTGAGTATCACCTTGAGTAACAACTTCGATCTTTCTCATCATTTGTCTTACAATGATTTCGATATGTTTGTCAGAAATTTCTACCCCTGTTGCACGGTATACTTTTTGAACTTCTTCAATAATATATTTTTGTGCAGTGATTGCATCTGTTACACGTAATAATTCACGTGGAGAGATAGAACCTTTCATTAATTTTTGTCCACGAACAACTTGTTGATTTTTCTTAATTAATAATTCTGCAGTTGCATCTAAAGTATATTTTTTGCTGCCTTCTTCAGTACCACTATTAATAATTACAACAATACCATTCTTTTGACGAGTAATTTCTTCAACTTTACCGTTGATTTCAGAAATAATTGCTTTACCTTTTGGATTACGAGCTTCAAATAACTCTTGTACACGAGGTAACCCTTGTGTGATATCGCTTGTTGAGGCAACCCCACCTGTATGGAAAGTACGCATTGTTAACTGAGTACCTGGTTCACCGATTGATTGAGCTGCGATTGTACCAACAGCTTCACCAACTTCAACAATTTTATTTGTAGCTAAGTTACGTCCGTAACAACGCATACAAACACCATATCTTGCATCACAAGTTAAGTTAGAACGAATGCAAACAGTTTTAATTCCGGCATTCTTAATAGCTTCACCAATTTCGTTTGTAATATATTCATTACGACGAACTAGTACTTCACCTGTTTTTGGATGAGTTACATCTTTAGCAGCAAAACGTCCGATAATACGGTCATATAATGCTACGATAGGTTCTTTTTCACCTGGAATTTCTTCCATCCAAATACCTTTTAATGTTCCACAGTCTTCTGTTGAAACAATAACATCTTGACTGACGTCTACTAAACGACGAGTTAAGTAACCTGATTCAGCTGTTTTTAACGCTGTATCTGTTGAACCTTTACGGGCACCGTGAGTTGAAATGAAGTATTCAGATACACTTAAACCTTCTAAGAAGTTTGCTTTAACTGGCACTTCGATAACCCCACCTGATGTATCGTTCATCAGACCACGCATTCCGGCTAATTGGGCAAAGTTTGATTTAGAACCACGGGCACCTGAGTCCGCCATGATGAAGATGTGGTTATCATCATGTTGTTGTAGGTTTTGCCATAGTTTCTTTTCAGTTTCGTCACGAACTTTTTGCCATTCTTTAGTAACTAAAGTACGACGTTCTTTGTTAGTGATTAAACCTAAGTTATACATTTCAGTAACTTCATCAATATTCTTTTCAGCATATTTAATTAATTCATCTTTTTCTTCTAAGATAATAACGTCTGAAGCTGAAATAGTTAAACCAGAGATAGTTGAATATTTGAAACCTAAGTCTTTTAAGTTGTCTAACATTCTACTTGTTTCTGTAATTTGATAACGTTTAAATACTTCGTCGATAATTTGAGATAAGAATTTCTTAGGGAATGGACGAACTAATAATTTCTTTTCTGGATGATCTAAATTTTGTAAATCACTATTATTAGATACAAAGTTTTGATATTCAGTTAAGCTTACATGTCTATCCATGAAATATTTATCTGGTGTTTTATCGATTAAGTTAGATAATGATGGTTCATTTAAGTAAGGGAATTCTTCAGGTAAAATTTTGTTGAAAATCATCTTACCTAATGTAGTTAAGATAAATTTCTTTAATTGTGAAGAAGTGAACTTACTACTTGAAATACTCTTTGGATCTAAGAAGATACGAGTATGTAATGAGATTTCTCCGTTTTTATAAGCTAAGTAAGCTTCAGAGTAGTCACGATAGAAATGACCTTCATTCTTTTCACCTAAGCGTTCCATAGTTAAGTAGTAGTTACCTAAAACCATGTCTTGTGATGGAGTAACAACTGGTTTACCGTCTTTAGGGTTTAAGATGTTGTTACTTGATAACATTAATAAGCGAGCTTCTGCTTGAGCTTCTGGTGATAATGGTAAGTGAACGGCCATTTGGTCACCGTCGAAGTCGGCATTGAATGCTGTAGTAGCAAGTGGATATAATCTAATTGCTTTACCATCGATTAATTTTGGTTCGAATGCTTGGATACCTAATCTATGTAATGTAGGCGCACGGTTTAATAATACTGGATGTTCTTTAACAACTTCTTCTAAGATTTCCCAAACGCGATTTTCTTGACGTTCAATCATACGTTTAGCAGATGAAATTGAAATTGATTTATCAGGTGTTTTCATTAATTCACGGATGATAAATGGTTTAAATAAGTTTAATGCCATTTCACGTGGAATACCACATTGATACATCTTTAAGTCTGGTCCAACAACGATAACTGAACGACCAGAATAGTCAACACGTTTACCTAATAAGTTTTGACGGAAACGACCTTGTTTACCACGAAGCATATCTGATAAGCTCTTTAATTGACGGTTCTTTTCAACAGCTACTTTTCTACCGCGTTTAGAGTTATCAATTAAAGCGTCAACTGCTTCTTGTAACATACGTTTTTCGTTTTTAGTAATTAATGCTGGTGCGTGTTGTTCATATTGACGTTTTAAACGGTTGTTACGGTTTAAAATACGACGATATAAGTCATTTAAGTCAGTAGTTGCAAAACGACCACCATCTAGTGGTACCATCGGACGAAGGTCTGGTGGTAATACAGGTAATACTTCTAAAATCATCCATTCAGGTTTATTGTCTGAATAATAGAATGATTCAACAACTTCTAAACGTTTAATGATCTTATCACGTTTTTGTTTAGAATTTGTATTTAATTTTTTACGTAAAACTTCAACTTCTTTAGCTAAGTCTAAGTCTTGTAACATTTTCTTAACAGCTTCAGCACCTGTCATAGCTACAAAACGGCTACCATATTCTTCGTAGTAACGAGAATAATCTAATTCAGATAAGATTTGACGTTTTGTTAAAGGTGTGTCACCTGGGTTAATAACAATGTATGATGCTAAATAAACAATTTCTTCTAAATCTTTTGCTTTTAAATCTAAAAGAATTGCTAAGCGTGATGGAGAACTTTTTAAGTACCATGCATGAACAACAGGAGCAGCTAATTTAATGTGACCCATTCTTTCACGACGAACTTTACTTTCTGTAATTTCTACACCACATTTTTCACAAACGATACCTTTGTCAAGGCTGCGCTTACCTTTACCGCAAGCGCATTGATAGTCCTTCATAGGACCGAAGATTTTTTCACAGAATAAACCATCTGGTTCTGGTTTTAAAGTACGGTAGTTAATTGTTTCATGTTTTTTAACTTCACCATGACTCCAAGATAACATTTCTTCAGGAGAAGCTAAACGAATTTTTATGTATTTATAATCTTTACTCATTTTTTCATCCTCCTATTAGAATCCATATTTTGAAATATAATCAGAATCAGGGTCAACTAATGACTTGTTAGCTTCGTTTTCACCATCGTTATTGATTAATTCGATATGTAAACCTAAAGCTTGTAATTCACGAGTTAATACACGGAATGATTCAGGAATACTTGCTGGTGGAATAGGATCACCATTAGTGATTGCTCTAAACACCTTATTACGTCCTAAGATATCATCTGATTTAACTGTTAACATTTCTCGTAATGTATGAGCGGCACCATAAGCTTCAAGTGCCCAAACTTCCATTTCCCCGAAACGTTGACCACCATTTTGGGCTTTACCACCCATTGGTTGTTGAGTAACTAGTGTGTAAGGTCCTACTGAACGTGCATGTAATTTATCATCAACCATGTGACTTAATTTTACGAAGTACATAATACCTACACTAATTCTATTTTCGAATGGTTCACCAGTACGTCCATCGTATAATACTTGTTTACCATCACATTTATATTTTGCAACTGCTACTGGATCGTTTGGATCTAATCCTTTTTCAAGCATTTCTCCAACATGCATTCCAGATTCTTTCATAATATCTTGTAATTCTTCCATTGTTACACCATCGAATACTGGAGTAGCAACTTTAATACCTAAGTTTTTAGCAGCCATACCTAAGTGAATTTCAAGAACTTGCCCGATATTCATACGTGAAGGTACCCCTTGTGGGTTTAGCATGATATCTAATGGTTCACCATTTCTATCAAATGGCATATCTTCACTTGGAACGATACGAGAGATAACCCCTTTATTACCATGGCGTCCGGCCATCTTATCCCCTTCACGGATTTTACGTTTCTTAACGATGTAGATACGAACAACTTCCATTACACCTGGAGGTAATTCATCACCGTTTGATTTTTTGTAATGTTGTACTGAATGAACAATACCACCACTACCATGTCTTACACGTAATGAAGAGTCACGTACATCACGTGTCTTTTCACCGAAGATTGCAAGTAATACTCTTTCTTCTGGAGTTGGGTCAGTTTGACCTTTAGGTGTAACTTTACCAACTAAGATATCACCTTCGTGAACTTCAGCACCAGGAATGATAATACCATCTTGGTCTAAGAATTTTAATGCTTCTTGACTAACGTTTGGAATTTCACGAGTAATTTCTTCTCTACCTAATTTAGTGTCACGAGTTTCAATTTCATATTGGTCAATGTGAATAGATGTATAGATATCTTCTCTAACCATCTTTTCGTTCATGATAACAGCATCCTCGAAGTTATATCCGTCCCAAGTCATGAAACCGATACGAACGTTACGACCTAATGCTAATTCACCATTTTGCATTGATTGACCATCAGCGATGATATCACCAGCATCTATTACTTCACCAACACGTACGATTGGTTTTTGTAAGATTGCAGTATCTTGGTTAGAACGTAAGAATTGATATGTGTTATATGTATGAAGCATTCCGTCATTTTCACGGATAACAATCTTCTTAGCGTCAACATATTCAACAACACCGCTAGCTTCAGCTACGATTGCGCTACCACAGTCATGAGCAGCTTTATGTTCAATACCAGTACCTACGATTGGGCTTTCTGGATTGATAATTGGAACTGCTTGACGTTGCATGTTCGCACCCATTAGGGCACGTACGGCGTCATCGTGTTCTAGGAATGGGATTGTTGATGTGGCTACAGAGATAATTTGTTTTGGAGAAATATCCATGTAGTCAACTTCATCTGGATCCACGAATTCTGTTTCACCATGTTTACGTCCGATAACTTTTTCGTCGATGATATGTCCTTCTTCATCTAAAGTTGTATTTGCAGCAGCAATTACTAATGTATCTTCATCGTTAGCAGTTAGATAAACGATTTCATTAGTTACTACTTTGCGTCCGTTTGCATCACGAGTAAATTTGTAGTATGGAGATTCAATGAATCCTAACTCATTTACTCTCGCGTATGTAGCAAGTGATGTAATTAACCCGATTGATGGCCCTTCAGGTGTTTCGATTGGACACATGCGTCCATAATGTGTGTAGTGTACGTCACGTACTTCTACCCCTGCACGGTCACGGGCAATACCACCGCTACCTAAAGCTGAAATACGACGTTTTTGAGTAATTTCAGCAAGTGGGTTAATTTGGTCCATGAATTGTGATAATTGTGATGAACCAAAGAATTCTTTTAATAATGAAGTTAATGGTTTAATGTTGATTAATCCTTGTAACTTCTTAGTCTTTTCAGTTAAGTCTAATTCAGAAACAACGCTTTGAACTTCATCTCTACCAAAGTTAGTTGACATTCTATCTTTGATGTTCTTTTCAAGTTTTAATAAACCTGCACGGAATTGGTTCTTTAATAACTCACCAATTAAACGTAAGCGTCTGTTACCTAAGTGGTCGATATCATCTAATGCGCCGATACCATCATAAAGGTTGAAATAATAACTTGTAGCCGCAAAGATATCTGATAAAGTTGCATGTAAAGATGTTTCTCTTTGGTCATTACCTAAGATTGTAACTTTACTTTCTCTACCACCATCTTTAGTGTATACTTTTAAGATTTCACACATTGGTTGAGATACTGTTTCGTTAATATAGATTTCACTTTCGTAGTAGTTTTCCATAGCTTCAAGCATATCAGAAGCAATTGGTAAAGGTTTACGGAATGCTTCGCGGTTTTCTCTTAAGATAGCGCAAAGTTCTTCAGTTAACTTTTCACCAGCTTTAGCAATGATTTCTTCTCCTAAGATTTCGCCTGTTTCAGGATCATATTGCACTGCTTTAATATCTTCAGCTAATTTTAAGCCTTTTGCTCTTTCGATAACATCAAGCTTTTTGTTATATTTGTAACGACCAACTGTTTGAAGATCATATCTACGATCATCGAATAAACGAGAGATTAAGAAATCACGAGCGTTTTCTGGTGGTACGTCTTCTTCTTGACGTAACTTAACATACATGTCAATTAAAGACCAATCATATTCAGTGTATTTTTCAATAACTTTAATACGATCTTTATTGCTCTTATTCTTTTCTAAGTAATTTCTCTTACGATCAGCAATATCTTTTGCTTCACGTTCCATAGCTGCTTCTAAGAATGTAGATTTACCGAATAAGTCATAAATGTCTTTATTCTTTGCAATACCCATTGAACGGATAAATGTTGTTACAGGGATTTTCTTAGAACGGTCAAATTTTGCATACCAAATATCTTTTGAACCAGTTTCAAATTCAATCCAAGCACCACGAGTAGGAATAACTTGACCAGAGAAACGAGTTAAACCTGTTTTCTTATCTAATTCTTGAGAATAGTAAACACCTGATGAACGAATAATTTGACTGATAATTACACGTTCAGCACCATTGATGATAAATGTACCAGCAGGTGTCATGAATGGGAAGTCACCCATGAAGATTTCTTTTTCGATTAATTCTTCTTGATCTTCACCTTGTTCGTTTTTGTAGTTAATCTTTAGCAATACTTTAACTTTTAATGCTCTTGAATAGTTGATATCGCGTAATTTTGATTGAACGATATCATATTTTGGAGCTTCAAAATAATGTTCTCCAAAGTATAAATTCAAGTCTCCGTTTTCATTTGTGATTGGTGAAACATCCTTGAATAATTCAGCTAAGTCCTCAGTAATAAACTTTTGGAATGAAGCTGTTTGAATTTCAAGAAGGTCAGGCAATTCAACTTCTGTACGAATTTTTGAATAATTACGTCTAACTGCTTTTTTTCCGTAATTTACGATTTTATAAGCCATAAAGCCACCTCTTTACCTAAGTTTTTTTTGCTTTTTATCCTCACACGTACGCAGGCACGCACGCAGACTCTACGCATTATACTATATTAGCATAAAATAATATACAAGTCAACTAATTTTCTTAAATTTGCCAATTTTTATTATTATTTATATAATAATGAGTCATTTTTTTATTTAAATTCATAATATATGCGGACAAAAAAGAATATATGAATTTTATTAATTAAAACATTGAATTTATATCATTTAAAAAATAAAAAGATTGGCGTTTTTACTGCCAATCCAATAATACTTTTTTAATTATGATGTAAATTGATTCCTAGTTTAACAAGTTTTTCTTGTAATCTATCTATATTAATATCTTTAACTTCAATACAATCATCAATAGCCATACTAGCCATAATGCCACTAACTTCTCCCGTTAGTGCACATACAGGAATAACTCTTGTAATATCCCAAGCTTTTCCATGAGCTGAAATAATTCTACCAGCTGGAATAATGTTAGGAAAATCTTTATTAACCATTGCTCTAAATGGTATTTCCATCCACTCTTCACGAACTAAAAAATTACCCACAACACCCACTGAATCATTAAACTTTTTAAATAAATCTTCACCTGTTAATTCATATTCGGCAACCATATGTTTAATCATTCTAAATTGCGGCATATTAGGTATATTTATAATCTCAGGGTTTGAATATTCTTTTATTTTTTCTCCTAATAATAACTGTCCTTTAGTAATCATTAAATTGACATCATCACTAGTGTCTCCGTGTAGTAAAGGGTATCCTTCAGGGTGCCCAAAACCGCTCATATTTGAACCAGAATAGACCCATTTTCTTATGTCAAATTTATCTTTGATTTCTTTATCAAAATCAGCAATAAAAGACATATATCCTAAGAAATTTTCGCCTGTTTTACAATATGCTCCAGCTCTATCAAAAACTAGTGCTGTACCTGTTGCATCAATAACAATTTTACCTCCGTAATACTCACTTCCAGATACTGTTTCAACCATAATTCCAGTAACTTTTTTACCTTCCATTACTGGGTATGTAAATAAAGAATCATAACGAATTATTACTCCTTCATTTACCAATAATTCATTTAATTTAATCGAAAAAAGCGTTGGTGAGAAAAATGTAGCATATCTTTTGTCATCCTTACCACATGTCTTTCCTTCTAACCATTTCCCATCTAAATTATTCATTCCATCTTTAATCGATAAAAGTAATAATTCTTCGGCAATACCTCCAATTAATTTAGAACCTGCCCCATCGCATAATGGTTCATACCAGTTAATTAAACCTAATGTCGCAAGTCCACCTAAGGCAACACTCTTTTCAAAAAGACAGACAGTTTTTCCTTCTCTTCTACTAGCTAAGGCAGCTGCAACACCAGCTATACCTCCACCTACTACTAAAACATCATATTCGCCTTTATAAATTAAATTATTTCTTTCCATTTATAATTCCTCCATCTAAAGAGTTCACAATATAATTATATTACTTCTATTCAAGAAAAGAAAGAAAATGGTGTATCACAAAAAATACACCATCGCTTTAATAACTATTTAATACATTTTAAAATATAGAAGCCTTTTTTCTTGTAAAATACTTCTACTGTAGGGAAAATTGTTTTTAAGAATTTAATTGTAGAAGGCGCTCCATGTTTTTCTTGGATTACAATCCATAAAGCGCCACCTGGAATTAAAACTTCATATGACTGTTCATATATTTTATATATGACATTCTTCCCAGCATGAATTGGTGGATTAGTAATGACACACGCAAATTTTTTATCCAAAACATTATCTAAACAATCACTTTCTAAAACCGTTGCTTCTACGTTATTTAGACGTAAATTTTCCTTTGATAAAGCGATCGCTCTAGGGTTAATATCTAGCATAACTACGGCCTTTTTTGTGATGTATGATGCATAAATTCCGATAGGTCCGTACCCACATCCGACATCTAAAATAGCACCGTCTAAAATGCTTTCAAAATCCATTTTTTCAAGCAATAATTTTGATGCAAAATCTAAAAAATCCTTAGAAAAAACACCATTATCTGTCTTAAATTTAAATGAAATTTCATTGATTTTTCCGTAAATAATTTTCTCATTTGAAGGAAGTTCATCGTTCGTTTTAGAGAAATATTGTCTGTTTTCGCTCATTAAAAATCACCTCAAAATAGTCAAAAACCTGAGTTATTTCACCCAGGTTTTATTTGTTTTACTAAGTTTTTAATTACTTAATAGTTACAGTTGCACCAGCAGCTTCTAATTTACCTTTGATTTCTTCAGCTTCAGCTTGAGAAACTTTTTCTTTAACTGCTTTTGGAGCTCCATCAACTAAGTCTTTAGCACCTTTTAAGTCTAAACCAGTGATTTCTCTTACAACTTTAATTACAGCAATTTTTGTTGCTCCAGCGTTTGTTAATTCAACTGTGAATTCAGTTTGTTCAGCTGGTCCAGCAGCTTCAGCAGATGCAGCAGGTGCAGCAGCAACAGCGCTTGGATCAATACCAAATTCTTCTTTCATAGCGTCTACTAATTCTTTAATTTCAAGAATTGTCATTTCTTTTAATGCTTCAATAAATGTAACTTTATCTAATTTAGCCATTTTTAATATCCTCCTATAAAAATTTTAGTTATTGGCTTCTTCCATTTGTTCAATTATTTGTTGTAATCCAACAGCTAATTGACTTACAGTACCTAACATACCAGCAGCTAATTGAGTTAATAATGTTTCGTATGATGGTAATGATGCTAGTTCTGCAATTTTTGCACCGTCTACATCAGAGCCTTCTACAATCCCACCAGAAATTTTAACAACTTCATTTTTCTTAGCGAATTCATATACAGCTTTTGCAGGTGCTACGATTTCGTTTCCTGAGAAAACGATTGCTTTTGGACCAGTTAATTGTCCAGCGAAAGTTTCATGACCGCTTGCGATAGCAGCACGACGAGAGATGTTATTTTTTAATACAACGATTTCACCGCCAGCTTTACGCACTTCTTTACGAAGAGATTCAAACTTTTCAACTGTTAATCCATGGTAGTCAAAAGCGATAACGACCTTAGAATCAGCAATTCTAGTAGCAGCTTCATTAACAGCGGCTTCTTTTTGCTTTACGATTGATTCATTTGCCATGTCTATACCTCCTATAGATTTTAGTGTCGTTACACTTAGCCAGGTAACGTATGGCTTAATTTTTAATTGCGGCAAAATAAAACCCTTTTGCCGGCATAGACAAAAGGGAATAACTTTTATTCTATACCTCGGTAGGATCATTAAGGCCTTGCCCCCTACTGTCTTTGGCAATTAAATAATTTCTTAATTTAGTTTCGAATTAAATATTATTTTAATTCTGGGTCAACTTTGATTCCAGGACCCATAGTTGAAGATACGCTTATATTTTTAACATAAGCACCTTTAACAGTTGATGGTTTAACTTTTAATAAAACATCATAAACTGTTTTAAAGTTTTCAGCTAACTTTTCAGCACCGAAAGATACTTTACCGATAGGTAATGCGATGTTACCAACTTTGTCAGTACGGTATTCAACTTTACCATTTTTAACGTCAGCAACAGCTTTAGCTATATCCATAGTAACTGTACCTGTTTTTGGGTTTGGCATTAATCCTTTAGGACCTAATAAACGTCCTAAGCGTCCAAGCATAGCCATTTTATCTGGAGTTGCGATCATTACATCAAATCCAAACCAACCTTTTTGAATTTGTTCGATGTATTCTGCTTCACCAACGAAATCAGCACCTGCAGCTTTAGCTTCTTCAGCTTTAGCACCGCTAGCGATTACTAAAACACTTCTTGTTTTACCAGTACCATGAGGTAATACGATAGCACCACGAAGATTTTGTTCAGCTTTACGTGGGTCAATGTTTAAACGGAATACTGCGTCTACAGAAGCATCAAATTTAGTAGTACTAGTTTTGCAAGCTAATTCTAAACCTTCAATAACTGAATACTTTTTAGTTGATTCTACAAGTTTTGCAACTTCAGCGTATTTTTTTCCTTTCTTCATATATTCTTCCTCCTAAAATGTGGTATAAGCGGGATATCCTCCCACAATTTAGATTGCTATTAACAACCTGTTTTTAGTCAACAACGACAATTCCCATTTGTCTAGCAGTACCTTCGATAATTCTAGTTGCTGCTTCGATGTCATTTGCATTTAAATCTGGCATCTTCATTTGGGCAATTTCAGCGCACTTAGCACGGCTGATTGTTCCAACTTTTGTTGCTTTTGGACTTCCTGAACCTTTTTCGATTCCTGCAGCTTTCTTTAATAAGTCAGAAGCTGGTGGAGTTTTTACAACGAAAGTGAAAGAACGGTCATCGTAAACTGAGATAACTACTGGTAATACATAACCCATTTTGTCTTTAGTTTGTTCATTGAATTGAGAACAGAAACCTGGGATGTTAACACCTGCTTGACCTAATGCTGGACCTACTGGTGGAGCTGGGTTTGCTTTACCTGCTTGAATTTGTAACTTTACAACTTTTACAAGTTTTTTAGCCACGTGACATACCTCCTTTTTTCGTAAATGTGGTCAATGGAATTTATTCCTTCCACGAATGTAAAAATTCGACACGCATGAATACGCATGCTAATATATTATATCAGCAGCGCAACTTCCTGTCAATCATTTTCTTAAAAAAATATACATATTTTTATAAAAAAATCCGACTAAAAGTCGGACATTTTTACTGATTATTGAAATACTCTAGTTCTAGATGATTGATCGTTACGTTTTGTAGAAGCAATTTGTGCTACAACACCGATAATAGTGAAGATAACATTCATAGCCATATCAGAAATGAAATATCCTTTTAATTCTTCATCACTAAAAATTAATTCAAATGGTGTTATATTTAAATTATTTGCTGCAATAACACTACCTACTTCAACATAATAAATACCAACACAAGCTAATACTAATACAACAAGCGATACAGCAGCTACAATAATGTTTTTAACATTATTAGCTTTACCACCAAATTTAACGTAGAAATAATTTCCTAAGAATACAGCTAATACCGCAGTTAAAGCTGATAAGAATCCTAAATAATATAAAACAATCCAAGCAACAGCACCAATACCTGCACCTAAAATAGCACCTAAGAATCCTTTTAAGTAGTTGTTTGGTTGTGCGTTATAATGTTGTTCTTCTACCGCAGCAACTTTTGCTACCTCATTATAACATTTGTCATCTAATGAAACATAAACATCATTTACACGAATTGTTTTTAATAAATCGCATTCTTCACCACAGCATGGACAATATCCAACACCCTTAGCTTCATTTTGATTTAAATAAGTAATTGTAGCATCTAATTTTTCAGTTAATTTTTTTAGTGCTGAATTTGCAGTCATTCCATTAACAGTAGCTGCTAAACCGTATACAGAAACACCTACGTTTGTCATTGTTTGATTTGATGCAGTATGGAAAACTCTAACAGCTTGTGCTTTTACATTCCCATCAGCAAAAAAGTTAAGATGAACAAAGAATTGTTGATTAACAGCAAGTGTTAATTCATATCCTTTATAAACACCATAAAACACATTCTTTTCTTTTTCGACTAAGCCTAAAGCTTCATAAATTTTTTTAGTATATAATCCCATTTTAATCCTCTCCTTTTTTTCTACATTATACAACATTTTGTAAGAAAAATCTACAAAAACAAGAGAAATAGAGGAATTATAAATCCTATTATTATAATAATAGGATAATTTAGGATTTAAAAATGCTAAAAAGATTTTTAAAATACATTAAAAACATTAGATAAAATTCATTTTCCATATCCATTTCAGGATGAAATTGAACCGCAATTATTGGATATTTTTCATGAATAAAACATTCAACTTCACCATCTATAGAATAGTAAATTCCTTTTAATCTACTACCTAATAATTTAACGGTTTGATGGTGAAATGAATTCGTTATTTCAAGTAAAGGAAAGTCTAAAAATTGTTCTACTAACATTACTTTATGAGTAGTTTCAGTGTGATTTATGATATGTTGTTTTAACGTACCACCAAAAAAGATATTGATCATTTGTAGCCCTCTACAAATACCCATTAAAGGTTTATTGTTAAGAGTTGCGTAGCGAATTACTTTTAAATCCAACTCATCTATTTCATCAACAATATCATGCGATGCGTAATTTTCTTCTTTATAAAGATTCGGATTAGCGTCCGCGCCTCCAGGTATTAAGAACCCATCACATCGCGCGCACGCATGCGCTATATTATAAGGATATATAAATATAACATCAAAATTCTTAAAAAAATCTAAATACCTTTTTTTAACAAAATAATAATCTAAATTACTTCTTACTGTAATTCCTAATATCATTTATTCACCTGTTTTGAGAAAATAACAATCCGCACGTAAAACGCGCGGTTTTTACGCTACCCTATAAGGGCTTTTACCTTTCGACGACCCTCAAGGGTCATCAATAGCGGCTGACAACCGCAATTTTCACTCTGGCTTATCCCTTGAAGGGATCCTTG
>JBGVOE010000039.1:0-2278 GCA_045126355.1 Anaeroplasmataceae bacterium | reverse complement strand
TATATTACTTCTCTTTTTTATCTTATTAATTCTAGTTATCTTTTTATTAAAGTCTTGTTGATCTAAAAATTCTAAGTTTCCATGATAATTATCATAAAGTAGTCCATTTTTATGTATTACTATTAAATCATCAAATTTATAGTTTTTATATTTTAATGCTTTACCTTCTCCTATTCTATCTCCATTATAGAATATGTCTACAAAGTGATAAGCTACTAATCTACTAACATAATAATCATCATATTTTCCTCTAAATGTTACTTTGATAAATTGTTTATTATCAGTATCTCCATATTTCCCTCGACCTTTTACAAAATAAGGTAAAACAAATTTCCCATTTGGACTGCTCTTATATATCCTTTTAAACCTTCCATAATTACTTATTAAATATTTACCATCTGAACCTTCAATTTCTTTCCATGATTCATTCTTAAATACTTCATTTTCATATAGTTCTCTAAATTCATTTCTAGTAGCAGTTTCATCTAGTAAATAACATTTTACACCTGGTAACTTTTGTTTTTTAGCTTTATAGTTGTATAAATACTGCTTATCTACTCTTAATAATTCTGCTACTTCTTCATATGTAGTATGCTTTTTCATATTATATCTAGCATCATATAATATTACTCCCATATTATTTTCCCCTTAATTACTTTGTGTTATATTCATATATTTCTTCATCTTCATCATATTTGTTCTTTAGCTTCTTTTGTTTTCTCTTACTAATTTTAGTTTTGTCTTTTTCTTTTTTTACTCTATCTTTTTCTGGTATAAATTTATATGGACAATTTTTACCTAGATTGCAAGTTGGAAACATATTATTATCTAGTAATGTATATAGATCACAATCTTTAAATGATTGATTACATTGTACACAACATCTAGCTATAAGTTGTCTTGCTAAATAATCAAACTCACCTCTTGGCATTTTTACTACTTCAAATTCTTTTTCCATCTTTCCAAAGATTCTATCATATGTCCATTTATCAACTATTCTCACTGGTTCATGTATTGCTCTTATAGTTCTTAATGTAAACTTCTCAACTTGTTTCATTGGCATACGTTCCATAGTAGCTGTTAGAAACTTTTTCGTATAAGTAACTGCTGTTCTTAAATATTTAGCTTCTTCTTTTGTTAGGTTGCCTCTAGCTCCCCATTCATCAACTAATTCTGTATTTCTTTCTATTAGGTATGATGTAAATAATAAATCATCTATTTCATTGTTTGTAAAATAATCTTTCATATTTAGTCCCCACTTTTTTAATACTTTTTTCACATTTCTTGTGATTATAATAATTTTTCTACTTCTTCAGCTTTATTTATAAAATCATTTAAAGTCATTATATTTAGTTTATTTTTAGGCCCTTTGTATATAACTACAGCTTCACCTTTATATCCTTCCGCTATACCTATAGTCATAACTGGTATATCATCTAGTAAATATACTCTATTTTCCTCTATTCTCATGTTATCCCCCCACTTATTCAATAGCAGAAGATCTTATTATATGACCTTCTGCATTATTATTTTAAATTACTTATTTAATTTATCTTCAACATATTTAACTAAATCTTCTTGTAGTAGTTCAGTCTTTTCAAATCCTACTCCACCATTACTTAAATCAAACATCTTAACTTGTCCACCTTTGAAGTTTCCATCAATCAGATCTTTTGTTATTATCTCTACTCCAGTACCAACATTCTTTAATGCACTTGTTATTATACTAGGTGAAAATTGACTAGAAGGCATATCAACTCCAATAGCTTTTATACCAGCTTCTACACATGCTTCCCATGCTCCATTGTTTACTCCACCACCTGCTGTAAATATAATATCTGCATTATCTTTTATCATTTGTTGAGCTATAGCTTTACCTTTCGCTCCATCTGTAAATGAGTTAGCATATTGAGATAATACTTTTACATCTACATTTTCTTCTTGTATAGCTTTTTCAAATCCTACTAAGAAGTTAGTTACTGAAGGTATTTCCATACCACCTATAAATCCTACAGTATTAGTTTCAGTTATATTAGCTGCTATTAATCCTACTGAATATCCTGCTTGTTCTTCATTAAATAAAATAGGTACTACATTTTCAGGTATTTCTTCATATGAGCAATCTATTGCAGCAAATTTTTCTTCTGGATAGTTTTCAGCAGCTTCTCTTATGGCATCTGCTAACTTAAATCCAACACCTATTATAAGATCTGATTCCTGGTCTATTGCAGTTTCTATATTTGTTGCATAATCACTTTCTTGTTTAGCTTCTATGTAA
>JBGVOE010000038.1:0-2667 GCA_045126355.1 Anaeroplasmataceae bacterium | reverse complement strand
ACATGTCCTGAATGCATGTCCATAGGAAGTAAAACTTCTTTTGGAGCATTAATTCTTACAGGAGTGCATTCTGCAGTATTTTTATTGTGTGGTAAATGTAGAGATGATATATTTTTTCTTTTAAAAATCATAATATCCTCCAAATTTTTTATAAATCGATAGGTTTTACCCCATCGGTATAAACAATATTTCCTTCTTTATCAATCCAAATAGCCTCGGTATCTTCTAAAGAGTCTATTATCGCTCTACCTTCTTCATAAGGCATAGTAAATAGTGCAGTTGATAAGGCATCAGCCAAACCACTATTTTTAGTTAATATAGTAACAGATGAAAAATATGTTGAAGGCATAAGTGTATCTTTATCAATTACATGATGATACTTTTGTCCTTCATAAATAAAATACCTTTCATAATCACCACTCGTTACACATGATGTATTACTTATATTTAAATATAATGAATAAGGAGTTGTCCCGAGCGGATTTTTAATACCAGTATTCCATCCTGTACCATCTGGTTTTGTACCAATGATACGAATATTTCCACCGATATTTAAAACATAACTTGTACAATCCAACGATTCTAACAGTAAAGCAGCTTTTTCAGTAGCATAACCTTTACCTAAAGCTCCTACATCAATACGTGCTTTTTCATTAGATAGACGAACTGTATTTTTTTCATCATCAATTTCTAAATAATCCATACTACAATATTTTAACGCTTCTTCTAACTTCTCCATTTCAGGAATGTATGCCATGCTTGGATCATCAGAAGCAGTTACTCTTGCGTCATGCCATAATCTTAGTACAGGACCTAACATAACGTTTGTTTCACCCTTTGTTATAGTATAAATCTCTTTAGCATATAATAAGAAATCAATCAATTTTTGATCAACAACCATAGCTTCTTTTCCAGCATTTTTGTTAATCGTACATAAATTCACTAAATCAGAATACTCATAGTAAATATCAAATAACTGGTGATATTCACCTAAAAGTTTTGAAACTAAATTGCAATTTTCCTTAAATTCCGTTTGTTCATCGCCTTTGTAGCTATAAATATACGAAACTGTATCAAAATAAGAAAAACTTGTATATGACCACACATTATTTTGTGGCTGTTCTTCTTGAGGATTATAATTAGAAAGGCAACCTGCCAAAAGTGCAAGTTGCCCCAAAACTATGAACAAACAGAAAACTCTTTTAATGTTTTTAAAGATATTTTCCATTTATATTGTCTCTAACTATTAACGAGCGTTAGTAACAGATTTTGCAACAACAGCTTTAATTCCTGTAATTTGCATTGAGCAACCAGCTTCTAATAAAGCAGAGTCTGTTGTAATTTCATGTCCGTTTGCTGTTTGAGTTTCCATAGCAGCAACTTCTGCACCAGTCATACCTACAACGTGTTTAGAGAATGCTAAAGATTGTACATACCATTCTAATTTAACACCGTTACCATCGTTATCTACTTTACCAGCCATACCGTATTCTTCTTTTAATTCGCGTTTAGTAGCTTTGAAGCTTGGAGTTAATTCACCAGTTGTAGAAACAGCGAATTTAGGTTGGATACAATCATTTAAAGCAGCAGCAATTTTACCTTCAATAACTACAGCAGCAGCGAAGTCAGAGTAAACTTGAACAGCACCTGCAGCATCAGCTGTAGCGTTTTTAGAACCATCGTTATAAGAGTTAGCAGCAACACCTAAAGTGAATTCTTTGCTAGTTTTGAAAGTTACACCTTGAGCATCTTCACAAGCTTTAGCAACAGCAGCCATGAAATCAGTGATTTGCATAGAGCAACCAGCATCTAATAAAGCTTGGTCTTTAGCAATGTGGTGGTTATTAACGAATTGAGTTTCGATAGCAGCAACTTCAGCTCCTGTCTTACCAACTACATATTTTTCAAATGCATCAGTTTGAGCATACCATTCTAATTTAACACCGTTACCATCGTTATCTACTTTACCAGCCATACCATATCTGTCACCTAATTCTCTTTTTGTTTCGAATTGAGCAGGAACAGTTACTTCACCAGTAGAGCTTACAGCAACTTTGTTTTGAGCAACATCAATACGACAAGCAACGATTTTATCTCCTTCTAATACAACTGTAGCTACAGTAGCATCAACTTGAGCGTTACCAGCAGCATCTGCTGTTGCATTTTTAGTAGATGAAGTACTTACTACAACACCCATACCTAATTTGTATTCTTTTTCTGTGTTTGTTTCATTTCCACAAGCTACTAATGAAGCTAATGCAAATAAACAAACGAAAGCTAATAATAATTTTTTCATTTTTTATATTTCCTTTCCTTTTACTTTTGTTGTTTATCACAAACGGCCTAATTATATCATATATAATTTTAGTAAGCAACTTTTTTGTGACAAAAAAACTATTTTTATAAATAAAAATATGTTGAAAATGCTTACATTCCTCTTTTTTTTACAAATTTTTAACAAATGTAGTATAAAAATACAAAAAGCATCTATATTGCAATAACAATTATTGTGTAGTATAATAGAGATACTTCAGGGCATGGTGAAATTCCAGACCGGCGGTAAAGTCCGCGAGCGAAAGCTGATCTAGTGAGATTCTAGAACCGATAGTTATAGTCTAGATGAAAGAAGGATAATAATATATCTATACTTCTTTTTTCTTGCCCTTT
>JBGVOE010000037.1:0-4511 GCA_045126355.1 Anaeroplasmataceae bacterium | reverse complement strand
TTATCATAGTAGTGCATAAATGTAGTGCATAAAAAAAAGGTATTAAAAATAAACAAAAAATAGAAAAATCCAGTCACTGTCTGTGTTTTCAGACTTTGTTGACTGGATTTTATTACTTTTTTAAGGCAAACTCGGGTTATACCATAAACTACTAATATAATAAATAAAAACTGGCTTGTTATCAAAACAAACCAGATTATAATTTATCTATTCATATTTTTTAAAAAATTCTTTAATATTATTAACTATAATATCTACCATTTCTTCATATGATTTTGAAGAAATATTTGAAAATTCATTTTCATCTAAAGTTATTACACCATCACTACATAATTCAAGTAAATAGATATCATCAACACTTTTGTTGACGCAATCTTTACTTTCAATATAGAACCAATCTTCCTTTGTTTCTTCATCATAAAAATAATCCATCTCTAAATTATATAATTCTAAAAGCTCATTAATTCTTGATTCATTTCCAAAGTATAATTCGTACATTAAATTTGTTATGCTATTAACTTGAGATCGTTCAAATAACACTTTCTTAGCTTCTTCTTGTTCTTTAATTGCTTGAAGTCTATTTTCTTCTTTTTCAACTTTTTTAGCTTTATTTTCAAAATATATCGCTATAGGAAATAAGACTACTGAAGCTACTATAATAATAATTATCATTACATCTTCACTTTCTTCATTACTCTTAAATACCATCATTGATATTGCTACTGCAATAAACCATAAAGTAATGGCGATAAATTCAATAATTTTATATTTTTTACTTTCTTTCATAAATTCCTCCATATTAATTAAAAATTCAATTTAATTGTATCATATAATTATTTTTTTCTATATAATTTTCCATTAAATAAATAACATCTTCTTCTTTTCTTATTTCAACTATGTCATTATAGTCTCTCATTGTATCAGTATAATAAATTACTATTTGTATATATAAATGAAAGAAAACAACAAACATAAATATAAAAGAAAAAAAGTCTTATAGTATTTAGATATTAATTTATCCACACACAATCACCAATAATATTATTAAACTATCTTTCTTAAATAGTTATCAATATTGCTCTACAAGGAGCTCCATCGGCACCAGCTAAATTCAAAGGCGCAGCATTTAGAAAATAAACACCTTCTAAAACTTCAGTCAAACAAATCCCTTCAAGTAATATAACATCACTAGACAAAAGTACTTGATGTACTGCCATCGGAGAATCTATTGGTCCAACAGTCTGAGATTCATTTCCTAAAAGTAAGATACCTGAGGAAGCAAATACTTTCGCAGCCTCTAAAGAAACTATAGCAGGTCCCTTAATCAAAATTCGCTTAGCTGCTTCTGGGTTTTCTTCTTTAGCTTTTTTCATTATTTTTTTAGCATCATCTTCTGATACAATACCATAGTGTGTTATAACATAACACATTCCAACAAACGCTTCTAAGCTTATAGCATCCACCGTTTTCCCATCTTTAATAAAATGAAATGGTGCATCTATATGTGTTCCGTTATGAGCACACATACTAAATTCTGTTAGGTTATATAAGTCACCTTTTTCCATTAAATTAAGCATCTTTTTTTGAGGTTTTGGATCATTAGGATATACTTGACAACTGAATACTTCTTGAGAAATATCATAAATTTTCATTGCTTATCCTCCATTCTTATTCTAATTTATCATTAATAATATTATACAACAAATTAACCCATTTTTAACAAATAAAAAATGGCTTGTTATTTCAACAAACCAGACGAGAATACATTTGGTGGACCAGGCTCGTATTTGTCGCCATCCGCGTCCGAGTCTGTAATCCCTTATTAATTTTCTCAATTTTTGTGATTTTTTGCACAGATAAACTATTGAATTTTCAATTTCACAAAAAGTTTAAAATTTTACTATCAACCATGAACGGTTAAGATTCGAATATTTTTTCAATATTTCTTATTTTAATTTGCAGTTTTATTCTATTTTTACAAATCAAAACATTTAACAGCATTATAATTTTCATAGATGTAAAATCTCCAATAGATATTCAAACCATGTTAATAAAAAAATAAGTTCGCATATAGCAAACCTATCTTAAAAGGAAATATAATTTCTCTAATAAAAAATTATTAAAGGAAATATTAAATAAAATTAATCTAATTGTTTAGATAAAGACATTGCGCTCTTTCCACCGTCTAATACTAGATCGCAACCAGTTAAATATTCATGTCCTGGTTCTAATAATTTAACGATGAAGTTACTCATTTCATCTGGATCACCTAAACGGTTGAACGCCGTACCAGCTGCTACTCTATTTACAGCTTCATCAGATTGTTCACGTAACATTGGTGTATCAAATGCACCTGGAGCTACTGAGAAAATTTGGCTATTTTTCTTACCGAATCTTAATGTATTAGCTTGAGTATAATACATTGTGAAGCGTTTAGAAGCACTATAGAATACATAATCTTTACCTAAGTGAGCCATACCTGGATGCACTTCTTTTGTATTGATTATATGATAAGCTTTTTCTTTGAAATCTTCAGCATTTGGGAATGACCATACACCAATTTCTTCACGAGAAGGTTGATAGAAATATCCAGTAATTGATGTATAGTTTACTAATACTGAATGATCCATATATGGCAAGAATGCTTCAGTTACATTTATAGTACCTAAAATATTGATGTTGAAAATTAAATCTGGACCGCCTACATCTACTGCTGCTGCATTAACAACATGGTCAATTTTACCTAATGTTAAAGCATATTCAACAAATTTATTTAAAGATTCTTTATCTGCGATATCACATGGCATACCATATGCTTGAACACCAGCTTCTTTTAATTCAGCTAAAGCAGCATCTAATCTTTTTTGGTTTCTTCCGCCAATTAATACTGGTCCAAAAACACTTAATGCTTTTGCAGTTGCTAGTCCCATTCCACTAGTACCACCAGTTACAACTTGTAATTTTTTTGTTTGTGACATTATTTTTTTCTCCTTTTTGTTGTTATTTTGACAATTTATTATAATATAATATTATAAGACGTTCAATTGAATTGACGCCAGTTACACAAAAAGGAGTAATTTGTCCCATGTATAATAAAAGTAAAAATAACCAAGTTATATATTCACTTAACACACTTTCTGATTCGTTAATCAAACTATTAGAAACAGATAATTTGAATGATATTACAATAACTGAAATTTGCAATAGTACAAACTTAAGTCGAAAAACATTTTACAGAAACTGTGAAAGCAAAATAGATTTACTTGTTTATAAAATCGACTTATTAATCAATACTCTCCAAACAGAAACTGATTGGTTTTCATCTGATGAAAGAAAACTGTATACAAACTTCTTCAATTATTGGTACAAGCAAAAACAATTTTTATCTATTCTTGAAAAAAATAATTTATTTTATTTATTTATTGAACATTTTAACAAAATTATCCAACAAGCATCTTATCCATTTCTAGATACATTACTAGAAAATACCGAAAATAAATATGAAATAAAATTATATTACAACACTTTTTTAGTTGGTGGATTATCACATGTATTAGAGCAGTGGACAAAAAACTGTTTTAAAATCAGCATTGACTCATTAGTTAATATCTTATGTGTATTGACACCAAATCATTAATCATAAAATCACAAAAATAACCCTTAAGTTATCATTAATTTACTTTCTGTTATTTCACTTTATGTTTATAGTAATTCAAGAACATTAAAAAAATTCCGACCCTTTCTCGTATTTGGTCGGCTGTAAATTTTCTGTTAGTAATTATAGTTATAAATTATTTAAATATTTTCAAGTTGTTTCTTGAATATTCAAAATAGTTCAGGTAAAAACATCAAAAAATGAAAAAAGGCTTGTTTTGATAACAAACCTGACTATATAACTGTTGGTGGACCAGGGGAGACTCGAACTCCCGTATACAATACTAGCCACAATACTTTCTACACGCTTATTCTATTCGTTAACTTCATTAGCCCTAAGGGAATAGACAACCCAAAGACTAACTACACTCTACTATATTCGTTAAGTCATCTTAGAGTAGCGGATGGTTAATATATCCTACTGTGTTGAGCACGAGTCTATAAGCATAGGAAACTTACGGAGTCGTGTAGCTTGGTTTTATATTAGCAAGCTAATTGAACTGCACTATTACGTGCAAATAAATTTGTATTTCCGGTTATTTTAACCTCGACGTTTTTTACATGGACTACCATGACGTGCTTATATTGCTTTAAATATCGCAGCGAATCCTAAAACTAGCCCATTTCTTAAAGCATTTATATAATACCACAAAAAAATAACATTATCAATAATAAACATTTGCTATTATTTTACATTTATTTTTGATAAAATAGTTTTTGAAGGTGTTAATTATGAAAACTTTATTACTTGGTATAAATAGTAAATATATCCATCCTAATATCGCAATCCGTCTATTAAAAGTAAATACTGAATATGATTGTGATATTAAAGAATTTAATATTAAAGATAGTGTAGA
>JBGVOE010000036.1:0-5527 GCA_045126355.1 Anaeroplasmataceae bacterium | reverse complement strand
TCTTCCTCTTTTTAGTCATAAAGATCCCCTCCTAATTTGTTAATCACCTTAAAAGTGGCCGTCAAATTCTAATTTAGTGATTTTTCAAATTCATATAATTTATATAATTTTTTTGATAAATTTCCAGCATATAATTTTCTAAAAATAAATTTTTCTAAACCATCTAACTCTTCTATACATTTAGCTGGTATCATTTCATGTTCTTTTTTGAATAAAACATTACTATCAACTACTAATTCAGGATTATCAATTCCAAAAACTTGTGTAACTCCAACATCATTTACTGGATTTTTATATTTTGACATTTTTGCAGCAAATAAAGAATAACAATCCATTAATAAATTCACAGTTTCAAAATGATTACCTATATTTGATATCAGTTTTTTTAACTCTAAATTTGTTAAATACATACTTATGCCTTCTAATACAACAATAGCGTGTTTATTATATGAAATTTTAGTTAACCAATCAGATTCTCTAGCATCTCCATTAATCATTTTGTAGTATTCATCTTCGTTATAATATTTTCTTCTTTCAGTAATCACTTCAGGAAAATCAACATCAAACCAATAATGATTATTTGTCCCTACTCTTATAACTCTACTATCCATTCCACATCCAATATGAATTACAACAGCTTCAGGATATTTTGTGATTTGTTCTTCCAACCATTCATCAAAAACTGATGCACGAATCCCCATATAATAAGATAACCATTTAGACTTTGATTTACCTTTTAGTTTGAACTGTTCTTTTTCCCATATTTCTTCAGCTTTTTTATCTTTTAAAATAATTCCTTTTTTACTAACATAGGATTTACCATACAAAGGAATATATAATGTTTTATTAACACCATCCATATAAATTAAACACCTCGCTTAATTCCAATTTAACAATCAGTATCAGGTTGTTGACCGTTATGTGCTTGCCATTTACATTCTGTAATTAACATGTTCGTAAATATTGCTTTAAATGATGAATCTTCAGGACTACATGCGTAAATGCCAAATTTAATAGTTTCTTTAACATTAAACATATGACATACACGCATTTGTTTGAAGTTAATACCATCAGATGAACATTCTATACAAAAATCATCACATCTTCTACTTAATCGATACCACATTGATTTTATAGAAGCAGGTATTTCTGTTGTTGCCCAATCAGAATATCCATTGTTAGTTAAAACACTTCCTAAATGTTGGAATTTATCATTTTCATATTCAATTGAAGCTTTTAACCAATTTTCACTATCAAGATACATCACAATGCCACATTGGTCAAAACGATTTTTGCTTTCAAAAGTAGTCTTAACTACGAAAGAAAAATATTTATCGCTAGTTTCCATTTGTAAAAGAGGAGCATTGTCATTTCTAAAATGGTAATAAGTTCTTTGCCATAAATCTGTATGTGGTTCTGTAATAATTTCTATCTTTTCTTCACTAATATTATAATTATTTGGTTCTCTAATCCATTTTAAGTTTTTGACATCAAATATCATAAATTCCTCCAAATCAGTATTTTATATTACTATTTTATATGTCTATTATACTTTTTTTAATACTTATAATCAATGTAGATAAACAAGAACTATCTTAGAAGAAAATAAAAAAAGACTGACTATTACATCAATCTTTAAAATTCTATTTGGTGGAGCCTAGCGGGATCGAACCGCTGACCTCCTGCGTGCAAAACAGGCGCTCTCCCAGCTGAGCTAAGGCCCCAATTTTATTAGCAAGATTATAATATCACGAAAATAATTATAATACAAGAAAAAAATAAAAAAACCACCCAAAAAATTTTTGAGTGGCTTAATCTACTTATTAAATATTATTCAGTTTTTCCTTCTAACGCTTCTTTTCTAGCAGCGATTCTTGCGTTGATACTAGCAATTTCATCAGCATGAGCACTTTCAAATGATTCACATAATCCGTCTTTAGCATTATTAACTTTTACTTCAACATTAGTTAAGATTTCTTCAAAGTTAAGATTAGTAATTTTTTCTTCTAATCCTGTTAAAGAATCATAGAAACTATTTAATTGATTTCTAACAACTTCAATAGTTGTTTTAAAAGTATTCATTACAGTTTCGATATCTTTTGTGATTTTTTCAATTAATTCTTTTTTAACTTTAATTTCAGCATTTATTTCAGTAACATTTTCATTAACAGCTAATTGAGCATTTAATTTAATTACTTCATCTTTATATCCGTTTAATTGATTTAATAATTTTAAATAATTAGAATCTTCAGATACATAGATGTTGTATTCAAGTTCATTTAAACGATCAACAGAAGCTTTAATTTCTTTTAAAATTGCATTATAACCAGCTGCAATAATTGGATTTAATTCATTTAATTTAGCAGCTACTTCTTGTTTATAAGCAAATTTAAATTCAGCTTCTTTAAACGCTAAATAATATTCTTCTAAAGCAACGCTAGCCATTTGAGCTTTTTCAATAGTAGCTAATTCAACTAATTCTAATAATTCTTTATAAGATAAAGCTTTAATTTCTTCATCAGTTAACATTGGATTATACTTTTTAACAATTGCTTCTAAGTGTTCTCTACCTTTTGCTTGTAATTGTGTATAAGTAGCTTCTAAATCATTTTCATCAATAAATTTATTAACTGTTTCAGAAACCTTTTTATTTAAATCAGTAATACCATCAACTGTTTCAGAATCAATAGACACTTTAATTTCACGTGTTACTAATTCACTATTATATGTAGCACTTAATAAGTATCCAGATTCTTCAGCTTCAGCTAAAACTACCTCTATAGCACTTTCTAAATCTAGGCCTTCAAATGATACATTTAAAATTAAAGTTTTACCATCTTCATTTGTTCCGTTTGCAGCTACAACTTTACCATTTCCATCTACAACAAATTCAACACCTGGATTGATTTCTAAGTTTACATAGCTATTTGCCTCATCTTTGTTTTCACTATTGCATGCAACTAATAATAATGTAAAACACGCAACTATAATTAATGTTAAAATTTTTCTCATATATTTTCCCTATTTCATTTTAATTTTTTTGTATTTCTATAATATATACAATTAAAAATATCGTTTTTGTTGGTAAATTTTAAATTTTTTTAAAGTTATATCATAGTTATACTTAAAGCAATATTATACCATTTAAAGAACAAAAAGAAATTTATTTGCACAAAAAATTTATAATTTTGCACAAAAAAAAGAAACAAGATATTCAATAGAAATTAACAATTTATAAACGTTTTTACGATGTATAAACACATTGAATAAATATTAATTTCGGCTTATTTAAGCCTTTTTTATATTTTATGAAACACTTTATCGAATAGTTAAAACCAACAAAATAAAAAGCACTAGATATAACTCTAATGCTTTCTTTATTATATAAAATGATTTAAGTTATTAGAAATTAACATCTGTGTCGTAGTAAACACATTTGAATAATTTTTCCATTTCTTCTTGAGTTGGAATACGTGGATTTGATCCTGTACATGCATCAGAAATAGCATTTGCAGCGATTTCAGGTAATTTTTCTAAGAATACTTCTTCAGGAACGAAACCTTTTTCACATGGATAAGAATCTAGACCATAATGACCGATACATTGAGGAATATTTAATGCATCATTTAATCCTCTTAAGTATTTAACTAATAATGCAACTTTTTCTTCAGTAGTTTCTCCACCTAATTTAATGAAGTCAGCAATTTCAGCATAACGTTTTGCAGCTACTTCATTTTTAGCATTGAATTGAATTACTTTAGGTAAATACATTGCGTTAGCTGCACCATGGATAATATGTGCACCATATGATTCAAATGCAGCACCTGTTTTATGTGCCATTGAGTGAACAATACCTAATAAAGCATTAGAGAATGCCATACCAGCTAAACATTGAGCATTATGCATAGTTGCACGAGCTTCTGTATCTCCATTATAAGAATTAACTAATTGTTCAGAAATTAATTTAATTGCATGTAATGCTAGTGGGTCAGTATATTGACAGTTACAAGTTGAAACATAAGCTTCAATTGCATGAGTCATAGCGTCCATACCTGTATGAGCAACTAATTTTTTAGGCATAGTTTCTGCTAATTCAGGGTCAACAATTGCAACGTCTGGTGTAATTTCAAAGTCTGCTAAAGGATATTTAATTCCTTTTGAATAGTCTGTAATAACTGAGAAAGCAGTTACTTCAGTTGCAGTACCTGATGTAGATGGGATTGCAACGAAACGTGCTTTAGTACGTAATTTTGGTAAACCAAATACTACACACATTTGTTCGAATGTTGTTTCAGGATATTCATATTTAATCCACATTGCTTTAGCTGCATCGATTGGAGAACCTCCACCCATTGCAACGATCCAGTCAGGTTGGAATTCTTGCATTTTTGCTGCACCAGCCATAACTGTTTCTACACTTGGATCTGGTTCGATACCATCAATAACTAATACTTCCATTCCAGCTTCTTTTAAATAACCAATTGCTTTGTCTAAGAAACCGAATTTTTTCATACTACCGCCACCAACACAAATTACAGCGCGGCTACCTTGTAAGTTCTTTAAATTTTCTAAAGAACCTTTTCCATGATATAAATCTCTTGGTAAAGTAAATCTCATTTTATATTTTCCTCCTTATTTACTTTTAAATCCGTATATATTTTACAATAAAAATAAATCGGGAAAAAATACGATATTTTTATACTGGTATAACTAAAATTTATATCAGTAATTTTATCTACATATTAATTACTGTTTTTATAGCTAATGCAATATTTTTAGCGGTATCAGCTGATGTCATACCAATTTCTCCATACTTTTGGGCCGCTAAATCACCCGCAAAGCCATTTATATAAGCACTAACTGCTACAGTCTTTGTTAAATCTTCGAAATGATATCCCATTAAACCGGTAATTATTCCAGTTAAAACATCACCAGAACCAGCTGTTGCCATTCCAGAATTACCGGTATTTATTAAGTATATATCATTTTTATCTATAACAATTGTAGTTGGACCTTTTAAAAGTAAAGTAACATTATACTCATCAACAAAGGCTGCACAGCATTCTAAAGTTTTTTCTAATATTTCGTCAATTGAATAATTTGTTAATCTTGAAAACTCTTTTAAATGTGGAGTAAGAATCACTTTGGCTTTACAATTATTTAAAATATTTAAATCCATTTTTGCTAAAGTATTTAACCCATCTGCGTCAATAATTACTGGTATATCATAATTAAGTAAGATGTATTGTAAAATCTTTTCATATTCGCTAGACTCTCCCCATCCTACTCCAACACTTAAAACTTTTAACCCTTTTAACGCTTCTTTAATAGTTTCTTCATCAAAGAACATTTTTCCATTTCTACTAGGTATTTTAAATACTGTAGTTTCTAATACATTATTAAAGATAAGATCATATATTTCTTCTGCTACAATCAATCTACTAACACCACATCCAGAGCGTAAAGAGCATTCTCCTAAATTAGCTAATCTTAACGCACCAGGGTAATTTGAAGATCCTCCCATTAT
>JBGVOE010000035.1:0-2113 GCA_045126355.1 Anaeroplasmataceae bacterium | reverse complement strand
AATCACATTCTTCACATTTTGTTTGTTGATAACCATGTTTAATGCATGTAGATTGTTCTGATGCAATCAAATCTTTTAAATAATCTCCTTTGTGAATTCCATGCGTATGATATGTTTTAAAATTAGATAAATCATAATTATGCAAAAATAATGAAGTTGAACCAATTGATAATAAAACTTCCAGACCATTTGAACGTTTACCTTCATATTCACCAGTAGCCATCTCACCATTATACGTGAATCTGATTCTAACACCATTTATTTTTTCATTATTTTCAACACCAAAACCAATTGTATCGTATTGTTCTGGATAATACGCAGAATACAGATTTATAATTTCTTCTTCACCATTAATATAAGTTAATTGCATATTAGCTTTAAAGTATCTTTCTTGATTTTCGCCAGTTACATATTTAAGATTTTGTTTAAACGAATTATTAAATTGAGATGCTTCATATTCTGATACTTCAAGTATTTCTACTTCAATATATAAAATATTAGATTCATCTGGAGTATCAACATAACACGAATACATACCTTCATCGTATATTAAGTTGTCTACATCTTTAAACATATGATCTACACAACTTGTCAGCGTTAAGCATAGTAATGACATTATAATTATTAAAAATTTCTTCATTAATTTCACCTTCTTGCTTTTCATATATTATCCAAAGTGTTTAGTTTTTTCTTTTGTAATATAGAATTGACCATCTATAAATTGTCCATATAAATATAATGATTTTGTATGGTGAGTTTCACCATTTTGATAGAACCAATCATAAGTTACAACAAATTTAATATAGTCTATTATCTCATAGTCACTTAAAACAAATTCATATGTTTTACTATAATCATCAACAGTTATTTTTTTATCTTTTGTATTTACAGTATATTTGCTAGTAAAAAAATCTTCACTTTCTATTTCAATTTATTCAATTGGAGTCTGATTACTGCCAATATACACACTAATACAAATGTTTTTAATTCCTAGATAATAATCATCATCAATCGATAAAACTTTATTGTTGTTTTCATCGAATACACTATTTCCTATTCCGATTGTAACTTTATTATTTGATAAATAATTATCATTCTTTTCATAAAAGTAATCTACATGAAAAAATGAGTCAGTATCATTATTTGAACATGATGTGAAAGTTAAAATAAAGAGCAAAACTCCAAATACTAAAAATATTTTTCTAATCTTTTTAATCATAAATTTCACGCTCCTCATATAATTTAACGAATAAACTAATAATATTTCACTTAAAAAATAAATCTAAATATACATAAACCTAAACCAAAAGATAAAGAATTTGCGATTATTGGATATAAAATAATAACCCAACGTTTCTTTTCTTTTAGTAATGTTTGATAAGCTATAAATTCAATTATTAATATTACAAATTCTAAAGCAAAAAGTAAGAATAAAGCACTCATATATCCTGAATTGTATAACGCTATATTAATTACAACATTTAAAAATATTTGTGTTAATAAGTTTGTAATTAAAACAACCTTGAAATTTCGTTTAGTGTATAGTCTAAATAAGAAGAATAATCCTAATTCTATCACTAGAGTAAGTACTATTCTTACTATAAGATTAAGTATTTCACTAAAATAATCATATGTTTTAGTTACTTTAATATCTTCAGGCGATGTAACTGTTCCTGTTGAAAAATCTATTTCATAGTATGTTGCGTATGCATACATTTCTAAAGCTTCAGTTGCGATTAAGAATTCATCATTTTGATAGATTACAATTTTATATTCATCTGGGCAGTAATAAGTGAAACTTATTTTTGATTCACCGCTACACTTGTAATAATCAGTAATCCATTTAAATCCTTCTTCATCTTTATATTCCATGATTGGATTATATTTTACATAATCTATTTCATATTCAATCCAGTGTTCATAATCATAGTTAGGTCCCCATACTTCTTTTGCTGCCAAACAAGCAACGTACTCTCCTTCAATTCCTTTAATGGTGATATATGAAGCTGGTTTAGGTCCCATATCAGCTGAAACTGTTGTAGTTCCTATTGAAAACATCAATAGAAAAATAAGTATGCTTAAAACTATTTTTATTTTCTTCATATATTTCACC
>JBGVOE010000034.1:0-6370 GCA_045126355.1 Anaeroplasmataceae bacterium | reverse complement strand
TTTAATTTCTTCAGAAATAATTTTACTAGCTAATAATGTTTCAATATTTTTAGAAATAAATCTTTTTATTGGTCTTGCCCCATATTCATATGAAAAGGCACTATCTATAATATATTGTTTTAATGAATGAGTAAATTCAATTTTAATTTTGTTTTCTTCTAATCTTTTTATTAATTCAAGTAACATTTTATCAACAATTTTTATACATACATCTTTTGATAGCGGGTTAAAGGTGATTATTTCATCAATTCTATTTAAAAATTCGGGTTTAAAAGTACGATGTAATAAATCATTAATTTGATTAAAGCAATCATTATTATTTTCTAATAAAATATCACTACCTAAATTACTAGTCATAATTATAATTGTATTTTTGAAATCAACTGTTCTTCCTTGAGAGTCTGTAATTCTACCATCATCTAAAATTTGAAGTAATAGATTAAATACATCTGGATGCGCCTTTTCAATTTCATCGAATAAAACAATTGAATAAGGATTTCTCCTAATGGCTTCTGTTAATTGTCCTCCTTCTTCATATCCTATATATCCGGGAGCAGCACCAATTAATCTAGACACAGAATATCTTTCCATATATTCTGACATATCTATTCTAATTATATGATTTTCCGAATCAAATAAAGCGTCAGCTAAACTTCTAGCAACTTCTGTTTTACCAACACCAGTAGGACCTAAGCACATAAATGAACCGATAGGCCTATTTTGATCTTTAATGCCAGCTCTTTGTCTAATAATGGCATTACTAACTAATTCTAAAGCTTGATCTTGACCAATTACGCGCTTCATTAAAGTTTCTTTTAAATGAAGTAGTTTCTCTCTATCTCCTTGCATTAATTTAGATACTGGAATTTTAGTCCATCTTGCAATTATCTCAGTTACCTTATCTTCATCTACTACTTCACTTAATATCTTGTCTTTTTCATCATTAATGTTATTAATTTGCTTTTCAATATTAGGAATTGTAGAGTATTGATATTCAGCAGCTTTATTATAATTACCTTCTTGTAAAAAGTTATCCAATTGGAATCTAGCTTTTTCTAATTCTTTTTTTAAATCATTAATTCGATTGATTTCCTTTTTTTCTAGTTCCCATTTTGTTTTTAATTCATCTAATCTTTTCTTAAATTCTTTTAATTCAATTTCAATTTTTAAAAGCCTTTCTTTACTTATTTGATCTTTTTCTCTAGAAAGTGCAACTCTTTCAATTTCTAATTGTAATATTTTCCTATTTAATTCATCAATTTCTGTAGGATTACTTTCAAGTTGCATTCTTATTGAGGCACAAGCTTCATCTATTAAATCAATAGCTTTATCAGGTAAAAATCTGTCTGTAATATATCTATTTGACAATGTCGCAGCACTTACCAAGGCTGCATCGGTAATTTTCACACCATGAAAAGATTCAAATCTTTCTTTTAATCCTCTAAGAATAGAAATAGTGTCTTCAACAGTTGGTTCAGTTACTAAAACTTTTTGAAATCTTCTTTCTAAAGCAGCATCTTTTTCAATATAAGTTCTATATTCATTTAATGTAGTTGCACCAATGCAATGTAGTTCGCCACGAGCTAACATTGGTTTTAACATATTTGATGCATCTAACGCACCATCCGATTTACCAGCTCCAACAATTAAGTGAATTTCATCGATAAACATAATAATATTACCATTTGATTCCTTCACTTTAGTTAAAACAGCTTTTAATCTTTCTTCAAATTCACCACGATATTTAGCACCTGCAACTAAAGCACCCATATCTAGTTCATAAATTGTTTTATTTTTTAATCCATTAGGAACATCTTCTTTTACAATTCTTTGAGCCAATCCTTCTACAATTGCAGTCTTACCAACACCAGGCTCACCAATTAAAACTGGGTTATTTTTTGTCTTTCTTGATAAAATCATTATGATGTTTCTAATTTCATCATCTCGTCCTATAACAGGATCCATTTTTCCGTTTTTAACTTCTTCATTTAAAATTCTACCAAATTTTTCTAAAATATTTTCATCGTTATTATAATCTTGCATTTGCATATTATTCACCCCTTTTTAGCACTCTGTACTTCTAAGTGCTAATTATATTATACCACTATTTTTGGCACTGTCAATGTTCGAGTGCTAATTTTGTTATATAAAATAAAAATCCTATGATTAGTTTAACCATAGGACTTGAAATTTATTCTATTTTTTCTGACTTGGAAGTTCTAATTTATCTAATGCTTTTAACATTATTTTTGCACTAGCTACATTAGTTGCTAAAGGGATATTTACTACATCACATAAACGAAGTAATGCGCTAACATCTGGTTCGTGAGGTTGTGCTGTTAAAGGATCTCTTAGGAAAATAACCAAATCTAATTGACTTTCAGCAATCATTGAACCAATTTGTTGGTCACCACCTAAAGGACCTGATTTAAATCTAGTTATAGTAAGCCCAGTTTCTCCCATAACCAAAGTACCAGTTGTACCGGTTGCATATAAACAATGTTTAGATAATACATCCTTATATTCTTTAGCCAGTTCAATCATTTCATTTTTCTTTTTATCATGAGCAATTAATGCTATTCTCATAAAATCACCAACCTTCTTTTTGTTAATACTTAATAATTTCTTTTAATGTTTTCTGATGTTTTTTTATTGTTTTACCGTGTTTTCTAGAATATAAGTCAATTAACTAAATTATTTCTTCGTTAGTCATAGTATCAAAATAATTAGTCACAAATTTAGATTGCTTACCATATCCTTTATGATTCATTTTGTAAAATTCACTTGCTTTAACTGTTGATTTAACTTTAAGGAATTCATCATACAAGTCCTCATTTAATAAAAATAATACTTCGAACTCTGGTGTTGTCGATATGTCGATAACACCACCAATCTTTTCTGGTAAAATTGAAGATGGAATTGTCAATTTATCAGAAAGCTTGTCTCCAACTCGATAAATAAAAACTTTATCTTTATAATCCACTTGTTGAATATACCCTTTTATTTCACCATCAATTTGTCTACTATGATATATTTTCTCCATCAAAAGTTCTTCAGTGGAAAATTTTAATATTCCTTTTTCTAACAAAACATTAAGGAACGCCAACTCTGTGTTACCTTCAGTCATTATTAGAATGTAATTCATTTAACAGATTTCTCCTTACTTCTAATAATTGCTTATAATTTAATGATGTATTGAAAACATTGTTATCAAATTGTTTACTCTTTAATAATTCTGTTCTAACATCATAATCTGAATATAAATTTTTAGCGTTTATTTTACCATTTTCTTTGTGAGTGATAAAAATACCATCACGACGTTTTAAATAATCTAAAATTTCAACATAATGAGTACTAAAGATTATTTGTGCTCCGTTTTTGTTAATTTTTTCGTCATTAAATAGGAACAATAAATTGTAAACCAAATTTTTTTGGAAGCAATTTTCTATTTCATCCACAATAAATACTTTTCCGTTTTTAATTGCGTTAATTGCTCTAATATATAAATCAACACCCCTAAATGTTCCTGCAGATAATAAAGCAATTAATTCTAAAGTATGAATATTAACTTCTTCTTCGTTTACTCGTTTAAAGATAACATTATCAGAATTGTTATATACAATATATTCGATGCTATTATCTAATAATTGAATAATTGAGGAAACTAATTGTTTATCGCAACTATTTAAACTTGTAAAAAATGTGTTTCTAATAATTACTTCATTAAAGTTTGTAATATTATTTGTATAGAAATCATCTACAAATATTTGATTTTTTGTTATTTTAGTTATGGCAGAAGTGTCGCCTAATGAACCACCTAATAAATGAAGAGAATCAATTCCCTCTTCTTCTAGTAATTCTAAATTTTTCTTTCCTCTACTTTTTGTATATTTCACACTATAAAGTTTTTCATTTTCAATAGATGAATACTTATTAGCATTAGAAACATCAGCAATGTCAATTTTATTAAAATCCGTTGAATAAGAGAAAAGAAATCCTTTTAAATAAAATACTATTATTAAATGGATTTTATCTTTTTTAAATTCTCGAGGTATGTATTCCCATCTTCCTGTTTGTAAGAAGTTAAATGTTTTAAGGATTAATGATAAAACAGTACTTTTACCAGAAGAGTTACCCCCAACAAATGATATACTTCTAAAAGTATTTAATCCATCATCAATAGGTAAAATTTCATTACTCATGTCATCGCTAAAAACTCTAGCTCTTGTTGTTAAATCTATTTCAAAATCATCTTCAAGAAGTTTATAGCCATTAACTCTTATTTTTAATACTTTTAACATAGTACACCTCCATTTTTTTACTACTATATTATATTATTTATAAAGTATTTTGTCAAGTCTCGAACACTTTTTTTGTTTGAGAGTTTTAAAATCTTTTTCATTAATAGTATATGAAAAAAAGAATAAACTTGATACTTCTATATCATAATTTATTCTTTGTTTGATGTTTAATTACTATAATTCTTAGCTTGTGTCATAAAATAATTTATAACATAAACTATCTTTCTTCTTCATTAGATTTTCGTGTGAATCAAAATCCGAAATATGACCATTGTCAAGAATCAATATCTTATCACAGAATATACTAGATGACATTCTGTGTGATATGTAAATTGCCATTTTATTATTCGCAAGTGCATTAAAGTTTTCATATATTTCTGCTTCTGCAAGTGGATCAAGGGCGCTAGTCGGTTCGTCTAATATTAATAAACTACTATTTTTAGCTAAAGCTCTAGCTATAGCTATTTTTTGTTTTTGCCCACCAGATAAATCAACACCATTTTCATCTACTACTTTTAATAATTGAGTATCATATCCATTAGGCAATGATTCTATTTTTTCTTTTAATCCAACTGCTTCTATACATTTCTTTGCTAGTTCGATTTTTTCTTTTGATGTCTCATTTCCTAAAATATTTTCCATTACACTGCAAGCATAAATTTGATAGTCTTGGAACACTGTAGAAAACATCATATAATATTCTTCTTTTTTAAATTCTTTTACATTAATAGCATTAATTAAAATTTCACCTTCATCAGGGTCAAATAATCCACATATTAATTTTACAATTGTAGATTTACCAGCATCATTAGTTCCTACAATAGCGAGTTTTTCACCTTTGTGAATTTTTAGATTTAATCCTTTTAAAATATATCTTTCAGTATTTGGATATTTAAACCAAACATTCTTGAATTCAATTTCAACTTGTTCTTCTTCAGGCAATCTATTTAAAGTGCCTCTTGTATCATTTAAAGTATTAGCATAATCAGTAATTTCAAAATACAGTGATGACATTTTTAAATCTCTATTTAAGAAACTTAAATCATCTACAAAAGTTCTTAATATTGTAGTAAATGAAATTACTGTAGTTAAATATAAAGAAACATCTGAAATTGATAGTACGCCATCAAAATAACCCTTAATTATTAAAAAGTATGATAATCCATCTTGTAATAATAAAACTAACAATCCTAATAATCCTACTTTAAATTCTTTATTTTGAACATCTTTAATAACTTTTAAATAGGATAAAGATTTACCCTTGTACTTGTCCATCAAGAAATCTTTTAAATCAAAAACTCTAATATCTTTACCATATTCAAAATCTGTACATACGGTATTATAGTATTTTGTTTGACGATAAAAATGAGATTCATCGTCTTTTCTTTTCATTTGATAATTAGTTACTAATTTATTTAATAAAGTAGTTAAAATGGTATTAACTAAGCATATAATAGCAACCCATATATTAAATAAAGATAGCAATATAAAGAATAAAACTATACATACTAAGCCTTTAAATAATACATTTAAACTATTATAAGTATGTTGGAATCCCACCCCATCACCATTTAAAGCTTGTACTGCTGATTCGAATTTATCATGAAATTCTGAATCTTCTACATTTTTATATTCTATATTTCGATAAATAGTTATTACTTTGTTGAATTCAGTTTGTCTTAACATTAAGAAGTGTCCTTCTAAATAGGCAGATAAGATAAATCCTATCGAATATAATATAACTGTAATTCCAATTAATATGGTAATTGATAATAGTGAACTACTCACCTATTGAATAAGTGAGCTTCTAGGTGAAAACTTGCGTTTTCTACCTATAGGACAGTTCCTGCCCAATACTGCTACTATAACTATTAGTTTCTAGTTACACAGATACATATTTTTCTTGGATTACTTAATCCTTTACACATCATATCTATTGATGTGTTTTTTTCTTGTGCGTATAATCTCATAATATTATAAGCACCACCACTATCAGCATTATACACCATATTATCTAATTTATATATTCCTCTTTTTACTCGTCCTTTTTCAACATATTCTTTTGATAC
>JBGVOE010000033.1:0-5127 GCA_045126355.1 Anaeroplasmataceae bacterium | reverse complement strand
AACAAAAAGCATTATGGATGGGAGAAGCTGCAACTCGTTCAGCTAGTAATGCATAATGATTAGTCTAGAAAAACTTATTAGAGTATTTAATGAAAATTTTAACGATATCTTAAGTGGTTTAATAACAACACTTCTTCTTGCAGTAATCGGAACTGTTGTAGGTTTAATCTTAGGTATCTTCTTAGCATATGGAAAAAATATTAAAGTTAAAGAATCTGATAATAAAGTTATTAAAGTATTAAAAGTATTTGGATTATATTTCTGTAAAATTTATTCAACAGTATTACGTGGAACTCCAATGATGGTTCAAGCATTAATCTTTAAATACGCTTGTCAAGGAATTGGATTATACTGGGAGATGGTTACTTTTCCAGCAGAAATTAGTAATGTTATTAATGGTTGGTTATGTGCAGGGTTAATTGTAATCACGTTAAACACAACTGCATATATGGGTGAAATCATTCAATCAGGATTAAATGGTGTAGATGCTGGTCAAACTGAAGGAGCATTATCATTAGGTATGTCAAAAGGACAGGCATCACTTTTAATAATTCTTCCTCAAGCAATAAGAAATGCATTACCTACTATCGGAAACGAATTAATTGTTAATATAAAAGATTCATCTGTATTAAACATTATTGCTGTGGCTGAATTATTCTATAGATTTAAAGATATAGCAACAACAAATTATGCCTTCTTAGAATGTTACTTACTAATTGCTGCAATCTACTTAGTATTAACTATTATTGCTTCTATTGCTATTAAATTAATTGAAAAGAAATTAGATGGAAATAAAATATTTACAAATGTATTTGCTAAAAAGGAGGAATTTTAAAATATGAATAATCCAATTTTAAAAGCCTCTAATATTGCAAAATTCTTTGGTAAAAATAAAGTATTAAAAGATATCTCAATAGAGGTTAATAAAGGTGATGTGATTAGTATCATCGGTTCAAGTGGTAGTGGTAAATCAACACTATTACGTTGTCTAAATTTACTTGAAACGCCAACAAGAGGAACAATGGAATTTAATGAAACTACATATTTCTATGTTCCATACTGTAAAAATGACTTTGTTGACTATGAAGCTTATCACAAGGCATTAGCTTTTTATGAAGAAGAGTTAATTAGAACTGAAGATGAAGTTGCTATATGGGCAAATAAATTAATTGAAGAAAAAAATCCAGAATATAAAGTATTATTAAAAAAGGCAAAAAAAGAATACAACGAAGTTAGAAAGAATCCTGTATTAAAAAAACACTTCTACAATGAAGAAATGTATTTAAATGCAGTAGCTAACTCCCCTTCTTCTTTTGTATCTAATAAAGAACTATATAAAATCAGAACAAAATTAGTTATGGTATTCCAAAGTTTTAATCTTTTTAATAATATGAATGTTTTAGAAAACTGTATTTTAGCTCAAACTAAAGTTTTAAAAAGACCATATCATGAAGCAAAAGAAATTGCAATCAAACACTTAACAAGCGTTAATATGCAAGATCGTATGAATTATAAAATTAAAGAACTATCGGGCGGTCAAAAACAACGTGTCGCCATTGCAAGAGCTCTATGTATGAATCCAGATATCATTTTATTTGATGAACCTACTAGTGCCTTAGATCCTGAAATGGTAGGGGAAGTATTAAATGTTATGAAAAATTTAGCCAAAGAAGGTATTACAATGATTGTAGTTACTCATGAAATGGCATTTGCTAAAGATGTTTCAAATAAAGTAATCTTCATGGATAACGGTTATATTTGTGAAGAAGGTACTCCTGAAGAAATATTTAATAATCCAAAACAAGAAAGAACAAAAGAATTCTTAAAACGTTATATTGGATAAAACGAAAATCGGCCTCAAACGAGACCGATTTTTATTATGTATTATAATAATTCATCTATAAAATATGCTCTAGAATGAGCTTCATTACCCTTTTCATCAACAACAGTTATTCTTATATATTGATTTTTGTTAATATTGTTTTTACATTCATTTAAATAAAAGTTAATATCAAATTGTGCTTCAGTTAAATCAACACCATTTTTAAACATAGTAACTCTTCTTTCAGTATTTAATTGAATAGCTTTAGCTTTAGATGTATTAACATTAACAATACCATCTTCAATATCAAGAGATAAAATTTCCGGACCATTTGATGAATAAAAATCACCATTTTCTAGCGCATTATATACTGTATCATATTCTAAATTAGAACATTTAACCATAACCCATCCACCAAAACAGTCTTTAATATTATGAGCATCATCTGTAGCAAGTGGATATACTCTTTCACCTAATCTTAATAAATCTTCTACAGGTTGGAAAGTATCTTTATAAGCTGAGTTAACACAACCAGTATTATGCCATTCTACTCCCCATAATCCTTTTAAACCAATGTAGTCTTCATAAGTTTGAAGTGACCAAACAGGATGATTATATGAAACAAAGCAGCCTTCTTCTTTTGCTTTTTGAATTATGTCATTAACACAATCTACTGAATATGTCTTGATATAATTAATATTTCTTTGTTCTTCTGTTATATATTTTTTAGAATGTTCTAACCACATTTTACTTTCGGTGAAAGTATTAAAACAATCTTTTAATGGGTCCTTTGAATATAAATTTAAATGATAACATTTTAAATATTCAAATGGAGCATGGACTTCGATATTCATACTTATTTCTGTTGAAGTAATTGCTAAGAAATTTTCATCACATAAATCTGTATGCGAAACCATAACTTCATGATCAGTAAATGCTACAATCGAATATCCTTGTTCCATAAAAGCCTTTTTTGTTTCTTCTAAGCTCATATTTCCATCAGATATAGTAGTATGCATATGTAAATTTGCTTTATAAAATTTTCCACCATTAGGTATTAAATATTTTTTCATAATTTTCTCCCTCAAACAATATAATAAAGTATTTAAACAATATAAACTTTTTTATTTATTTTACTCCAATTAATATAAAATTTCTATAATTTAAAGTAAATAATTTGACTTTCTGGTTAAAATAAAATATGTTATGTAAGAGGTGAATTAAATGAATGATATATTTATACCAACTTTAAATCAAATATTATACTTAGTAACACTTATAATAATAGGATATATACTAATAA
This sequence comes from Anaeroplasmataceae bacterium, assembly GCA_045126355.1. Taxonomy (GTDB): domain Bacteria; phylum Bacillota_I; class Bacilli_A; order Acholeplasmatales; family Anaeroplasmataceae; genus CAZSIA01. The sequence goes on along the minus strand of JBGVOE010000033.1, from coordinate 2,002 downwards.
AAACAAAAATATTACCTGAAAACAGTTCTAAAGTTTTATCAAGAATTGAAACCTTTGTATTAGTTCCATCATTGATTATATCAACTTTCATCACTAATTTTACAATAGAAAAACTAAAAGCCTCATGGATGTTTTTCTTAGGTGGAACAATTGTAATTTTAATATCTATTATCATAGGAATATTATTGGCAAAACTATTTACTAAAAACGAGTATATTAAGAAAATATATACTTATGGTTTAGCATTCTCTAACTTTGGATTTATGGGTATAGCAGTTGTAAAAGCATTATTTCCTAGCATCTTTTTAGAATATTTAATGTTTGTGATTCCATTTTATATAGCAATATATGCATGGGCTATTCCAAGTCTATTAATACCAAGAAAAAATCAAGAAAAAACATTTAAAAGTTGGATAAAAAGATTTATAAATCCTATGTTTATCTCAATGTTTATAGGAGTAATTTTAGGACTTATAAATATTAAACTTCCTTCTTTTATAGATACTTCTATTACTACATTAGGAAATACAATGTCACCAGTAGCAATGTTGTTAACAGGAGTAACCGTAGCAAAGCTGAGTCTAAAAGATACATTTAATAATTATAAAGTATATTTATTATCAATAACTAGATTAATAATTTTACCATTACTTGGTATTTTAATATTGAAATTTATTAATATTAATGAAACATTAAAAATTTGTACAATTTGTACACTTTCAATGCCATTAGGATTAAATACAATTATAGTTCCAGCCGCATATGATCTTGATACAAAGGAAGCGTCTTCAATGTCTTTAATTTCACATCTATTATCAGCAATAACAATTCCACTAATATTTTTGTTATTTGAATATATAATTTTATAAATCGAGTAGAGTAGAAAATTATTAATTATTTTTAAAAATTAATAACTTTCTTTCCCTCTCACACCACCACATCGTGCCGTTCGGCAATGGGCGGTTCAACTTATAAGTTTTAAATTCAAGCTAAATAATAATCTAGAGTGAAGACTAACCCTCTTCGTTCTTTTGTTTTATTTGGTTTTGAAAGTCTTGCTTTTGATATAGCGTTTTTCAATATTTTTGAATGTGCTACAAACATATAGCCTCTTCTACAGTTTGCTAATCCTCTTGCTTCATCTCTGGAAAAACCACATTTAACAAGATTGTTTTCTTGCGTTTTAGGTTTCTTCCATTGTTTCCAAATAATCATTCTTATTCTTGTGCGTAACCATTCATCCATTTTTGTGAGAAATGTTTTCATCTTACTAATTTTAAAGTAATTAACCCATCCACGAATTAACCAATTAAGTTTTTCAAATCGTTTATCCAAAGAAATGCTTTCACTACGTTTTGTTAGGCCTTTTAGTTTACGTTTGAATTTGGCTTTTGATTCTTTATGTGGAATTACTTCATATTTGTTTGATTTATAGAATCCAAATCCTAGATATTTAAGTTCATTAGGTTTACATACTTTTGTTTTAGTCATATTGACTTTAAGTCCTAGTTTTCTTTCAATGTAATCAGTTATTGATGCCATAACTCTATTTGCTGCTTTTTCACTTTTAACTACTATAATTATGTCATCAGCGTATCTTACAAAGTTAAGACCTCTCGCTTCTAATTCTTTATCAAGTTTATTTAAAATGATATTTGATAGTAATGGAGAAAGAGGACCACCTTGTGGTGTCCCTACCATTGTTTCTTCAAACTCATTTTCTACCAAAACTCCTGCTTTTAGAAACTTATTAACTAATGAGACTACATTCCCATCTTTTACTACATCACTTACTAAACGTAGTAATTTATCGTGTGGAACATTATCGAAAAATTTCTCAAGGTCAATATCGACAATCCAATCATAACCATCATTCATAAATTCTAGCGCTTTGATTATTGCTTTTTCACAAGACCTATTTGGTCTAAAACCATAACTATTATCACTAAAATGTGGTTCAAACATTGGCGATAATACTTGCACCATCGCTTGTTGGATGACT
>JBGVOE010000032.1:0-2573 GCA_045126355.1 Anaeroplasmataceae bacterium | reverse complement strand
GAGGATTGTTAGTTAATTATGATAGATTGTTGAGTGAAAAAGATAAAGTAGTCTTGGATTTTAAGAATTCTTTAAGTTGGGGAGATCAATTAAAAAAAGATGTTAGTTATTATACATTATCAGATTTAATTGATTTTAATGAGATTGAAATTTTAGCATTTGGACATAATCAGTTTCCATCGGCATTTTTATATGTTGAGAATGAAGAATATATTAGTGAAGTATTAAATTGCTTAAATGATGTTCCTTTTGCTGAGGTTCGTGAGGACGGGTACATAAAAAGTAATTTGTATGAACATTATATTGGTTTTGGGAAAGGGCTTACTCGTTTTAATATAGTAAATGGTGGTTTTGTTGAGCTAATTTATGAAGGAGAAGATAAATATAAGGTCTTTTTTTCACTAATAAAATTAGATGATAGTTATAAGGAAATCTTATCAGGAAAAAACATCTATGATAATAGTCAATATGGAAATCAAAGTAAAAAAAGTAATAAAAATAAATAATAGTATATTATGTTATTTATAATTTAAAATCATTAAATTAATAGTTTATTTTCGTATTAATTTAAGAACTAGAAAATATGGGTATTAGTAGAGTTGAAATGTTTAATAATAAAGGAGTAATTTTAAATGAATTTTTTAAAGAAATTATGTGTAATCCTGTTTTTTATATCGGGTATATTTTGTGTGAATTCCGGTAATACTGCAAAGGTGAATGCACAATCATATGAAGTAAATAATGAGGATTTTTCAATTTTAAGTACTGATGATTTAATTAATATGATTATTCAAGAAGAATTAGAATATATAAATTTGTTTTCAACATTGGAAATGGGTATTGAGAAATTTAAAGTAAATAATAAATATTATAAAGAGTTATTGATGCGTGATAATGTTGATAATATACTCGAACAAAGATTATTATTAGCAAATTCAGAGATAGAAGGAAATAAATTAATTTTATTAAAAAAAATTATTAATGATTCTGGATATACTGAAGATATTAATCTATTTGCATTAAATTCAAATTCGGTAGCAAATATATATACTCCGAATGGTACTGTTGTACAGCATGTTAGTTTTCGGGTGAATGGTTTTGATGATAATAGGATTAGAGATTCACATTTGAATATGCTACGAGATTACCCAACAATAACAGATGATGATTATGTTTTTCCGGCTAACGAAGCGTATAATTGTCATTCTTATGCATTTTATTCGCAGGATCCTTTAACTAATAATGTTTGGATGGATTATCCCAATTCATATTTAGATGATTATACATATGTTGTCACAGATGTTATAAGACCTGGAGATATAGTTTGTTATTGGTCTTATGGACATGGCCCGGATGGTTATAGCAGCCCTTTTATATCACATTCTGCAATTGTGGTATCTGGAACTGCAAATATAAACTATAATCCAACATTATCAGATGTAACATTGATTTCAAAATGGGGTATGGAGGGAGTTTATAAACATGAATTCGATGAATGTCCTTATGGACCTACAGAAGATATCTCATTTACGTGTATAAAAGCATATCGCCCTAGAACTACTAGTGCATATTCATTATCTAATAAAATGAATAATATAAATATAGAAAGAACAATCAAACATAATAATACTTTAAAATATGGATTGTATGAATTAAATGTAGATGAAACAAGTGATTATTTAATTAATATTAGTGCTGATAATGCATTAGATATAAGATTATATAATTCTAATATGAATTTATTACCAATGCATTTGATTCAATCTAATAATAATTTATATAATTATTGTGAAACCTTGGCCCCTGCTAGATACTATTTGAGAGTAGCTTATTTAGATATTTTAAATACAGGAGATATTTTAGTAAATATAAGGGCCCACAACCATTCATATAATTTTAGTTACGAGCAGACAGAGATGGAAAAGCATAAAGCTTATTGTGATTGTGGTTTAAATATATTAGATTATCATACTTTTTCTAATTCGATATGTATTTATTGTGGACATACTCATTTGTTTACTAAATGGAAATATTTTAATGATATATCACATGTAGAATGTTGTAGTTGTGGTTTAACAGGCTCTATTAAAGAGTCTCATTATATAAGAGTTGAAGACATAGGAAAAACTAAAGCTTTTTGTTTAGGGTGTAAAGCAAAATTAGATTTGAGCGGTGATATCGCAATTGCCCCTATGCCATCAAGTTTAGCTGTAAAAGTAAGTGTAAATGGAAGTTATATTTTACCAAGTGGATTAGTCGTGTTACAGGAAACAGATATTACAAAGTATGAAGATGGAACTTTAGTTTTTTATGATAAGGATAAAGTTCCACAAATTAGTTAACTTAATAATTTATAGGTATAGAAGGTGGCAATTATGAGGAAAATATTGATTTTATTATGCATTATTACCTTAAGTTTTGCATGTGTTAGCTGTGATTTGAAAGAATTATCAGATATAGATAACGAAATAAGGGATGCTTTAAATATAACAAATCCTGAAGATAAAATACGTCAAATACATAAATTGGAAATGAAAATAGAACTGCTTTCAGATTTTGAAAGAGGATTGTTA
>JBGVOE010000031.1:0-33809 GCA_045126355.1 Anaeroplasmataceae bacterium | reverse complement strand
TTGTGAAGAGCCGTATGCGGGAAAACTGCACGTACGGTTCTGTGAGGGGCACTGAAGACACAGCTAACTCACACTATGATATTTTAGAACAATATAAAGTTGAAAAGAGAGGTGGGTGTCGAGGAAGTGTCTACTCGACTGTTTTAGTATGGCATATATGGCTTTATATCGTGCATATCGTCCACAAGCTTTTAAAGAAGTTTCTGGACAAGAACATATTGTGCGAACAATTTTAAACGCAATTATAAATAACAAAGTAGCTCATGCATACCTTTTTAGTGGACCACGTGGAACGGGTAAAACAACGATTGCTAAGATTATGGCAAAAGCAATTAATTGTCCTAACTGTAAAGATGGTGAACCTTGTAATGAATGTGAAATTTGTAAAGGTATTACTAAGGGAATGATTAGTGATGTTGTTGAAATCGACGCAGCTAGTAATAACGGTGTAGATGAGATTCGTGACATTAGAGATAAGGTTAAATATTTACCAAGTGAAGGTAAGTATAAAGTCTATATCATCGATGAGGTTCATATGTTATCTACTGGTGCTTTTAACGCATTACTTAAAACTTTAGAAGAACCACCTGCACATGCAATCTTCATTTTAGCTACTACTGAACCACATAAAATTCCTGCGACTATTTTATCAAGATGTCAAAGATTTGATTTTAGAGGTGTAGGTAATAAAGAAATAATTTCTCGTATCAATTTTATTGCAAAAGAAGAAAATATTAAAATAGCTGATGAAGCTATTGAACTTATTGCTGAATGCGCTGAAGGCGGAATGAGAGACGCATTAAGTTTACTTGATGAAGCTATTTCTTTTGCTGGTGATATGGTTAAGGTCGAAGATGTTTATCAAGTCTCAGGAGCTGTTAACTTAGATAATATGTTAGATGTTGCTGAATGTATTTTAGATAAAGATTCTGGTAAAGTTTTAACAGCACTAGAAAAGATTATTGATTTAGGTAAAGAGATTCCTAAGATCTGTAATGATTTGATTTCTTTTTATCGTGATATGTTAATTTATAAAAATAATCCAAAAGGCGAAAAAGCTTTATACAATAATAAAGACTTTATTAAATTAGCTAAGAAAACTTCAAATCAAAAGATCTACTTCTATTTAAATGTTTTAAATGAAGCTCAAAACAATATGAAGTTTACTAATCAAAAGAGAACGTATTTAGAGTTAGCTTTAGTTAAGATGAGTGATTATTTAGAACAAATAAGTGTTGATAATAGTTCAATGATTTCTGAATTAGAAGCAAAGATAGCTCAACTTGAAGCAAGAATCAATAACTTGGGCACTGCTCCTATTAAAGAGATTGCTCCTACTATTGATACTCCAGTAGTTCAAAAAAGAAATACTGATTTTAACTATATTGAAATCTCTATGATTGAAAATGTTTTAAATAATGGTAATGTTAGTAAAAAGAAAATTTTAATTAACAAATTAGCCCAAATTAAATCAAACAAAAAAGATAGACTTGTATCAGCAAACCTAGAGGAAGCAAGTGTTGTAGCTTGTAGTGGTGATGAGTGTATTATTACATTCAATCAAATCTTCTTATGTGATTTTATGATGCAAAAAGAAAATAGAAATAAAGTTTTATCTTTGATTAATAGTGATGAAAAATTAATCACTAATTATTATGCTATTCCAACTAATGTTTGGGATATGATATTACAAGATTACACAACTAAATTTAAATCTGGTATTAGAAAACCACAATTAGCTCATATTAATATTGATGTAAGATTGTATAACGAAGAACAAGTCCAAGAAAGTGAAATGGCAAAATTAGCACACGACTTTTTTGGCAATAATGTAAGTTTTGAATAAGAGGAAGGAAGAAAAGATTATGAATCCAGCAATGATTAACAAAATTAAAAAAATGCAAAGAGATATGCTTGAAGCACAAAAGAAATTAGAACAATCTGTTTTTACAGGAACTGCCGGAGGCGGAATGGTTAAAGTTGAAGCTACAGGAGATAAAAGAATTGTAAATATCGAAATCGATAGTGAAGTTTTAAATCCTGAAGATAAAGATATGATCCAAGATACTATTGTTGCAGCTATTAACGATGTAATGCGCAAAATCGATGAAGAAACTCAAGATGTTATGGGCGCATTTACAGGCGGAATGGGAATGCCAGGGTTATTCTAATAATGGATTATCCTAAACCAATAAAAGACTTAATTGATGGTTATTTAGCTTTACCTAGTATAGGAAAGAAAACGGCTGAAAGATTAGCGTTATTCACTTTTTCTGAAATGCAAGATGAAGACGTAAAGAGGCTTGGTGAAGCCATAATTAATGTAAAAAATAATTTATATCGTTGTCCAATTTGCCACAACATTTCTACTACTGAGGCTTCTTGTGAAGTATGTAGTGATGAGAGTAGAAATAAAGATATTATTATGGTTGTTGAAACTATTAAAGATGTCTTTATTATGGAGAAAATGCAAGAGTATAAAGGACTATACCATGTCCTTGATGGAGCAATTAATTTTGCAGGTGGTGTAGGTGTAGATGATATAAATATCGACTCATTAATTAATCGTGTTAAAGAGGGTAAGGTTAAGGAATTAATTATAGCTACAAACGCAACAACAGAGGGAGAAACTACTGCGAGATACATTAAAGCATTACTAGAAGAGTATGATGTATTCATTTCTAGAATTGCTCATGGCTTACCTTTTGGTGGCGATATATCTTATGCAGATGAAATGACTTTATTAAAAGCAATAGAGGGAAGAAGACAATATTAGGACTGATATAATTGCTTTATACCCCAGAGAAAAATCTAAGTTGGTTAGAAAATTTCTTAGAAAATATTTTAAGAGGTTTTTTCCAACTAGATATTGTTTATCAATACGTAATACTATTGGTACTCGTTTATGTATTAGTTCTTGGAATAATTGAATTTGTAAAAAAGGTTTTAATCTATATTCCAAGAAAGATTATCGGAATAATTGTTTTGGCGATTGTTTTGTATACTGTTATTGTTTATTTTAAAACAAAAGCATAATAGTAAAACAATTCGTATATAGTATATCGGTGATTTATTTGTTAAAAGAACTATTCAAATCCATTATTTTTGGAATCGTCGGTATCCTGCTTATAAACTTAATAGGACAATTATTTTATTTTCATATTCCGTTTAATGTTTTGACAATTTTATTATTCGGAATTTTTAGACTACCAGGATTAATTGTTATTTTGATATTTTTAATTTTTTGAGGTTTTTAGATATGTTAATTTATTTTGAAATGATTTCAGAAAATATGAATATTAATTTTAAAGTATTTGGAAAAAAGGAAGGAAATGTCTTAATTTTTCCAGATAAAAGTACACCTAACACAATGATTAACGTTACAATTGGTGATAATGAAATTATTATTGAACGAACTGGTAATGTTAATATGAGGCAAGTATTTAAGCTAAAAGAAAAGATGGAAGGGTATTATAAAAACAATCTTGGATTAGAGTTTAAGACAGCTAGTTTTACAAAAGAGTTATATGTCAGAGAAAACTCAATTAATGTGTTATATGAACATTATTTTGAAAATGAATGGCAATCTAGTAATAAATTAAAAATAATATTTTAATTTCACTTGCAAAAATAGCTTATTTTAGATATAATATCTATTGACTTTTTTAAGGAGGATTCCAAAATGAATACTGAACAATTATCAATGTTAGAAGTTGCTGCTGAATTATTAAATCAAAAAAAGACACCACAATTAATTACAACATTAATTCAAGAAGTGTTAGAGTTAAAAGGATTAGATGATCCAAACGGCGTTTTAGCAACTCAATTATATATAGATATCACAACAAGTTCTGCTTTCGTATTTTGTGGAGAAGGAAAATGGGATTTAAAAACTAGACAATCATTAGAAGTTTTTGATCGCGATGGTTCTTACTTCAATACTGGTGAAGAATACGAAGAGGAAGAAGAAACAATCGAATTAGATGATTATAACATCGATGAAGACGATGAAGAATCTATTGAAGATGACGAAGATGAAGACGAAGATGATGAATACTATGATGACTATGATTATTCATTAGACGATCTTGATCCAACTGAAGATGATGATGAAGTTAGCTTCCTTGACGAACAAGAATATAACGACATCATGGATGATTACGAAGATATGTATGAAGATAACTAGAATTAATTTCTAGTTATTTTTTTTGCTTTAAAATAGTTATCGGCAAAATAACTTAAAAAATTAAGTTTAAAAATGGTTTATAAATTGCCGGTAAATAATAAAAAAAGAGAAATTAATCTCTTTCTTAAATAATATATTGTTTTATTTTAGTTATTAATGTATTTGGAATATATGCTTGATAGTAAATATATTCTGTCATATAAATTTTTGCTTTTATAATACCGCTAGCTTCAATTAGGCTAATTGTTTTACCATCTGATAAAGGAACGTTTAAATTAAAGAATGAATTAGCCTCTTCTAATATTTCGTTCTCTATTAAATTAATTAATTCCAAATTGTTTAATCCGCTTTTATTTGAAAATGGTAATGACTTTCCTTCATAGAAGAATGGAGTTGTTTCACATTTATCTATTTTATTTAGTAAATAGATTTCTTTAATATCAGTAACACCTATTTCGGCTAAAACATTTTTTGTTACTTCTATTTGATTTCTATAATATGGACTACTAACGTCTACAACATGAATAATTAAAGAAGAATTAAGTATTTCTTCTAATGTCGAACGGAATGAGTTAACTAGTAGTGTTGGTAGTTTAGAAACAAAGCCTACTGTATCAATTAAAAGGATTTCTTGGTTATTTGGTAGTTTTACATTTCTTACACTTGTTCCAAGGGTCGCAAACAACATATCTTTTTCCATTACTTCTTTTTCGTTTTTTACTTTTGAATGTTTTAAGATAGTATTAAATGTCGTTGATTTACCAGCGTTTGTATAACCTACTAAACTAACGATTGGAATATTTGTTTTTTCTCTTTTAATTCTTTGAGCGGCTCTATCATTTTTAATCTTTTTTAATCTTTCTTCAATTTGAATTATTTCAGCGGCTATTTTTCTTCTATCTAACTCAATTTGTTTTTCACCGCTACCTTTATTAGCTACTCCGGCTCCGCCACCTTGACGCGACATATAATTGTTTAAACCGACAAGACGTGGCAACATATATTTAAGTTTTGCTAGTTTTGTTTCTAGGATTGCTTCTGTGGTATTAGCTCTAGATTGGAAGATGTCTAAAATTAAAAGCGTTCTATCTATTACTTTAACTTCTAATGTTTTTTCTAAGTTTCTGATTTGGCTAGGACTTAATTCATCATCAAAAATGACTGTATCAATATCTAAGGCTACAATCATATTTTTAATCTCTTCTACCTTACCGCTTCCTAAATAAAACTTAGGATTAATTTTATCTAATTTTTGTGATACTCTTTCAACTACTTTAATATCTAGTGATTTAGCTAGATTTGTTAATTCATCTAAAGAATATTCTAATGAATACTCGCTATCAAACAGTTCTACTCCAACAACAATTGCTTTTTCCATGATCATTACCTCAACTATTATTATATAATATCTTTTCTTAAATAATTAGATTAATTTGTAATATTTAAAATCATTTATTTGTTAATCTATAATTTCTTGATAAATACATATACTATAACATGAGAGTATTAGAGGAGGACTTATGTTTGATAATTTTGACAATAATGTCTTAGAAATATTAGAAGATAGTAAGACGTATACTAACAAACATTTTAAGTTATTTAAGATTGGTACAGAATCACTTTTATATGTAATGTTTAGTAAAGAAGAATCAATAACGAGATTTTTACTTGAAGACTATAGAGTCACTTTAGATGAAATTTCACAAGCCATCCTGTCTTATGTAATTATTAGAAGTAATAATAATGAATATACAGATAAGTTTAAAGAAGTAATGGAAATGAGTAAAGTAATTAGTAAAGAAAATAATTCAGATGTTGTTTTAGAAGAACATTTACTCTTTGCATTACTTGTTGTTAAAGATACAATCTTTGAAGCTTTAATAAAGAAATTAAATTTAAATTCAATTGTTTTAATTGAAGATTTGAAAGAATACTTCTATATTAAAAACACTGAAGAGTTAAATAATTATTCAGTCAATTTAACACAATTAGCCAAAGAAAATAAGTTAAATAAATTAATTGGAAGATCTTCATATTTACAACGAATGAAAGTTATTTTAGAAAGAAAAAGTAAAAACAATATCTTATTAGTTGGTAGTGCAGGCGTTGGGAAAACAGCGCTTGTGGAAGGGTTATGTTATGAACTTATAAATGATGGGAGTAGTTATGAAGTAATATCGGTTAATGTTTCAAGCCTAATCGCTAATACTAAGTACCGAGGCGACTTTGAGGCTAGGATTAATAAAGTATTAGATGAGGTTCTTAATTCAAGTAATAAGATTTTATTTATTGATGAAATACATACTATTATAGGAGCGGGTTCTAGTGATAATTCACTAGATATCGCAAACATTATTAAACCATATCTAGCAAGAGAAAATTTTAGATGTATTGGCGCTACTACAGCCGACGAATTTGAGAAGTCAATAAATAAAGATAAAGCGCTAGCTAGGCGATTTCAATCGATTTTTGTTAATGAGTTAACACCTCTAGAAACCATAGATGTGTTAAATGGCATTATCGATAATTATATTAAGTTTCATAACGTTGATTTTGATCGAAAAAACATCCCTTATATCATTAAGTTATGTGATGAGAAAATAACTAACAGAAAGTTTCCTGATAAAGCAATTGACTTGATGGATGAGGCAATGAGTTTAGCTAAGATTAGTGGTAGTAGCACATCTAACATTTATCATATTGATGAAGCGCTAAAAAATATAACTGGTTGTAATTTAGGTGTAGTTGAAGGTAGTTTTACTTATAATGAACTAGAACCATTCTTCTTAGATAACTATTTAGGTGTAGTTACTAAGAAAAATTTAGTGAGTATCAACTTTACAGGTGATGAAGATAATTTACAGGTTTTATTAACTGATATTAAAAGTGGATTTGGAATTACCACTGAGTCAATTTTAGAAATTAATTTAGCTAACTTTAATGAAGTTAATTCTTTATCTGGTTTAATAGGTACACCTCCTGGGTATATCGGATATGACGATGGAGGAGTCTTAAGTGAACACTACTCTAAATTTATTTATCAAGTTATTGTTATCAAAAGATTTACCGACTCTTCTACTGAGATTAAAAACTTTATTACTTCAATGATTGAAAATGGTTATTTTTATGATAAGAAGGGCAGAGAGTTTAGGACAATTAATTCTGTTTTTATTTTTGTTAGCGAGAATAAAAGAATTGATAATATTGGTTTTATTTCTGGTAGTAAGACTTTAGAATCTAATATGAAGTGTGATTTAGAGTTAGGATCAAAGGCAAGTATTTTAAAGAGTAATCCATACATTGATTCTTTTAAATATAAGGGTTTTGACATTAGTTTTAATGAAGATGATTTTAAATCTCATCAAACTTGTTTTAAAAAAGCTTTTTTAGAAATAATAAGAAAATATAATCACGGAAAATATTTTTTAAGATTTAATCCTGATACATTAAAAATCGAAGTATTAAATCATTAGTTAAGGGGCAAATTTTTGTCCTTTATCTTTATTATTTCTTTGAATTATTGTATAATTATTCAAAGAGGTGCATTTTTATGTGGTGGAACGAAGTAGTAGAATTCTTTAGTGAAGGAAATTTAGGTAATTATATTTTAGATGGCTATTTACTTTTTATTGTCGTCTTTTTCGTATTATGGTTTGCGTTAAGAAATAAACATTTTTACGCAGTCTTGCTTCCAACTATTTTAGTAATCTTATTTGGCTTTTTAGCAGATAAATTAAATTTAGGTATTAGTAAAGAAATTTATAGTTATATTTTAATGGTGTTGCCAATACTATATGTAATTGTAATGGCTCCTGATATTCATACATGGTTAGAAACTTTATCAACAAAAGATAAAGCTGTTAAGTTTGTCAAAGGAAGTAATGCTAATAAACAAGCGATTGCGGATGCGGTTATGTATTTATCAAGTAGAAAAACAGGTGCGTTAATTACAATTGAAAAACATAAATTGTTAGACCAATATGCTGAAAAGGCAATTGTTATGAATGCTGAAATTAGTAAAGAGTTATTGATTAATATCTTCTCTCCTCTTACTCCACTTCATGATGGTGCGGTTATCATTAAAGGTAATAAGATTCGTTGTGCTGGTGCTTATTATGTTCTATCTACTAGAGAAACATTAGACAAAACAGTAGGTTCTAGACATCGTGCGGCTTTAGGGATTGCTGAGGTAACAGATAGTATTACAATTGTTGTAAGTGAAGAAACAGGTAAGATTAGTATTACTTATAGTGGTATCATTATCACTATTACTGATAGAGATAAATTATTAGAATATATCGATTTAGCGATGGAATAGGAGGGGTGTTTTATGAATGTTATTAAGAAAATATTTAGTTTTATTTTTAATCCATTAAGTAGCCTTTCTTTTGGTAAGGCTAGTGAAAAATTAGTTGAGTTTTTTACAAAACATCCTTTTATGATTTTTATTGTATCTTTAATTGTATCAGCTTTAATTTTTATCGTTGGACATGATTTATTTTAAGGAGTTTTTATTATGGAATTTATAAAAACATATGCTTTATTACTCGCTACACTTCTTTTATCACTTATTTTATTAGTGATATTAATAATGGAATGTTTCGGGAAGAATAAGCTTATTAAATGGAAATTAAGCCTAGCTTTTGTTAATATCTTTATTTTGATTTTATCTTTCTTATTTTATGAGAGTGTTATATTAGTTAATGAAACACTTAATTTAATCTTTTTAGGCTATGTATTATTAATTTTTGTAGTATTTGCCGCTATGAGTTTTTCAGTTGTAAATAACTGTTATCAAAAAAGTAGTGACTATACACAGTTTATTGAATCTTTAAATAATACAAGCTGGAATGTTTATTATGTTTGTGATAAGCGTGACAGAATAAAAGAAATATCTGAGAGTCTACTTTCTGATTTAGGTTTAGAGAAAAAAGATGTAATCGGAAGAAAAGCCTTTGATGTCTTTGATCAAACAATTCGTTTTACTCATGTTAATAATAATGTGATAACAAATAAAGAGTTAAAAGAATACTATAAAACTTTTGCGAAGACTACTAAACCTAAAGAAGAATATAAACGAGAAATTTATTTTCAAAATTATAATGGTCAAACTGTAGTATTAAATTTAGTTGAAAAACCACTTTATGTAGGTGGTAAATATCGCGGTAGATTAAATATTGGTCAAAAGAAAACTGATGCCTCTTTAGCTGAAGTTGAAAGAGAATTAATGAGTAAAAATAAAGATCTAGAATCAATTCAATATAAGTTTATTGCGGCACTAGAATTAACTGAAGAAGGTATTTTCTTTAACGATTTAGATGAAAACTATATTTGGGGTAATGATGTATTAGTTAAAGATTTAAAATTAGGAAGTAATACAATTGCTTATATGAATTATAAGTCTTTAATTTATCCAGATGATTTAGCTATTTATACATCAACAATTAGATCTTTAACTCCTGAAAGACCAACTTATTCTATTTCTTATCGTATTAAAGTTGGGGATAAGTTTGAATTTGTTAAAGAAACAGGAAAAAGAATTTTTGATGATGAGTCTAGTAATGTTATATTAGGTTTTGCTAAAGTTGTTAATACTAATTATTTCCAAAAGACTAATATGAGTGAAGTTGATAGCGCAAAAGGTCTTGACGAATTATTAGTAACATTAGATGCCTTATATAAAGACCGTCGTGTTTTCCAACTTGTTTGTGTTAATCTAACAACACTACCAGAAATTAATAATCATTGTGGTAGAAGTGTTGGTAATATGATTATGAATGAATATATTAAGAAGTTAAAAAATAACTTTATGAGTGATTCAACAGACCTTTATCGAACTAGTGGATTAGTCTTCTACTTTATTATCACTGATACTAGAAAAATGGAATTCTTTAAACGAGGACTGTTATCTGATCCTAAAGCGATGAACCTAACTTTAAATTATGGATCACTTCATGCTGAACTTAAAGTTAATATTGGTGTAGCTGAAGCTAATATAGATGGTTTAAATAAAGAAGAATTAATCGCTAACTGTAATACCGCAATTAACGCTACACTAAACCCTAATTTTAATTTAAATTATGCATTCTATAAAGATTTAAAAGACTTTGGAATTAGGTGATTGGTAATATGATTAGTGTTGTAATTTTATGTGGAGGACTGTCTTCTAGAATGGAAATAAATGTTAATAAAGTACTACTGCCATTAGAAGATAAACCAGTGTTTATGCATAGTGTTTGTAAATTTAAAAGTATTACTGATGATATTATTGTAGTAGCTAATGTTAATGATTATGAAGAGATTTTAACTTATCATGATAATGTCGTTATTGGTGGAGCTACTCGTCAAGAGAGTGTTTGTCACGGGGTATTAAATGCTAAATATGATAAAGTATTTATTCATGATGGAGCGAGACCCCTAATAAGTATAGAAGATATTAATAAGATGGTAGAAGAATCAAATAAATGTGATTTAGCTTTCTTAGGAGCTCATCTTGTTGATTCTATTAAAGATAAGGAATTTAATAATTTAGTAAGAGAAGATTATATCTTAGCGTATACTCCTCAGTATGTTAAAAAGAACGATTATTTAAAAGCCTATGATAAGGCTAGTAAAGTCTATAGTGATGATGTAACACTTGTTTATGAAGAATTAGGGGTTAAGCCTTCTTTAGTTTTAGGAGATACATCTAATATTAAAATAACAAATGTTAGTGATTACTTAACTGTCGCTAAAAACATTAATAAATATCGTATAGGACATTCATGGGATACTCATAAATTAGTTGTGGGTAGAAAATTAATTTTAGGTGGTATTGAAATACCTTTTGAAAAAGGATTGTTAGGTCATAGTGATGCAGATGCCTTACTACACGCAATTGCTGAAAGCTTATTAGGTGCCCTATCGTTAGGTGATTTAGGAACACATTTTCCTGATACTGATCCTAAATATAGTGGAATTGATTCAAAAATATTATTAAAAAAATGTTATGAGTTAGTTTTAGAAAAAGGATATGTTATTTCTAATATAGATACAATGATTTACGCAGAAGCTCCTAAAATGAAACCTTACATCAATTTAATGAGAGAATCAATTGCAAATGTATTAAATATTAATATTAATCAAATATCAATTAAAGCGACTACTTATGAAAAGATGGACGCAATTGGTAGAGGTGAAGCTATCGCTTGTGATAGTACAGTGTTAATTGAACGAAAACAGGTTATCTAAAAAGATAGCCTTTTATTTTTCTATTTAATTCAATCACAATATATTTAAGAATATTTATCAATAAAGCTAAAAGGCTCTATGTTTTTGTTTATTTTTTGTAAAAAAACCGTTGTTTATCAGTAGGAAACATTGTGTGATATTGCTCAAAGACAGTGAATTATTATGTCAGATAAGTTAGGGAGAATTATTATTTATACACAAGACTAGTTGGGAAATTGAAGTAAAATTAGAAGAAAATACGGTTTTGCTTAAACCAAAAACAGTTATATGAATTATTTGGTGCTGTTAAAGCAATTATCAGCGAACACATAAAAAATATTTTACTGAGGGTGAACTTTTGCTAGATTCAGTTGTTAGGAATTTCCGAACAACTGCAACAAATTGCAAAAATTATAATATTGATTTTGTTATACTTATAACATATAATAAAGATGTCGATAGACGTTTAAAGTTTAGTTTAAAAGAAAAGGGAAGGCGCCAACCTTCCCTTTTCGCTATCGAAAACGACAAACGTTTAAAGTTTAGATTACCTAATGGCTACTTATTATTGCGGCCATCAAGTATGTAAGCAATAACCACCAAGATTATTACTAACATGACAAGATATTTCATCTTGCCTCCTAACTTACACGTCCATCGTTTCCTTCTCGTGCACTTTGTTCATCGTTTCCTCCAGCAGTGGATGTTACCACCATAGCCAATATTATATATGTTATTTTCCTGTTGTCAAATCGTCTAAATTGGTAAAAAACTCCATTTTGAGAAACAACTAAAAAGATACTTTTTTATTTTAAAAAAATGTTTTAAAAACAAATGTTTTTTTCGAAAAATGCTTGAAATATTTTAAATAAAATTTTTTTAATTTTTTTACAATAAATTGTTAAATTCCTAATTATCAAGCAGTTGGTATCAATATAATAAAACAGGTACAGCTATATTAGAATCTCTTTTTCTTTAACTGGAAATAAATGATTTAAAGACTTTTTATAAGTTAAATGAAACATTAAACAGAGAAATATTAAAATCTCTGTTTATTTTTTTTTGCATAAAATTCGACAATCATATAAATTGTAAAATTGTGTAAATACTTATGGTTATTTGTTAAAACTTCTAGTAAACATATTCATAAGATGTGTTTTAGGTAAAACATTTTTCGACATTATAAAATAAATACATTTGTTTGTAGAAGACCCTCTGTTTCTTCACATTTTGTCGGAAAGTTGTATGAAATTTCTATCAGGGTATCTAAGGCTAGATTTTCCGTTAGAGGGTTAGATAATAGATCAGTTGTTGAAAGAATTCCTACAATCTTATTTTCATTATTTACAACCACTAATCTTCTTATTTGCATATAGCCCATTATATCAGTTGCTTTTTCAAGTTCAGTTTCCTCACTTGCTGTAATTACATATTTTTTCATTATTTTATTTATTGGTGTTGTAAGGCTTATTTCTCTTGATAGTGATAATACGATATCTCTATCTGTTATTACACCAACTGCTTCATTATCCTCTTCAATAATTATAAATCCAATTTCTTTTTCTCTCATTGTCTTCATTACGTCTAAGATTGTTACTTCCTTTTTTACTGTTATTACGTTTTTATTCATAGCTTCAAAAAGTTTCATTTTATAAACTCCTTCTCATACAAATATTATGTGTTTCATCGCATAAAATATTCACATAATACATAAAGTTAATTGGTGATTATCTTTGTCTAGAAATGTAAAAAAAAACTAATTTTTAGCTTATTTATTTTTACTTTGTTTGTTTCGTTGTTTTTAAGAGGATATTTCTCTCCAGCTGTAGTTTCATTGATTACTACTGAGGCTAAATTATATTCAGCAAGATATATCGAGAGTGTTATTAAAGAAGAAGTGGTTAATACTAATTATGATTTCTTTTATGATAGTGTTTCTCATGATGGTGTTTTAATTTCTTCTTTTGATACAAATAAAGCTAATATGGTTTTAAGTAATACAATGAATACTTTAAAAAATATTAGCGACGAATTTAATAGTAGTAATTCTTTTAATGTTAATGTTCCTATAAGTTATTTATTTATTTCTTCATCATATATTTTATCTGATATTAAGCTTAATGTTAAAACTAGTAGCTTACTATATTATGATGTTAGCTTAAAGACAGATATTAAAGAGTATGGAATTAATAATAGTTTAGTTACATTAAGTTTAAATGTTAATATATCTTATCAAGTAATGGTTCCTATGATAAAAGAGGTTGTAGATGATAGTATGGTTATTCCTTTATCAATTGAACTTGTTAATGGTAAGGTTCCAGAGATGTTATTTTCAAGTTAAGGTGAAACGGTTGAAAGGTAAAAAGAAGTTAAGTAGTAATAAAAAGAAAGATAATTTAGAGTTAAGTAAAGAGTTATTTGTTTCAAATGGTGATAATATTGAAAAAAATGTCCTTAATTTATTAAAAAAGAATAATAGTTCTAGAAAATAAAGAGAAAACGTAGTACAATTTGTATTGGTGACTTTTATGATTATAGAAACAAAGTTTGGAAATTTTGAATTATTGAAAAATGAACGCGATGCGTTTGATATTGTTAAATTTGAAGCTCGTTATTTACCAGAGTATTTTGATAAGTATACTTATTTAGTTGGAGATATCGCTGATGACATATTACGTCTTAAAGGTTTTTCCCTAGATTCTAAATCAGCTAATTATTTTCACTATATTCCTGAATATATTACTGAATCATGTGCTTATAATTGTAAATACTATGTTTTAAAACGAATTAAAAATAACAATCAACCACAAAATAATAAAAATAACAAAAATAATAATAAGAAACGAGTTGAAGATAATGAATAATATCGAATTAACTATTGAAGATCAAATAATTGCGATTTTAAATGTAATTAGACCATATTTAAATAACGATGGTGGAGACATCGAATTCGTTCGTTTTGATGAAGGAATTGTTTATGTTAGAATGTTAGGTGCTTGCGCAGGGTGCGGAAGCTTAGACCAAACATTAAACGAAGGTGTAAGAGAAATTTTAGTTGAAAATATTCCTGGAGTTATTGAAGTAGTCAATATTGCATAACTTTTAGAGTATTTTTTCCTAACATAAGAGAATAATAAGCGATAGTTTATAAAAAACTATCGTTTTTTCTTTCAATTTTTCCTTTTTTGCACTATAATTAGAAATTGAAAGAAGTGATAACATGCAAAACGGAGATATTGTTTCTGGTAAAATTACCGGAATCAAAGACTACGGTGCATTTGTCCAAGTCGAAGATTATTGCGGGTTGATACATATTTCAGAATTTTCTGATGGATATGTAAAAAATATCGGCGATATAGTCGCAGTAGGCGATGTAGTAAATGTAGAAATACTTGAAGTTGATGAGGCAGGTAAAAAATTAAAATTAAGTTATAAGACAGCAAATGTCTTACCATCAAAATTATTAGAGTATGTTCACATCTATAAAGGATTTAATGCACTAGAACTTAGATTAAATGATTGGATTAATGAGGCTTACGAAAAAATTATGAACAAGGAGAATGAATAAGTATGAGTTATGTAAAACTTAATCTTGAAAATGCTTATAAATTTGTTGCAAGTGAACAAATTGAAGCATTAAAGAGTGAAGTAGTAGAAGCAGCTAATGTATTAGTTAGCCAAAAGGGAGCTGGAAATGATTTTTTAGGATGGTTAAATTTACCACTAGATTACGATAAAGAAGAATTTGATCGTATTTTAGCTGCAGCTGAAAAAATCAAAGCTCAAGCTGATGTATTAGTAGTTATTGGTATTGGTGGTTCTTATTTAGGAGCTAAGAGTGCTATTGAAATGTTAAAGAAATATTTTGGTAATAAAGGTGTTGAAATCATCTTTGTTGGTCATCAAATTTCTGGTACATATGTTAGCGAATTAATTGAATACTTAAAAGATAAAGAATTCGCTATTAATGTAATTAGTAAATCAGGTACAACTACTGAACCTGCAATTGCATTTAGAATATTTAAAGACTTAATTGAAGCTCGTTATGGCGTTGAAGAAGCTAAAAATAGAATTTATGCAACAACTGATAAAGCAAGAGGTGCTTTAAAAGGTTTAGCTACTGCAATGGGTTATGAAACATTTGTAGTTCCTGATAATGTTGGTGGACGTTATTCTGTTTTAACTGCTGTAGGGTTATTACCTATTGCTGTTAGTGGTGTTGATATCCGTAAGATGATGGAAGGAGCACAACTTGCTCATAAAGAATGTAGCGATTTAAATATCGATACAAACTTAGCTATGCAATATGCTTTAGTTAGAAACGCATTATACCGCAATGGTAAAGCAATTGAAATCTTAGTTAACTATGAACAATGCTTAACATATTTTGCTGAATGGTGGAAACAATTATATGGTGAGTCTGAAGGTAAAGATGGTAAAGGTATTTATGTAGCTAGTGCGTCTTTCTCAACTGACTTACACTCTTTAGGACAAATGATTCAAGATGGTGAACGTAATATTTTTGAAACAGTATTACAAGTAACTACTCCTGTTACTGAACAAGTAATTCCATACAGTGAAGAAAACTTAGATGGCTTAAACTTCTTAGCTGGTAAAACAATGGATTATGTTAATAAACAAGCATTCTTAGGAACATTACTTGCTCACGTTGATGGTGGAGTACCAAACATTGTAATTGAATTCCCTGAAATCAGTGCATTTGCTTATGGTTATTTAGCATATTTCTTTGAATTTGCTTGTGGTGTTAGTGCTTATACTTTAGGTATTAACCCATTCAATCAACCAGGTGTTGAAGCTTATAAGAAAAATATGTTCGCATTACTTGGTAAACCAGGTTATGAAGAATTAGCTAGTTTATTAAAAGCTAAATTAGGTGAATAAGAATTTATTAACAAATGCATTTACTCCTAGTAGTAGATGCATTTTGTCTTATTAAGATAAATATTGGAGTGGTAAAAAATGTTAAAAGAGATTAATTATAAAAAATTTAATAATTATAAACCAATTACTTTAGATGGTATTTATAAAGGTGATCTACAAACTTTAAGTAACCTTGATTTTAATATTAATGAAATTGTTAATACTGAAGCACCAATTACCTTAAATACTTTAAAAGCAAGATTAAGAGAGGCTTTTAATGTTAAAAAAATAAGTCAAAAGGCTTTAGATATTATCTATGATCGTATTGTTAAATTAGGTATTATTTGTACTGATAATTTATACGATATGGTATATTGGCCAGAAAGTGGCGTATTTAAGGTAGAAGCATTACGTATTAATTCAGATAGACAAATCTATGATGTTCCTAATCAAGAATTAAAATTATTAGTAGCTGAACTTAATTTATCTGGTGAAGAGTTATATCGTAAGATCTTAGAATACTTTGGTTATGAAGTTTTAACTGAAAAAGCACGTGTTTATTTAGAATATATAGAAGGTATTTGTAAAGATTAATGGATAAAAAAAGATTCTATTCTCTTTTGTATTTAGTTTGCCTAGTTCTTTTGATAAATAGTTTGCCTTTTAGTTTGTTTATTGAAAGTAAGCTTATCTTATTTATTATTAATATTATTATTAAAGTTATTTCTATTATTTATATCTTACATTATATAAAGAAAGAAGAACTAAATAATATTAAGAAAGAAAAAATAGGAAAAGATTCTATAAAACTATTACCACTATTACTACTTTGTTGCTCTAATTTTGTTGTGGTGTTCGTTCAAAGCGCTTCAATTAAGACTGATATTGATATTTTTAGTATTATCTCTGGATTAATTGTTAGTGTTGGTGTAGGTATTATCGAAGAGTTATTATTTAGAGGACAAGTTTTAGAAGAACTATTAAAACATAAGAATAAATTTATCGCTCTTTTATATTCATCTTTGATATTTGGAATGGTACATTTATTAAATATATCATTATCAAATATTCCTATAGTAGTTGCACAATGTGCTTATACTGCATTTTTAGGATTGGTTTTAGGTTTTATTTATATATCTACTAAAAACATTTATTTACCAATTGTTTTTCATATATTATTTAATTTTTTAAATGATATATTGGTTGTACAGTTATTTAATTTAAAATGGGATTTAACATTTTTCTTAGTTAATATTTTAATTGGATTAATATTATCTGCCTATATTTATTTTGCTTATATTTTTAAGAAGAAGGAGGGTTGGATACATGCTTCCGAACATATGGATAATTGATACTTATTCACTGATGATTTTCTTAGGTGTAATTGCTTGTTTTATGTTATTTTGGTTATTTAGAAAAAAACATAAAATAAGTGAAAAATTCACCTATGATATCTTTTTACTTGCTTGTGTAGCAATTGGATTTGGAATACTATTTGCGGTATTGTTTCAACTGTTATTTGACGCTTTAAAAGGAGCAATAAGGGGCACAGCTATGACGTTTTATGGTGGTTTAGTAGGAGGAGTAATTAGCTTCTTGTTAGGCTATTTTTTAGTAATAAGAAAAAGATATCCTGAAGCTAAATTTACATCTGATATCTTACCTATTGCGCCAGCTTGTATAACTGTAGCTCACGGCTTTGGTAGAATTGGTTGTTTTCTAGCAGGATGTTGTTATGGAGTTGAAACAGATTCATTCTTAGGTGTTAAATTTCCACATCTTGATCACGCCGTATATCCAACACAATTATTTGAAGCAATCTTTTTATTCTTATTAACAGTACTATTATTCTTAATAGCAATGAAAAAAAGAAGTCCATATAATTTATGTGTTTACTTATTTAGTTACGGTATATTTAGATTCTTACTAGAATTTTTAAGAGGAGATAATCGTGGCGCATTTATGTTAAGCATGTCTCCATCACAAGTATTTTCAGTAGTATCTGTGATATCATCAATTATACTTTTTATAGTATTAAGATTTTATATTTTAAAACCAAAAATGAAAGAAGAATCATAATTAATTTTATGGTTCTTTTTTCTTATTTTTCAAGTTAGTTTTATAATTATTGTTGCTAATGTGTCACAAAAATGATACAATAATTGTGACAAAGGAGGTAAGAGTATGAGATTACAAAATGAAATTTTATTAAAAGTCGATCAATTGCAATTAGAAGCTTTTACTATTAATGATATTTTAGAATTAGGAACTTATGATAATTTAAGAAAAACGTTAGAGAGAATGACTAAAAACAATGTTATTAGAAGATTAATTAGAGGTGTATATGATGTTCCTAAAATTAATAAAACATTTAATATGGTGTCTCCTCCCTCTATAGATGGTATTGCTAAAGCTTTAGCTAGAAGTTTTAATTGGAATATTTATTTAACTGGAAATTATGCATTAAATGCTTTAGGTCTTTCAACTCAAATACCTTATAAATACATTTACATTAGTTCTGGCCCTTATAGAAAATATGAATACGAAGGGATTTGCATAGAATTTAAACATGCATCGCTAAAAGAAACAAACTCTTACTCTTATAATACTAATTTAGTTATTCAAGCAATGAAAGAATTAGGAGAGGAAAACATTGATTTAAAAACTTTAGATATGATTAAAAGTAAGTTTTCTAAAGAAGAAATCGAGGTTATTTGTAAAGAATCTAAAAATACTACAATTTGGATATATCAAAATATATTGAGGATGCGAGGTTAGCATAATGATAAAAATCGTTAGTATGGATAAAGAAGATAGAAGATTTGTTTTTGATACAGCTGCACTGAAATTAAAAATACATCCGGCGATTATTGAAAAAGATTTTTGGATTTGTTATATTTTAGATTACTTATTTACCAAATCGCCATACAAAAATTGTTTTACTTTTAAAGGAGGAACAAGTTTATCTAAAGCTTTTGATGTTATTACCAGAATGTCTGAAGATATTGATTTGATTTTGGATTGGCAAATTCTTGGAGTATCAAGAAACGAGCCTCTAGAGGAAAGAAGTAAAAGACAACAAGAAATATATAACGACAACTTAAATAATTTAGCGAAACATTTTATTGGAAATGAATTGTATTTTGACTTATTAAAGGGCTTTAAAAACATTGATGAATTGAAAATTGAAATTGTTGAAGATGAACAATTGATTAATATTTATTATCCGAAAACATATGATACAAATATTGCAGGTATTCTGCCTTGTGTTAGGTTAGAAATTGGTCCATTAGCTGCATGGGCTCCGGCAAATATAAAGGAAATTAGGCCGTTTGTTTGGGATGCCATTCCTAATTTTGTTATTGAGGGAACTTTTGTTAGGACAGTAGCTATTGAAAGAACATTTTGGGAAAAGATAACTATTTTGCATAGGGAAGCTAATAGACCAAATAATAAAAAGATGCCAAAACGTTATGCTAGACACTATTACGACGTTTATCAGATCTTTAAATCAAAATATATAGGCCAAATACTCTTTAGCAAAGAAATATTATATAAGGTTACTGAATTTAAAATAAAGTTTTATAATGACAATTGGGCTAAGTATTCGGATGTTTTAAATGGTAATGTGAAACTTGTACCACCCGATTACAGATTAGAAGAGTTAATAGATGATTATAACTCTATGAAAGAAATGATTAGTGGCAATATACCTACTTTTAACAACATAATTGCTGCATTAAAAGAGTTAGAAGCAATTATCAATTTATAAAGTGATTTTGTTACGTATCGAGCGTTAGAAAAATAAAATTATATTCCAAAATAATTAAACGTATCATTCAACTTGTGTAATATATTAATACAAAATATTCTCAAAAAGAATCATAATTAATTTTACGGTTCTTTTTAATTTGATGTTAATTTAAAATGGTTGTTTTATCTTATTTTACGAATAAAACATTAAAAACGTTCAAATATTTGACCGATAAGATAGAAAATAACTAAAAATAGATAAAAACAACCAACTTTAATTTAACTTTGTATTCATACTTTTTCTTTTTAAATAATAATTTTATAATTAATATTTTGTCTGTTTAAGCAAGTGGTAGTATAATTAAATTATAAATTTTAAATAATATTTTTGGTAGGTGAAATACGATGGGTTGGACATTTGGAAAAAAAGTATATAATGACGGTTCTAGATATGAAGGTAACTTTTATGATGGCTTAAGACATGGTGAAGGTACTTATTACTATACGAATGGAAATGTTTATAAAGGCAACTGGTATAAAGGTGATCGACAAGGGCGTGGCATACTTTATCTTTCTACTGGTGTAATATTAAAGGCTTGGTGGGAATTTAATAAAGTAGAAAAGGGTACTTTTATTTATCCTAATGGCGATGAGTATGATGGAGACATTAAAAATTTATTGAAGCACGGTCAAGGTATGATTACTTACGCGAATGGAAATAAATATATAGGTAGTTTCCAAAACGGGAAAAAACATGGCTCAGGGGTGATGTTTTACGCGAATGGAAATTCTTCTGATGTTGAATATGAAGATGGTGTCTTACTTTTTGAAAAAATAAAATATGTTAATGGCGATGAATATCTTGGTGAAACAAAAAATGGTCTTTGCGATGGAGCTGGGGCTTATTCTTTTGCTAATGGTGATCGCTACGAGGGATATTTTAGAGATGATCAAAAACATGGTGGAGGAACCTATTTTTGTGCTAATGGTGATGTATTTTATGGAACATGGGACAACAACGTAATAGAAGGACAAGGAAAATTTGTTGGTCATGATGGGACGATTGTTGAAGGGTATTATCATAATGGATTTCTTTACCATGGATTGAAAAAATACGCTAATGGTAAAGTTTACTATGGCGAATTTGATGACGAAGGTGAACAAGATGGTTATGGTATTACAAAATATCCTAATGGTGATTTATATCACGGTGAATACGTCAATGGTGAAAAAAACGGTTATGGCGTTTATCACTATAGTACAAAAGAAAGATACTGTGGACAATTTAAAAATGATTTAATAAATGGCTTTGGTGTTTTTGAAAGAGAAGATGAAATTTATTATGGTCAATTTTATAATGGGCAAAGAGATGGCTATGGAGTTGTTTTTGATACTAATGGAGATTTCTTAGGTCACGCGATTTGGGAGCAAGATAAACTCAAAGAACTAATTGAGGACCCTAATGCATTTGTTGAAATTGAAGATTCAGATTTAATATATAGATTTTATCTTGATAATAAGTTACTTATTGGTTTATGGAATGGCCATTCTGAGTTGGCAGAAGGAATTGTAATGCTTTCTAATGGATATATGCGAATTGGAAATTTTAAAAACTTCCAATCGCAAGGTAAAGCGTTAGAAGTTGTGCCTTCTAATGATCAAAGTATGTTATGTGCTATAACTGAATATGAAAACGGACATAGAAATGGAATCACAGTGGTGTACTATAAGGACGGAAAAGTTTCAAAAGCTAAGTATTTAAATGATGAATTTGTAGAACAATATTATTAGTTGTTTGGACGCGTTATAGCGTCCTTTTTTATATTTTTATAAAATAATAAACTAAAAACATAGAAAAAGTTTAGAAGCATTCAAACATTGATCGATATTGGCTAAAGGTAATTAAAAGTCATAAAAACAATCAAATAAAAGAAATCTATACTAAATTTTTAAAAAAAGATACATTTTAAAACAAAAACTCTAAATTTTATAAGTTTATTTGATTTAATGTTGAACTTTTTGTTTTTATAAAATATATGCTGTGTTTTTCCGTAAATATAAATCATATAATATCATGAATGATATAAATGTAAGATTTTGTATATTTTATAAATATTTTTTGTTAAAAAAGCTTATTTTAAAATTAAATTAAAAAAATGCCGAAAAAATGCTGGTTTTTGCGACAAAATGGCAATTTTTGTTGAAATAAATTGAAAAAAGTTATATAATTTTAGATACAAGAGGTTACGCGTGTATACACATACGCGCACGAGGAGTGAAAATATGGTGAACGAAAATTTAACAACAGATACTAAAAAAACAAGTACTACACATCGTATTTTTACGATTATCGGAATCATCTTATGTGTAATTCTTGCTCCACTTCTAATTCTTAACATTATTCTTGTTATTCAAGGAGTGGTTAATCCAGAAGAGGTTCCAGGAATTGCTGGTTATAAACCAATGATGGTTCTAACTGAGTCAATGGAAGACTACATTTTAGCTGGTGATATTATTATCGCTAAAGAAATTGATCCAACAACATTAAAAGTTGGAGATGTAATTACATTCTTCGATCCAACTGGTAATGGTACATCAACTGTTACCCATAGAATTATTGATGTTGTAAATGATGAAACAGGTTTATGGTTTCAAACGCAGGGTGATAACAACAATACTCCTGATAGAGAGTTAGTTGAATCAGCTGCAGTTATCGGAATTTATGTATTCCGTATTCCATATGTTGCACATATTGCATTGTTTATGCAAACTATTCCAGGATTAATTATAAGTATTTTTGTTCCCTTATGTGCTTTCGTTGGATACGACTTAATTCGCCGTAGACAATTTGAAAAGAAGAAAGACGAAGATCGTGATGCTTTACTAGCAGAACTTGAAGCATTACGCGCTGAGAAGAACAAAAAGAATGAAGATACTCAAGTGTAGTGCTCAGTACCTAATGAAATTTTTAAAATTTTAATTATCTCTCCACTTGCGTAGGATTACTGCAGGTGGAGTTTATTATTTTAATAAGATTCTTTTGGTAAAATCGTAAAAGTATTCTATTTAAGGAGGTGGAATGATGGCAGCTAAAAAAACTAAATATAAAATAAATGTTCCGCTTTTAGCCGCTGTGGTTCTATTTATCCTTTTAGTGGTTACTGTTTCTTTGAATCCAGGTATTAAAGCTAAATACCTTTCACAAGATTCATCAGATGATAGCGCTAGAGTAGCTAAATGGAAGATTGACTCAATTGACGCTAATGGTGCTTCTTTGGATAAAACAATTGATTTTAACCAAAAGATAACAACAGAAAGTGGCTTTTATTTCTTTGAGATTCAAAATGCTTCTGAAGTATCCGCTATCTTAAATACTACTTCTAAAATTACAATTGAATTATCACATGAAACTTTTATTGGTATGAGCAAGAATCCTAATTGGGATTTCTTAGGTACTAATAATCCAATTGATTTTTCTGCAGTATTATATAATACCGCTTTAGAAAATGTTGTTAGTAAAGATGCTGGTGGTAATTTAGTTTTAAAAACATTAGATTCTAGTGTAAAACAAACTCAATTATTTACTACTTATAATTGTGATAGACTTCTTATGCATAAACCTGTTGGAGGTACACCTACATATTCAATTGATTTTTATTTTGAACAAGTAACAAATATAGAAAGTCTTTCACAATTATCTATAGGTGATAAATTAACAATTGGTTTATTTTGGGATGTTGACTCTACTGGTAGTGGTAGTGGAAGTGGTTCAGGAAATACTGAAATTGAACGATTAAAATATAAACTATATGATTTAGTTACTATTATTCCTACGGGATATACTACTGTATCACAAACAAACTCAACAGGTTATAGTGTTACTGACCCTAATGGTGATAAAAAAACATATTATGTTGTTGAAAAAACAGTAAATTTTGCAGATTACTTTATTGTATCTGCTGGGGAACCGACATTTACCTTTGATGGTAAATTTGCTGGTACTGAAGTTCAAGTGCCTTATTCAGAAGTTATTGCGGATGATACTTTGTTAAATAAATTATTAACTAGAGATATTCCAAAAACTAATGTAACTTATTCTGATTTGGTTAAATATATTGAGATGTTAGAGTATAGTCAATACAATACATTTTCAAAAGAAAAAGAAGATTTTATTAAAGCTCAAAGCTATATGCAATATGGGCTTACTATTGATGTGATTTTTGATTTAAAAGTATCACAAGTTGATTAATTTTAAAATTAAAAAAAGGGAGGGATTTAAATGAAACGTAATAAAGTTTTAATTATAACTATTTATGTATTATTTATAGTTTCGTTTTTATCTGTCTCTTATACTTTAGGTAAATATGTTTCAAACCAAAGTGTTGGTGGAAGTTTTGAAATTGGTGATCAATTATATTTTAAATATAGTAGAAGTGATTTATTCCGTAATGACCAATTAATTGTTGGGGTTATAGAAACTGATCCAGTTACAAATAAAACATATATTACTACAGATAACGTATCACCTGGTGATAACGTTAGATATCATTTCTATATTTCAAATTTTGATTTAGAAACTGGTAAAACAAATGGTTATGATGCAAATTTCTTACCTGTATCTACTGCGCTATTAAACATGCCTATTAAAGGCTCATCGTTTGATTTAAATCCTACTATTTATTATCGTGTTATTCCTTTAGCTGCAAATGGAGAACCTGATTCAACTAATCCTCCATCATCAGTTTATAATATTGTTACAAAAGATACAGCGCTTAGTTTACCAAGAGATAGTAAGGTTATGTATGAGTTTTATGTAGAAGTCCTACTTGATGAACAAATGAGTAATACAGACCATACTGACTACTTTGGTGCAACATTATCAATTAATATGTTCTTCAATGCAGTTTCTAACTAATTGAAGATTTAAAGATTTTAAAAAGAAAGGTGGCGAGAAGATGGAAGATACTAAAGTTATAAAAAGTAAAACTAAAAAAATAGTTATTTTAAATTTAGCGTTAATTCTTTTAATAGCTGTTCAAATTATATTCTTACCAACTGTTGCTCGCTACGTAAAACAAGAATCAGATAAAATTGTTGCTTCTTATACATCGCTTTATATGAGTAGTGATGGTGAAGGTAAAGTAGTAAGTGTTGAAGATAAATTAGGATATTTAAATTTAAAACTTATGAATTATGAAGATTCAAATGTTACTCAAAGAGATATTGAATATACAGTTTCAAGACCAACTATATTCTATAAAGCTAATGGTGAAGCAATCGCTAGTAGCGAAATAGAGACATACTTAGCTGCTGATCCTAGTAATCAACTTCATGTATTAGATGTATGGAATCAACCTCAAGTAGTCGGTCGTGACACTTATAAATATATACAAAGCATTACATCAAGCGATGGTGAAACAAAAAATGGTAATTATTTATTTAGTTATGAAAAATTAAATAATAGTGCTGTTGGTAAAATTCATAACTTGTTAATTGAGTTTAATCGTGATAGAGGTACTGATTTTAAAGGAACAGAGGATGTATCTATTATTGTTCAACTATCAAAACCATATAAAGAAGTTTTTATTATTAATGTAAAAATTTCAGATAAATTAATTGTATTTTCAAATACTGATGCATTAGTATATGAAACTACTTTCCAACGTTTATATATTCAAAGTGCTGATATATTTAGTCATTATAAAGGTACTACAGAAATATTAAGAAAATATAATAAACGAGGAACAACAGAAGCACAAGCGCAATACGTGCAAATTGCTCCAAGAGCATTATTAGTAACATTTAAATGGGATAATTTCTATTTTGATGTTAATTGTTTAAAAGATTATCATTTATCTGGTGATAACATTCCAGGAATAAATGATAATGTTAGTTTTATTGATATTAGTAAACCATATGTAAGTAATTTAGATATTAATAATAAAACATTAGTTATGTATGTTCCACAAGGATCTAACTTTTATCTTGATTTCTTACAAATAGATAAAGATGCTATTTCTAAAGTTGATGTAACTATTGAAGTAGCAATAATTGATAACGGTACAATAAAATACGACATTTATGATGATGTCTATGCTGGATATAGTTATGGTGCAAATAAGTATATGAATTTAATTAACTATATTAAAGAATAAAATATAAAAAGTATAAAATCTTATTTTAGAAGGGAGGAACTACTTATGCGAAAATGGCGATTAGCTTTAATAGCTTCAACATTATCACTAATATTACTTATGAGTGTTTCGTTAATATTACATTTTGCAGCTATTGCTAATAATGTTAATGCAGCAGCTAATACTTATACAATTACAGTTAGAAAAAATGAAGCCGTTTCAGTATATGTAACTGGAATTGGTGTTACATATGATGAAGACAGTAGTTCTACTTCTAGTGATATTTACCACTGTGAAATTAATACAGAATATACACTAACTGCAGTAAATGAAAAAATGATGTTCCATACTTGGGAAATAACAGGTGCAAGTGGGACTACTACTCCAACTGCTTCTAAATATAGTGCAACTATCAAAGAAGATATAGTTGTTGATACAGTCAGAGTAGCACCAACTGCTGATGATTATGGAAAGTATATGGGTAACCGTTTCGTTATTTCTGGTGTTAATGAATTACTTGCCTTACAAGAAATTATTGCTTGGGGTAATGATTTTAATGCTGATATAACTGATGGATTCGTTGGAGCCGATGCTGTTCAGTATTCAGTTGTTGATTGTTATACGTTGTTCTTAAAAGATACAAAAGTAAAATTAAATGCTACTGACACAGAAAAAGTTGCATTTAATACTTTAACAACTAATCAAAAAATTAATTTTATTAAGAATAACGGTATATATGAAAGAATGCGTAAAGGTTATTACCTAGTTGAAACAAGTTTCTCTTTATTCGATATGGGATTTACTGGAATTGGTTCATATAACGTTGATGGAAAAGAATTAAAAAATAATGGTACAGGAAATCGTTACTTTGACGGAGTAATGTGCGGTGAAAATAATGGTGAAAATTCACAATTAGTAATGGTTATTAGTGATACAAAGAACACTAACAAACGCTACTATGGTTTATTTGGTTATTTAGGATCAAATGCTGTTGTACGTAACTTGAAAGTTCGTACTTCAATTGGTATTTCAGAACCTAATAGTTCAACTACACATAGTAATGGTATTTATGCTGGTGGTATAGCTGGTTATGCTGAAGATGCATTAATTATGAATGTAGACGTAGCAGCCGAAATTGGAATTAATGCAACTCAAGTTTATGAAGCTTGTGCTGGTGCTATTGTTGGATACGCAGATGGCTTTAATATTGACGATATCTCAAACATTAGTGATTTAGGACATATTTGTAAAATCACTGTAAACACAACAGGATGTTCTACACATGATAAATCGGGTTATGCATATGTAGGTTACTTAGCAGGATATGCTGAAAATACTTATGTTAAAAAACTTGAAGTAGATAATACTGATATGACATTAGATGTTAGAAATCATGACTCTGTTGATGATAATATCGGTGTTGGTGGCTTGATTGGACATTATCATAATGATATAGAATCTCGTTTTGAAAATATTCATTACGATGGGACAAGTAATTTCCGTATAGAGGCTACACTTCAAAAAGGTATCTCATCAGCTGGTGGCCTAGTAGGACACTTAGTATCATATGCAAAATTAGTTATTGGTGATGTATCTATTAAGAATAGTTCAGATAGAGAATCTTATATAGCCGCAAACACTTTTGATGGTTCAAGTCAAACTAACTGTTATGCTGGTGGCTTATTTGCTAGAATTGATGGAAATACAGTAGTAGCAAGCGAAGAATTTAAAGATCGTATTGTTGAAATAATAGTAGATGATATAACGCTTATTGAATACAAACCGGTATTTAGTGGAAATATTACCGTTGAAGCTATTCAAAACGGTCAAAGTAATGATGATGCCGGTGAAACTGTTTCGGGCGGACTAGTTGGTATGGGATATTTTGATATCAACGGAGAAGCTAATAAACGAACAGAGTTAATTTTAACAACAAAAGGTAAATTAACTATATTATCAACTCAAACAATTCTGGCCACTCACACTGGCATAAACCAAGATGGTACTTCTGGTAGAAATGCTAAATCATATTTAAAACATTGTATGGCCGGTGGTGTATATGGAGTTTTATCTGAGGATGGTACAAACAATGGTAAAATTTTAGAAAACATTAATGTTTATGCTGAAAATATTAATTTGTCTGTTAATCGTGAAATTGGATCTATGACAATGGGAAATATGTATGTTGGAGGATTTATTTCTTATGCAGATAGATTTGATATAACAAATATTAATTTAAAATTTAATTATGGTTCTATTGAATCAAATAGTTTATCTTATAAAGTTAAATCAACAGTCGCCGATTCAAATAACGCACATTGTGGTGGGTTTATCGGTAAGTTTACTGATACAACTGCGACTAATAATAGCACACCACATACAATGACGAATTGTAATGTTGAAGGATTTGATTTACTAAATCCTACTAGTGTTGTAGGAACAAATGTTAAGATTAATTCAATTCAAAACTCTAAAGCTCCTGGTGGTGGACAAAACTATATTGCTGAAAACTATGTTGCTGGTATTGTTGGACAAATTCTTAACTGTAATGTTTCAAATTTAGTATATCGTGGTTCAGAAAATGATATTGATATTATCCGAATGGCTGGACACGAAGATCCAGACAGTTCATTCTGTGGCGGAGTTATTGGATTAATTAAAAACAATTCAAACTGGCCTGGTAATGGTATTCAAGTTGAAAATTGTAGAATATATAACGCAACTATCTTAGGTGAAGGTACTAACATGGCAAACGTTAATAACCCTGATATGTATGTTGGGGGAATTGTTGGTTCATGTTATAAAGAAAACACAAGTGATGCTACAAATATTGTTAATTGTTCTGTTGAAAATTCACTTGTTGAAGGTATTGGGAACGAAAACCTAGAAGTATATGTCGCTGGTGTAATTGGTGGTGTTACTTGGACAGGGACTTTAAATGTTAGTAGATGTCATGTTTACGATACTATTATAGGTGCTAAATCTAATGAAAATAAAACTACATATGACCATGCAAGAGCATATGCTGCTGGTATTGTAGGTTCAACTATCTCTGCTACTGTAAATGTTAATAATAATGCTGTAATTGATTGTTCAATAACTGCAGATTGTAATAATAGTAATAGATCATATGCAGCAGGTATTATGGGAAGTATTTATAATAGTGCTAATTTAATGGGTACAACAACTTATAATTATTCAAATGCTATTTTAGATGCATACCATATAGGACCGTTATCTATAAAAACAACTAACGGTGGTGAACTTACTGATAGTAGGAATGAGGTTGAGTTTGAAAATTCATTCTATTATAACCAAAATGGTTCTTTAGTAAATGAAAATCAAGGTAGTGCTAGAGGTACTGCGGTAAGTTTTGCAGATAATCAAGTAAATGGTAATAATGATACTTTAAATTTACCTGCTAACTTTAGAGATGAACAATATCTGCAATTAGAATTAGTATATGGAAACAATAACTTTACTGTTGATAGTAATGGAATTCAAATTGATTATCAACAAACTGATGAAAATAAAACTGATATTGTTGAAGTATGGATTAATACATTAGGAACAAATAAAACAATCGCTGATCCTGTTGATAGCGAAGAGGGAAGAAATTCTGGTTGGTTCTTAATGGGGTATATTAATATTTATAATAATGAAAATGGAACTCCTACAACTGATAATATGACTAATGTTGCAGTTCATTTTGAAAGAGGTTCTGAAGAATTCGAAAAACAATCTGATGAAACATTTAAAAATGTAAACTATCCATATAATGTTGTAAATCAAATTGGATATGAATATACATATACAACGTCAAATAAAAGACATGATATTACTGCTAAAGTATATGATGATATTCCTGCTTTAAAAATCAATTTTAAATCTTCAAATTTAAAATATATTGAAGAGTTTGCTTATCAAAGCGGAGATAACACTTATACGGATTTAGATATTTCTTCTAGACAAGTTGGAAATTATGGTAGATATACTATTACTCATGATTCAGCTACTAGTAGTTATGAGTTAAAATTCTATCCTAATGTAAATATTGAAGAAGAAGTAACATTAAGATTAAGATTTAGAATAGGATATACTAATAAATATGATTCACAAGAATTCTATATTAAATTAGTCCCTAATAAGTTTGTGTTAGTTGGTGCTACATTCGCTGAATATACGCCGCCAGTTAACCATTATGAAAAGGATAATCCTAATTTTGGTACAACTAGCATACGTTGGCAATTACCAAGACAAACAATCATTAAAATTATTCCTGTATTTAAGAAATCTAACGATATAGAAGATATTAAATATATTGATGAAAAATATATTGAAAAAGTTAGTTATTCAACTACTCAAGGCTCAATATTAAGTAGTGGTGAGTTAACAACTCCAAATAGTGACACTAATGGTACAGTTACTCTAACGTTAAAGAGTGATACTACTAAGACTGCAACTGTTAACTTTACAACAGGTACAAACTATTCAGTAACCCATTCAACTATTGGTGGGGATGTTGATATGGTACCATATGCAACTCCTAATTCTGATTTTGAGTTTATAATAGATGTCCATTATGGATATTCTGGAATTGCTAAAAACCTAAGTATCGAGATTGGTAATACTACTCATGATTTAGTTGTTGATGGAATAATTAAAAACATAACTGGAATTAATTTCCAATTACTTAATTCAAGTGGACAATGGGTAAATGGAACTCCAAATGACGATACAACTAAATTTAGAATACTTATTGATGACTCTTTGATTAAAGGTAATATAAAAATGGAAGCTGAGTTTGAACATATTTATGAAATTGTGTTTGACTTAGATTGTGGAATATTTAATCCAGGTTGTGATGAAATGAGAAAAACATTTAAACTTCGTCATAACACTTTATTTGCTTCATATTTCGATAAAGATGGAGATGTTTTTAAAGAAATAGATCAGTGGGTTAAAGAAAATACGGTATATGGTTATCGTTTTGCTAAATTCTATTTAGTAGATGAAGCTAACACAATTCTATCTTATGGTGAATGTTTTGAAGATATCTTAGATAAAGGTACTTATAAAGTAACTACTTCATTACGTTTCTATGCTAGATGGAACTTCTTAATTGAATTAGTTGAAGCTCCTGGTACACATATTAAAACAAGTTTTGCTTCTTCGTTTATGGAAGATGTTAAAGATGCACCACTAATTGTTGATGGACGTGTTATTAGCGTTCCAATTAACCACCGTAAAGGTTTCGTCTTTACAGTTTTAAAAGATGATAACTTCTTAGGTGAAGCTGATGTTAAAGCGTATGTTGCTCATAAAGATGGCGAAAGAGTAATTACAAGCGAAATTACAATGGAAAAATATTATGAAGATATGTATTTATACTTTGTACCACCAGAATCAATAACTGGTTACTTAATTATCGTATCTTCAATTAGTAACTTCGGATTTATTCCAGGACATAATACAGCCACAGTTACTAAAGAAATTATTCCTGAAGATGGTGTTTATACATTTAAATATGTAGTAAACCATAAAAATACCTTAACTGAAAAGAGTTATATTTATGATAGTGGTATTGAAGGTAATCCTTCAAGAAACCTATCATTAAATAAAGAATTTGTTGTAAGATTCTTTAAAGAAGTTTACTCAACTGAAGATAATGTAGGCTCAATTTTAACTGTTCCTCGTGATTTAGATATAGGAACGGTGGTTGAAGTTTATTATCAAAAATATGTAAATGGAGTTTTAACAAGTGAAATTGTTGGTACAACAACAATTAAAGAGAGCAAAAGCAATAAAGCAGAAGTCAGTGTATATGAATTAGATACTATTGACTATAGTGGTGCAGCGTTTGTAGAAGAAACATTTGCCGAAGCGTTAGGCTCTGCAGCAAATGTATCTGAAAAATATTATGTTTCTATTACACCACCTAATGGTTTATCAACAGATACTATTAAAAATCAAAGATTTAACTATATTATTGAAGGTGGATATATCGAAAGAAATGATGATGGAACATTTAAAGAATATATTAAAGGTATTCGTTCTGATTTAGATTTTGATAATACTCCATTAGAAAATTTAGAAAATAAAGAAGACTTGCTTCCTATCTTAAAAGAAACAAGTTTACAAAATGCTATTTATACAGTTACTCCATCTAGAAAAACAAATTTAACTAAAAATAAAAATAGTAATACATCTTATACATTTACGGATATTAAGACATATGACATTTTCACTTTAGATACAGTAAATGCACATGTCTATGGATCTTGATTAACATTAACTGACTCATCTGATGCTACTAATACAGTTATTACATCTAGAGAGTTAGCATTCCCTATCGCAGAATTAACTTTAAGATTAGGTTATGGAATAGGCGATGTTAATGTTATATTTAGTGAAGATAATGTATTTGGTAATGAAGATGACAAAATAAGAACAGTAGTAGTTAAAGATCTTCAATATAGTGATTATACTGTGACTGTTGATAATCCTACTAAGTATAAGTATTTTAGAATAGATAATGTATCATTAAATGAAATAAGATTAGATAAATTAACTATCCTATCAGCATCTAATGCAATGAAATATGAAATAAGTGAATTTACATTAGCTTCTGATAATTCTATTACATTAACAAATACATTAGAAAATGATATACGTCATGATGGTAAAACATTTATCTTAGCTGTTCAAATTAAACAAGGTATTACAATAGTTGATAATATTACTCCTGATATGATTACTTTAACAGCTAATGGTATAACTATCGATCCTATTGTTGATTGTTATGGACGAGTAACAGCATATTTCAATCTTTCTGAATTATT
This sequence comes from Anaeroplasmataceae bacterium, assembly GCA_045126355.1. Taxonomy (GTDB): domain Bacteria; phylum Bacillota_I; class Bacilli_A; order Acholeplasmatales; family Anaeroplasmataceae; genus CAZSIA01. The sequence goes on along the minus strand of JBGVOE010000031.1, from coordinate 804 downwards.
AAAAGATGGAAATACAACTGTAAACTTTAATATTAATGTGAGTAGTGGATATACTATATCTTCTGTAGCACTTTTAGAAGCTGAAAACGCACTAAAACCTGCAATGGCAGAAGTTAGATATATCTATACTTATAATGATTAGGATGGTGATAGAATGGTTTATATTGAGAATAGACAAGATTTAGAAATCGAACTTCAAGAAAATAAACAGATCACCATTGAAAAACAACACAGAGTATTAACTGTGTTAGGAATTATCTTATGTATTATTTTAATACCACTTTTATTAATTAATATAATATTAATTATCCAAGGATTTATGAATCCAGAAAAGGTGCCATCGATAGCTGGATATAGCCCAATGATGGTTCTAACAGACTCGATGTCACCTGAAATAAAAAGTGGAGATTTAATAATAATCAAAGAAATTGATCCTACTACATTAGAAGTAGGAGATGTTATAACTTTCTTTGATCCAGCTGGTAACGGTCAAACAACAGTAACCCACAGAATTATAAATATAGAAACAATTGATGGGGTATTAAAGTTTGAAACACAAGGTGATTACAACAACACACCTGACCGCTTACTAGTAGAGGCTGAAGCTGTGATTGGAATATATAAATTTAGAATTCCAATTGTTGCGAATATAGCAATGTTTATGCAAACAGTGCCTGGGTTAATTCTATGTGTCTTTGTCCCACTGGGCGCACTCATTGCTTATGACTTGTTTAAACGTAAAGAATATGATAAAGAAAAAGAAAACGAAAAACAAGCCTTATTAAATGAACTAGCTAGATTAAG
>JBGVOE010000030.1:0-8457 GCA_045126355.1 Anaeroplasmataceae bacterium | reverse complement strand
TATTATCACTAAAATGTGGTTCAAACATTGGTGATAATACTTGCACCATTGCTTGTTGGATGACTCTATCTAAAACTGTTGGTATACCTAACTTTCTTTTACCACCGTTTGGTTTTGGTATTTCTACCCTACGCACAGGTTGAGGTTGATATTTTCTATTATATAATTGCCAAACAATTGTATTTTTGTGTTCTCTGATATAAACTTTTGTTTCTTCAATATCCATATCATCAATCCCACTTGCTCCTTTATTCGCTTTTACACGTTTAAAGGCTTCGTTTAAATTGTTTCGGTCAAGTATCTTTGTAATAATATCTTCACTCATAGCTTGTCTACTTCCTTTCTTTTCATTATCTAGCGAAAACATTCTTTAGGGATTTATACATTAAATTACGTTCAACTTCTTTACCTTTTATGCACATTCTAACTATTCGCTAGTGATTTCAAGACCTCCATAGTCTTATAAATTGTTCAGTCCTTCAGTATTACTACCTACTATGACCTCTGCTGACTTCTCATAGTTCGTTGTTACTAGTTTTACCTCTATGAGACCTCACGGGATAAATCATAACTCTTTCCTCGTTTACCCACTTAATTTACTTATTAAAGTTACGTTTGTCTTTTGGGCTTTATTGTGTAATGTCAACTTACCCCTTCAATAAGCCTTAGTCTTAAGTTTCTGCTCGTTGGGCCACGATTTCGCTATTGCTTCTTTTCACGCTCCATCACTGGTTTACGCTTTGCAAGTTGCTATCGAGTTCGCGACAAATACGCCTCTTAGGACTTTCACCCTAGACTTATGACATGCCCGTCATACATTAAAAAAAGCCCTATATAATAGAGCTTTATAAATTATTTTCATTTAGTATCATTAATAACCAATATATCACCATCATAAATTACTGTATCCCCTTTAGGAATAATAACATTATTTTTTCTTTTAATTAAAATAATCAATTTATCTTTTATCGATATATCTTTGATTTTTTTATTTATTAATTCATCAGAGCTATCAACAATCTTTTCATATAAATTAATTCCTTCAATTTTTCTACTATCCTTACCACTCATAATTAAAATATCTTTTTCATTTAATATTGTATTACCATTTGGAATTATACGTTTTTTATCTCTAATAATTAAAACCAAAATAGATTCAGGTGGAAAGATAACATTGCAAATTCTTTTTCCTATCCACTCATGATTATTAGGTAGGCTAAATTGTAAAAACTCAACAGGAACTTCTTCTAAATAATCATTAAATGTTTTCATAACATCATCACTATAATCAATCATATCAAGTTTTTTAGCTATAAGTGGTAAAAGTGATCCTTGAAGTGATATTGAAAACAAAACAATAAAGAATACAATATGAAAAATATCATTATCAATCTTGGCTGGATTTGTTATTGCTATTATCGCAAATACAATAGAAGCAACTCCTCTCATCCCAGTCCATGCGACAAATATTTGTTGTCTAAACTTTGCTTTAAAAAATAACATTGAAATAAAAACGGCTAGTGGTCTAGCAACTATAGTTAAAAATAAGGCAATTAAAAATCCTAATAAAGCTACATTAGGTAATTCAGATGGCGTAGCTAATAGCCCTAAGAGGAAAAATAGAAACATTTGGATAATACTTGTAACTCCATCAAAGAAATTAAACATATTTTTCTTAGAACTTACCTTACTATTTCCAATTACTATTCCACAAATATAAACAGCTAAATATCCGTTACCTTGCAGTAGAGTAGGTAATGCATAAGCCATTATAGCAATAGCAACTATAAAAGCTAAATCAAATCCACTTTCTTTAAAATTAATACGTGATAAAATAAATTTCGCAATAAATGCAAATATAAATCCGAATACAACTCCGACTAAAACTTGTATTAATAATATAGCTACTATCGATAAAAATGAACTGCTACCACCATTCATAATTGTTAATATAATAGTTGTTAACATATAAGAGAATGGATCATTACTTCCACTTTCAACTTCGATAAGTGAAGCTGTCGAGTATTTTAAATTCATTTTTTTACTACGCAAAATTGAAAATACACTAGCAGCATCTGTAGAACATATCAAAGAACCAATCAACAAGCTTTCTAAAATAGAAATTTTTAACACTAAAAAACAAAACACTCCAACAAATAAAGCAGTTAAAATTGTCCCTAAACTACTTAGTACAATTGCCTTAGCGGCAATAGGCTTTGCTTTACTCCACTTCGTTCCAACCCCACCATAAAACATAATAAAAATTAAAGCTATGGATGAAAAATAATAAGCAAAATCATAATCATCAAATTTAATTTTAAAAATACCATCAGAACCAAACAACATTCCAATAACAATAAAAATAAATAATCCAGGAATCCCTAACTTACCAGTAATTCTTTGAAACAAAATACATACAAACAAAATAACCGATATTAAAATCAAACCCTCTGTCATTTTTCCCCTCCTAATATATCTATTTATGATTATGACATACGGATTATTTCGCTTTTTGTAAAAAAAGAAAAAATGCCAAGAAAATTTCTTGGCACTTTAATTATTGTCTTAATTTAGCTTGATAAGTAAACTCTAATCTATTTAAGATAGATTTAATAACTTTTTCTACATCTTGGCTTTCTAATGTTTTTTCACTATCACAGAAAGTTAATTTATAAGCTAATTGTTTGTTTTCTAAACCAATTGATTCATCAACATATAAGTCAAATAAACTTACATCAACTAAAATTTTCTTTCCTGTTTGTTTAATTAGGGCGGCAATTTCGCTTGCGTTAATATCTTTATTACATACAATTGCTAAGTCTCTAGTAATTGATGGATATTTAGAAACAGGAGTATATTTAATCTTTTCTTCACTTAAACTTAATAATAATTCATAATTAAGTTCAAATACAAATGTTTCATTTAAACTATGTTCTTTTTGATATTTTGGATGGATTGCACCTAAATATCCGATCTCAGTTGAACCAACTTTGATACTAGCGCATTTACCTGGATGCATATTCTTCTTACTTGATGCTTCATATGTAGCAGTAATACCAATTTTACTTAATAATTCTTCAACAATACCTTTAACTAAGAAGAAATCAACCTTTTCAACTTTTTGTTGCCATAAAGATTTTTCATAAATTCCACTAAATGCAGCAGATAATAATCTGTGAGAACCACCTTCATAGTAAACAGAACTAATTTCAAAGAATTTAGCAGAATCAATTTTACGTGCTTTATTATAAGAAACTACTTCTAATAAAGAAGGAATTAAACTTTGACGCATATATTCTTTTTCTTCAGTAAATGGCATTAAAACTTTAACAGCTTCTTTTTCTTCATTTACGAATTCATATAAATGTTCATCACTTGTTAATGAATAACAAATTGCTTCATTCATTCCTAATCCTGCTAGTAAGTTTTTGATACTGCGTTCTAAGCTTTGTTCTCTTGTTAAGTGTCCTTTATCACTTGTAGCTGGAATTGTTAAAGGAATATTATCAAATCCATAGAAACGAGCGATATCTTCAATTAAGTCTTGATAGTTATTATCATAATCAATTCTTCTTGAAGGAACAACTACATGATACATTCCGTTATTAAATTCATATTCAAAATTCATTCTATCCAAGATATCATTAACTTCTTCAACTGTTAATTTTACACCCATATAGTTATTGATTTTATCTAATGCAACATCAATAATAACAGGAGTATATTCTTCATTAACAACACTACTTACTCCGTCTAAAACAGTAGCATCAGCTAATTCAGCTAACATTTGTGCAGCTTTATCTAATGCAACACTAACACGATTATAGTCTACTCTTCTTTCAAAACGGAAACTAGATTCACTTCTTAAACCTAATCTAGCACTTGTTTTACGAATACTAGTTGGATTAAATTGTGCAGCTTCTAAAACTACATTAACTGTATCAGATGTAACTTCACTGTCAAGTCCACCCATTACACCACCTAAGCATACTGGATTAACTCCGTCAGTAATTACGATATCGTCAGCTGTTAATGTTCTTTCAACTTCATCTAATGTAGTAAATTTTTCACCTTCATTAGCCATTCTAACAACGATATTATTACCTAATTTATCAGCATCAAATGCATGAAGTGGTTGACCATATTCAATTAAAATATAGTTAGTAATATCTACTACATTATTAATAGGTCTAATACCTGCAGCAATTAATCTTTGTCTTAACCACCAAGGTGATTTTTTAATTTTAACATCTTTAATATAACGAGCGTTATATTGAATTACTTTATCAGTTTCTAAACTAACTTTAACTGGGTTAGCTTCACTACTACAATTTAATACTGGAGCTTTAATAACTGGTTTTTCATTTAAAACAGTTCCTAAATCATAACTAACACCAATCATACTTAACATATCAGCTCTATTAGGTGTTAAATGTAGGTCTAATACATAATCATCTAAACCTAAATATTTAATTGGATCTTCACCAACAGGAGCATCATCATCTAATAGATAGATACCATTTTTAAATTCATCTTCAATAAACTTTTCTTCAATACCTAATTCTTGGAATGAACATAACATACCATTAGATTCTACACCACGAACTTTACTAGGTTTAATTTTAAAATTACCTGGTAAGATTGCACCTGGTAAGGCAACTAAAACTTTAACACCAGCACGTACATTTGGTGCACCACAAACAATTTGACTAACTTCACCATTAGCTAGTTCAACTTGACAAATATGAAGATGGTCACTATCAGGATGATCTACACATTCTAACACTTTACCAATCATCATATTAGTAGCTGTTGTTAAAGGATACTTTTCTTCTACTTCAGTAAGTTGTAGGGAAAAGATTTCTTCGATTTCTTCTACTGATTTACCTTTTAAATCAATGTATTCACTTAACCATTTTAATGATACTTTCATTTTCTTCTACCTCCTACTTAATTTTCTTAAATTGTGCTAAGAAACGCACATCGTTAGTATAAAAGTTACGAATATCTTCAATTCTATTTTTTAAGATAGCAACACGTTCAATACCAATACCGAACGCAAATCCTTGTAAGTTGTCATCATATCCACACATTCTAAGTACGTTTCTGTTAACCATACCAGCACCTAAAACTTCAATATAACCTGTTCCTTTACACATAGGGCATCCTGCACCATCACATTTAGCACAAGTAACGTCTACTTCTACACTTGGTTCAGTAAATGGGAAGTATGATGGACGAAGACGAATCTTTCTACCTTCACCAAACATTTTATTAGCTACAGCTAGTAAGTTACCTTTTAAGTCAGCAATACTAATATTTTCTCCGATTACTAAACCTTCACATTGCATAAATTGATGTGAATGTGTAGCATCATCAGCGTCTCTACGGTAAACTTTACCAGGACAAATAATTTTAATAGGTGCTCCATTTCGAGCTAACATTGTTCTAGCTTGAACAGGAGATGTATGAGTTCTTAATAATCTAGCAGGATCAATATAGAAACTATCTTGCATTTCACGTGCAGGATGGTCTTTTGGAAGATTTAATAATTCGAAGTTATATACATCTTCTTCAACTTCTGGTCCTGTAACAACTTCATAACCCATACCAATAAATAAATCTTCAAGTTCAGTTATTGTTTGAGTAAGTGGATGAATAGACCCACTAGCAATTTGTTTTGCAGGAAGTGTTACATCAATACGTTCTGCATTTATTTTAGCCTCAATCTCAGCATTAACAATACGAGTTTTATTTTCTTCAAATAATGCTTCAATTTCACTTTTAGCAACATTAACTTTAGCACCTAATTCCTTTTTTTCTTCAATGCTAAGTTCTCTCATTGTTGCCATAATTTGTGAAATAGGACCTTTTTTACCTAAAAAGTTCGCTTTTTCTTGTAATAATTCATTTTGAGTTTGACATTTTGTAAAAGCTTCTTTTGCCATAACTACAATACTTTGAATATCATTTGTCATTTTTTATTTTCTCCTTTACTAAAAAAAATAACGTCCTTGAAAAATAAATTCCAAGGACGAAAAATAATCGCGGTACCACCTTAGTTCTAGTAATATATACTAGCACTTAAATTCTTTAACGCAGAATTACGGGTGTGATTAGCACCACTAAAAAGTGAATTCATTATCTAATTTATAAAGATCTTTCACCATATAATCTTCTCTCTAGAATAAATTAATTGATAACTACTACTCTTTTATCATCATTTTCTTATCAACATACTTATTATATATAATAAAAAGATAAAAAGCAAGAATAATCTCTAACTCAAACTATAATGATTTAAAGAAATTAATACACAACTCTACCCAGCCTCTAACAGTAGGTAAGTAGTCTAATTCTTCATTAACAATTGTATTGGCTACAGATAAACCATGTCTACCTACTGGATACATATGTAATTCACATTTACGATTAGCTTCAACTAATTTTGAAGCAAAAACAAGTGAGTTTTGTGACATAACACAATCATCAGTAGCTGTAGTCCAAATAAAAGCTGGTGGGAAAAGTGATAAATCAGAATGATTAAAACTTAATTTCTTAAGTAATAATTCTTTTTCTTCTCCACTATATTTACTTAATAAATTTTGATAAGTATTACCACTTACACCATAATCAGCTGAGATAACTGGATAAGACAGGCAGACACCATTTGGTTTAGCATCATAATTAGTTAGACTTGGATATTCAACACCTAAGTTAGCTACTAAATGACCACCCGCACTAAAACCAATTAAATAAATTTTATCTGGATTAATCCCAAACTCATAAGCATTCTTACGAATATAGTCCACACTTGCCGCTAATTCATTTAATTGTTGTGGATAACAGTCTTCATTTCTAACACTATAAGTTAGGATAAAAGGAACAAAGCCCTTAGCTAAAAATTCAGCAGCAACAGGAGTTCCTTCACGTAAAGAAACAAAACCATATCCTCCACCTGGAACAATTAAAATCGCAGGTAAATTTTCAACTTTTCCATTATCTAAAAAATCAATATCTTTATAAACTGTTAAATTTGCTACTCCGCCTAAATTATACAAAGTAGCTATATCTACTTTACTAATTTCCATATTTTTTTCTCCCTAAATATATTTTTAAAAAAAGAAGGCATAGTGCCTTCTTAATTTTAGTAACGTTTTAATTGACGTTTTAAACTGTTAATTTTTTCAACTCTGCTTTTGCGAATAGCTGAAGCAATGATTTGAGAAATAACAAATACTACAAGATAGATAGCCAATAAAATATATTTTCCATAATCTTGAGCAAGTAAACTAGCTAAACCAACTTTATCTAATAAATCAGCAATTAAATCACAAATTACTGTATATAAAGAACAAGTTGCTGGAATATATCCCATAATTTCAGCTGGAAGATTTCCTCCAAATGCTTCTAAGCAGAACATTAATAAAAATCCTGTAACAATGAAAGTAATAAGACCATGTACAATATTATATAATCTTGAAACAATAATTGTAATAACTACAGGAACTAAAGCAATTAAAATTGCATATAATAAATTCATATCCATAATCTACGCACCTCTACTTCATTATAATTATACAATAATTATCGTTTGATAGTTGTGAACAAGTTGTGAATTTTTTTGTCATATTTTGACTATCATTCAGAAAATATTATGATATAATTAAAATATCTTCATTAAAAGGGCGTGAAATATATGTTAGATAAATTAATAAGATCCATTTTAGCAGGCATTTCGATTGCATTAGGTGCAGTAATATACTTACTATGTAGTAACAAAATTGTAGGAGCTCTATTCTTTTCAGTTGGGATTTTATTAGTAATGGAATTTAAACTACTACTATATACAGGTTATGTTCCAACCCAAAGAGAATCACAAAGCTTTAAAGACTACTTAATTAATTCTTCTTTTGTCTTTATAGGAAACTTAATTGGTGGAGCCTTAACAGCTGCACTTCTTTCCTTAACAAGATTAAAAGACCAACTATATCAAGCTACAACCGCAGTATGCGAAGTTAAATTAAATGACAGTTTATTAAGTATCTTTATCCTAGCAATCTTTTGTGGGATAATAATAGCTGGAATTGTAAAAGCTACAAATCTAAAACATAAAGTGTTATATGTAGCTATGATGATTGCTACATTCATCCTATGTGGATATGAACACGTTGTAGCTAATTCATTCTATTTCTCATTCAGTCTAAAATTATTTACATTCGAAGGCTTACTACTAATGCTTGTATGTTTAGCAGGCAATTTTGTAGGTGGACTTCTTTGTAGTTTCATTAAAAATCCAGAAAAAAACGACAACTAGTAAAATGGTACCTATAGAAAGGACAACATATGGACAATGTGTGGCACCTACTATAGGTGCTTTTTTTAATTTTATGGGAAGAAAACATTTTACAAAAGAACAAATAGAAAAATATTCTAAGGATCCGCGAGTCAAACTTA
>JBGVOE010000029.1:0-3410 GCA_045126355.1 Anaeroplasmataceae bacterium | reverse complement strand
CAGCATTAAATATTTATAAAAAATATATTATTAAAAGTAACTCAAAAGATGATAAAGTTAATTATCTAATGAGTAGAGGACTAACAAATCCTAGTAGAGTAATAGTAGCTCTTTAAGAAAAAAACACTAATCGGCCAATCGGTTAGTGCTTAAATCTCTATTAAATTCGCTAAAATAGGCAAGTATTTGCCTAGAGTAATTGATTTATTTAATCAGTTACTTTTGTTCTTTTTTATAACTTGTCCACATATAATTTTTTAGGTGATGATATGTTTAAAGGATTATTAAAGAAAAACGAAGTATTACAAGAATTTGTAGGTGAGTTAAAATGCAAATATCAAGCAGAAACATTAGAAGTTATAAACTATCATAAATTATATAGTATTTATGAAAAAGAAGTTATTTTAAGTAAGATGAATATTAAAGGAGAAGGGCTTAAAGTTGTTTATCAAGATCCAGTAAAAATAATAATAAAAGGAAAAATAGTAACTGTTACTAAGGGAGAAAATAATGGAATATAAGATAAGTATTGACTATGATGATTATTTTGCAAATTCGCAATTTATAAAAGCAAGTAGAATAGAAGTAATTGGTGATTCAATAATGTTTTACACCGATAAAGAAACGATTAACTTATTAGAAAATAAAAATATTCGTTATATGTTACACTACAGTAAAAAAAGAAAAGTCTTTGATTTTGTAAAACATAAAACAGGAATCTTTATTGGAGTTTTAGTTGTAGGCTTTTTAATTTTAATGAATTCATTTAGAGTAAGTGAGATTACATTTAATGGTGCTTATCCAATTAATGATGAAATAGAAGCATATATAAATAGTCAAAATCAAAATATTTTATTTTTTTCTTTTCATAAAAATAACTATCAGGACCTCTCGCGTGATTTAAGAAGTGTTTTTAATGAGTATGAATGGATATCTATTAATAAAAAAGGAAGTAAGATATATGTAGAAATTGAACCTACTACGACTAAAGATATTAAGAGTGAAGATAATATAAGTGGAGATATAATCGCTAGTAAAAATGCGGTTATCAGTGAATATGTTATTTTTAGTGGAAGCACTATTATTAGTAGTAATCAATATATTACAAAAGGAACTGTGTTAATTAGTGGAAATGGTGGTAGGGCAAAGGGGTATGTTTTAGCTACTGTTTATGAACAAAAAGAAATCACAGTTTTAAAAACAAATAAAGTTAGCGAGTTAAGTGGTGATGTAATTAATTATAATCAAATTGAAATTTTTACTAAAGTATTTGATATTAATAAAAAAGAAAGATATAATGATTCAACTTTAACTAAAAAAGTTATTTTTAATATTCCGTATTTACTATGTGTAAATAAAATTGAAGAATATGAAAAAAATGATATAATATATACATATGATAAAGAAAGCGCAGTTAAATATGCCGCATCAATTATTGAAGATGAATTTATTAAAAATAAAGTTTTAAATGATGAAAAAATATTAAGAATTGAAGACTTAGTAGTTATTGAAGATGAAGAATCATTTAAAATTACCTTTTTAATAAAAAAGATAGAGTCGATTGGAGAATTTAAAGAAAACGTATGAAGTTAAATGTATTAATACCTGATTTAAAAGACCAACAAAATATAAGTGGAATAAAAGATAACAATTTAAAAGCAATTGAAGAAATATTCTCATGTGAAGTTAGCTTAAGAGGAGATAGTGTTTATGTTAACGCTAATGAATGTGATGTAGTAATTCTAGAAGAACTTTTTACGCTTTTAAATGAAATATCAAAACTAAATTATGTTATTAATGAACGTGATATCATTTATATTTGTAATGCACTTAAAAATGGCAAAAAAGATGATCTTTTAGATTTATATATTAAACCACTTACTGTTGGTAAGAAGTTTGGTGGTAAAGATATAATGCCTAAGACATTAAATCAAAAACGTTATGTTAAAAATTTAATGAATAAAGACATTATTTTTGGAGTAGGTCCAGCTGGGACTGGGAAGACTTATTTAGCTGTTATGTACGCGGTTAGTCTTTTAAAAGAAGGTGCTGTTAAAAAGATTATTTTAACAAGACCAGCGGTTGAAGCAGGAGAGTCTTTAGGATATCTTCCTGGTGATTTAAAAGAAAAAATTGCACCATACCTTAGACCACTATATGATGCATTATATGACGCTTTAGGATATGAACAAGCAAATCTCTTAATTGAAAAAGAAGTGATTGAAATTGCTCCTTTAGCTTATATGCGTGGTAGAACATTAGAAGGTGCATGTGTATTATTAGATGAGGCTCAAAACACAACAACAAGTCAAATGAAAATGTTTCTAACAAGACTTGGATTTAAATCAAAAATGATTATTACAGGTGACATTAGTCAAATTGACTTACCAAAAGGAGTTAAATCAGGATTAGTAGAAGCAATTAATATCTTAGGCGATATCAAAGAAATCGGAATAACTATTTTTAGTAAAGATGATGTAATAAGACATCTTTTAGTAGCTAAAATCTTAGCAAAATATGAACAATTATAAGAAGGAGAAAACAAACTATGAACAACCCACAAATTAAAATTATTTTAAAAGACGGAAGAGAAATTAACGCAGAACTTTATCCAGAAGTTGCACCTATTACAGTAGCAAATTTTTTAAAACTTATTGATGAAAGATATTTTGATGGTGTTATTTTCCACCGTGTTATTGACCGTTTTATGATTCAAACTGGAGGTTATTATATTGAAGGTAATACATTAATGGAAAAAGAAGGAGCAAAAACTATTAAAGGTGAATTTGCTTCAAACGGTGTTGAAAATACTTTAAAACATAAAATTGGAGTATTATCAATGGCTAGAACAAACGATCCAAATAGCGCATCTGGCCAATTCTTTATTTGTAGTGCATCTTGTGCACATTTAGATGGTGCTTATGCTGCATTTGGTAAAGTTATTGATGAATTAAGTTTAGCAACTGTCTTAGATATTAGTCATGTAGAAACTACAAATATTGGTTATGGTTTCGCAGATTTTCCTGTAGAACCTATCGCAATTAAAACAATTGTTAGAAATAAGTAATAAAATACTTTAAAAAAAACAAATTATGAGTTAAAATAAAAGAAAAGAAATAAAAGGAGAAAAGAAATATTATGGCAAAATCAAGTAGAGATTATTTCTCATTAAGTCCGCTAGTAAGTTTAATTCTAGCTATCATTCCAGTAACATCTTTAGTATGTGGTGTTTTAACTAGATTACAAGAAGGTAAAATTGTAGCTGCAATCGTACGTTTACTTGTAGGTTGGAACATTATTTGGATTTTAGACATTGTATTTATGGTAACTAAAGGAAGAATCTTCCGTTTATTAGATATCTAATAATATAGTCTCATTAAGCAGGTGTTTTGTGCACCTGCTTTTTTCAT
>JBGVOE010000028.1:0-12060 GCA_045126355.1 Anaeroplasmataceae bacterium | reverse complement strand
ATTTTGGTAAAGAAACTAATCAAAAGATACATGGATTGCCATTTGCTAAATTTTATCAATTACTTGAATATAAACTTAGAAATAAAGGTATAGAATTAATTTATCAAAAAGAATATAATACATCAAAATGTCCAATTAACTCACCTCAAGTATCAAAAGAATATGTTGAAAAAGGACGAGTTAAAAGAGGAATATATAAATTAGATAATATGGTGTATAATGCTGATAGTGGTGGTGCTTATAATATTATGAGATTATACGCACAAGAAAAAAACACATCAATAGATATGGTGTGTAAGGGATTAAGTAATCCAAATAAAATATGTATCTGTGTAACTAGAAGCTAATAGCTATAGTAGCAGTATTGGGCAGGAACTGTCCTATAGGTAGAAAGCGCAAGTTTTCACCTAGAAGCTCACTTATTCAATAGGTGAGTAGTTCACAATATTATAATAAATTATTAAATAACAAATAGTATTTTAAAATAGGAAAGGATTGTTTTTATGAAGAAGATATTATTATTAATTTTAATTATCTTTATAACACTTTTATCAGCTTGTGGTAATGAAGTTGATCCTACCACTACTAATAATAAAACAGAAGTAAAAGAAGAATTTAGTAGAGTTATAGCTTCCTCTGATTTTCAAGGAGAACGCGGACATTTAAATTCAGAAGAAAATTTATTAGAAGTAATGGCGATGATTGAAGAAGATGGAATAGATTCAGCTGACGCTTTCTTTGCGTGTGGTGATTATGACTATGAATTTAATGATAGTCGAAATGGAATTGAATTATTTAAAAATGCAATGGAATATTATGTAAATAGAGATAACATGTATTTTGTTCAAGGTAATCACGATGAATTAGTCCCTGGAGAAGATGGCTTAAATCCTGGTGGAGATAATGATCCTAAAGATGATAAATTTGGAGTTTTTATTATTAATGAAGATGAATATATGTGGTATAACAATAATGAAGCTATTGTTAAAAATCTAGGATATAACCTTCAAAAATATTTAAATGAAAAGTTAGAAGAAAATTATACTAAACCAATATTTATCTTATCGCACTTAGGTTTAAATTATAATATGAGAACTTATAATGATGGCGATGGACAATATGCTAAATATATATTTGACGTACTAAATGAAGCAGGAGAAAAAGGACTTAATATTATCTATTTATTTGGTCATAACCACTCAAATGGATGGGATGATTACTTAGGTGGAGCTAGTATCTATTTAGCTAAAGGTGATGATATTTTAATTGCTGATAATGATAAATATAAATTTAGTTCTCATAAACTTAATTTTACTTATATGAATGCTGGATATATTGGTTATTACAGAGATGTTAATGAAGGTGCAGATACTTCCTTAACAATGACTGTATTTGATATTTATAGTGACAGAATTGTTATTAATAGATATAGTAAAGATGGTAAACATAATTTAAAATCTTGTGGTGTAAGAAATTCTTATAAAAATGAAACACAATATGAACCAAATACTAAAGTTTATTCTTCACCTCAAGAGGTTAAAATTAATACGAACATCGATAAAAGCGAAATAGATATTATTGAAAATAATAAAGAAGATGGACAAACATATATAAGAATTAATTCTTTAGATGAACTTACTGACGCAAACGATTATTTACTTATCTATCACGCTGATAGTGATTTCATTATTTTACCTGAAGTAGTGGAGAAGGCTAATAGTAGTAATTCTATTAGAATTGGTTTGAATATTGAAGGAATTATGGATGTAAAGGCTAATGAAGTTGTAGGAAATTATAAGGATAAATTATGGACAATTAAAAAAGAAAATGATAAATGGTTAATCGGAAGTAATGATTTATATTTGAAGTTAACTCAAACAGATAATTACTCAGTAACAGCTACACTGTTAGAAGAAGGAAGTTTATTTACTATTAACGGTAGTAATGTATTTACATTTTATTCAGATGGATATTATTTAAATTATAATAATAGAGGATTAATTAACGGTTATAGTTCAAATCCATGTCAAATCTATATTTATAAAAAGGTTTCATAAATAAATGAGTACTGTGATATTTATTGTCACAGTATTTTTTCTTGACTTCTTCAAAATATTGACAATTAGTAGTAATATCTATATAATAATAGTTGTAATTACAACAAATTCGGAGGCATTATGGAAGAAAGATTTCAAGAATTTACAGTTTTAGTTTCAAATTTAAATAGATGTATTTATCGCTTAAAGGCAGAAGAAATGGCAGAACATAATCTAAAAAGTTCTCATCTTTCTTGTATTTATTATATTTATAAATACGGTTCTTTAACTGCGAAACAATTATGTGAATTATGTCGTGAAGATAAAGCTAATATTTCTAGAGCTTTAAAATATTTAGAAGAACATAATTATTTAACAATTAATACTAAATCAAATAAAAAATATCAACGCTATATTGAATTAACATATACTGGTTATAAGATTGGTAAAGATATAAGTTTAAGAGTGAACGAAATCTTAAGTTATGTTAATGAAGGACTAAGCCCAGAACATCTTAAGATTATGTATCAAGGCTTAAATATTATTAATGATCGCTTAAATTCTTTATGTGAAGAGTATGACTCACGTAATTTGAAAAAAGAAGAATAATTGTAATTAAATTAAATTTAAATAATTATTATATTTTTAATATATATATTATGTAGGGATGTGTTTTCAAATTGAAAAAAACTCAAAATAATTATAAAAAACCTAATGCGGTAATTTATTTTATTTATCGTCTTATCTGTAAGGCGATAGGTAAATTTATATTTAATACAAAGATTATACGAAATGAAATTAAAGGTGTTAAGGGTTCATATATAGTATTAGCTAATCATGAATCAAAAATCGATTTTATCAATTTAGCAATTGCTTCAAAAAGAAGAATGCATTTAGTTATTAGTAATTCTTTTTATCAAACTATTTCTATTAAACCACTGATGGATATGATTCAAGTTATTCCTAAACAACAATTTCAAACAACACCAGCTGATATTAGAAAAATTAAAAGAGCAATTGATAATAATATGCCTTTAGGAGTATATCCTGTAGGATTAATGAGTGAAAACGGTCTGTCTACTGACCCTGGTACATCAACAGCGAAACTGTTAAAATTATTAAATACAGATGTTTATGTTTGTTATACAGAAGGTAGTTATTTAACACAACCTAAATGGTCAAAAGTTAGAAGAAAAGGTAAAATAACAGTTGATATATTTAAACTTATTTCTAAAGAAGAACTAGCTACTATATCTAATGAAGAATTATTTGAATTAGTTCGTAAAAATATTGATTTTGATTCATATGAAAATCAAAAGAGAAATATGATTAGTTATAAAAATGGAAATAACGTTGTGGGATTAGAATATGTTTTATATCAATGTCCAAAATGTAAAACAGTTAAATCAATAAAATCAGAAGGGGAAACAAAACTAAAATGTATGTGTTGTGGCTATACGGTAGAAGCTGATAATTATGGATTATTAAATGGTGATGAGGTAATTTTTGACACACCATCTGCTTGGTCTATGGACATTATTAAAAACTTAGAGGCTGAATTATTAAATAATCCAAATTATCAATATGAAGATAGTGTAACTATTTCTACAATCAATTATAAAAAACATAAATATGAAGAAGTAGGAAAGGGAAATGTTAGTATTAATAAAGACAATATAATCTTAAAAGGTATTATTAATGGTGAAGAGATACTCCACTCATTCCATACCTCAACTTACCCGACTCTACCATTTATTCCAGGCGAGTATTTAGAGATTCAAGATGGTCAAGATATTTATCGTTTAAAATTTAATGATCCTTATAATGTTACAATTTTTGTAAATATTTTAAAAATCATTAATAAATCTTATAATTTAATTAAGAAGTAATAAAGAAATATTGTGAGTTTAAAATTCACAATATTTTTTTATTTATATTTTAAAGAAAAACGTTATAATTAAGCCGTTTTTATGAAAATAAAGATGAGATTATAACATAAATATTTCAAGATATAAAAAAAGAAAAATATCTTAATTAATTGAAGTTTATTCCTATATTTTATATAATAAATATTAAAGGTGGTTATGATGGATTTTAGCGAATTAGATAGTTTGATTCAATATGTAATAATGGATTTACTAAATAGTCACATTAAGGCAACTGTTTCTATTTTAAAAAAAGATCGTTATTTAATGCCTATGATGGTACTTGATTCTAATCAACTTATATCACTACAATCACAAGATGGAAGTACTGACGTAGATAGAGCTTATGATTTTGTTGTTGAGAAACTTAAAAATGAATCATTTAATCATGCAGTATTTTCTTATAGTAGTAAAGTGTGTTTATCTGAAGGTAGTTTAACTGATGTAATTAAAACTTATGTATTTTTATCAAATGGATTAGAGGTTTCTTTTTATACGCCTTATACAGTAAAGGGAATTTTTAAAAAGAAAGTAAGTGTTGGTAATACACTATTAATTGAAGTTAAAGAAAATGTTTTATTATAATTTTAAGAAGGGAAGTATTTATTATGGCAAAAAAAATTAGTAAGAAAAAAATTGATGGGTTTATCGAATTTGTTCCACCATATTATATTGAACATACTGAAAAACTAATTGCTTTAGCTGAAAGAATGGATGATGTAATGGTTGAAGAAGGACTTCCAACATATATTGCATCTATTGGTATGATTGCTACTGCAATGATATATGGTTATGTTTATGATGAAGAGTTATATGATACTTTTATGGAGAGTCTATATAATGAGGATTATGAAAAATGTATTGAGGTTTGTGAGTATCTACATGAACACGCTTATTATGCACTAACTGTTACATGGGATTCATATCCAAAATTATTATCTAGACATTTTTTAATTTCAGCTAGATGTAATATTGCTGATATGATGTATGCGGTTATGGTAGCTTTTAGATGTGAAGGATATCATTTAGTTGAAACACAACATGGTGCCGATTTTTATCAACCAGCTTATTTAATTATGAATAATGATTTTGCAGATGATATCGACCCTGCAGAATTTGTTCCAATCGCTGCTTTAGCTGAAGGTGCAAAAACGTCTGTCACTTATGACTTTGGAGATAACTGGTGTTTTAATGTGCGTTTCCGTAAACCAGTTATTATTAAAGATAATCCAACATCACCAAATGTAATTTTACAAAAAGCTACAGGTTATGGAATCTTTGAAGATAATAGATATTTACTTGAAACATTTATCCAAAATCCTTTAGAAGAATATGAAGGTGTTATGGTTAAAGACATTTTACCATTTGATTTTAGCGATTCTATGACCGATGAATTAAAAGAAGGATTTGAACCTTTATTTAAGTATATGAGAAATGCTTATAATACTCCTGAAGATTATAATGCTGTAGAACCTACAGAAGAAGGAATGATTTCGTAATGGTGGAAAAATTATATCGATATGTTGTTAAAGTTGGAAATGATAAGGAAAATGAATTATATTTAGAAACTAACGATATAGATGAGTTATATGCAAAAATTAAAGAATATACCAAAGTACGTATTCCAAAACAATACTACTGGAGAATATTAGATTATGATTCTTATGCATGGATTGATTATGGAAGTTGGACAGACTTTGTTTTTGTATATTTTGCATCAAATGATGCTAAAGAAAAATTTTATGAATATAAATTAGATTTAAAAGATTAATAAGTGCGGTGTTTTTTTATGTTAGATTTTTTTAGAGATTTGTTTTTAACAAAAATTATTTCAGCGATTGTTAAATGGTTTAAACAACTTTTCTCTTTTATTAGAAAAAATAAAATAAAAAAGTTTTATAGAGTAATAAATAGTAAAGAGTTTAAAGAATTTGAATTAGCTGTTTTAAAACAATATTATGGTGAAGAATTTTTCACCTTAGTTAATAATGCAATGTATCCTGCTTTTAGTGTTAAATATGAAGATGTTGATGCCACAGCTACTAAAAATATCCGCGACTTCGATCATTTAACTTCTAATACTTCTGAATTAAGAGTAGCTTTTAAAGAAGAAGAACATCAAGGGTATAAAAAGAATTTATATTATAAAAAATATAATGAAATTGTTGGAAGTAAAATTAAAGCTCCTAATAGACCAGGATTTTTATTAAAAGAAATTAATTTAAATAATGATAATATGACTTCTTTTTCAGCTAGAATTGGAACTTATGCAGAAAATGTTTATTCTACTCATGCATTAGAATATGAAATGTATGAAGTATATTTAGTAGCAAAAAAGAAGAAATGGACTGTTAGTAATAATTATTCTGAAATTTGTAAGTTATTAAAATTAAGAAATAAAATTCATAGTGATGTTGATCAATCTAATTATTATGAGAGTATGCGTAAATCACTTTTGTCTGGTAATTTACATGAAACTTTATTAAGTGTTCAAATGATTGTTTTAATGAAAGAAAACGATACATATAATATTAAACTAATTCAACGTTCTGATAATGTAGCCATTTCACCAGGTAAATATCAAATCGTTCCAGCAGGTGGATTTGAAATTTTAAATGATAGTTCTAATGGATATACTCCACATGAAATTTTAGAAAACAGTTCTAGTAGTTGTGCAGTATTTAGAGAGTATCTAGAAGAAATATTTGGTAGAAATGAATTTGAAGGACATGGCGTAGGTAGTGTCAATGAAGTATTGATGAAGGATGAAGAAATAGTCTACATCAATGAACTTATCAAAAATAATAAAGCTCATTTTGGCTTTTTAGGTTGTATTGTTGATTTAATATTATTACGCCATGAATTATCTTTTTATTTAGTTATTGATGATGAAGATTATTCATTAAGACATAAATTTATTGGAAATGAAGAGATTAAAAACCACGCTTTTATTTCTAATATAAATATTGATAACTTTGAAAAAGATATTGAGATATGGGAAGATTTGTTAGCTCCAGGTGCGGCTATCTGGAAATTGTTTAAAGAGACAAAAATTTATTCTAACATAAAAAATAAATAGTATATAAGATATTGTGATTAATAGTCACAATATTTTTTTACATAAAATTTCAAAAAGATAACACTTATTAAATCTATTTTATGACATTTGACATAACGTAGATATTGAAAGTGTTTATAATGTTTGATATAATTGAAATAGGGAGGTGCTTTTTGATGAATGTAGTAAAAGAACTTATAATTATTAGGGAATTACTAGGAATTACTCAAGAAGAATTAGCTAAAAAAATAGGTGTTTCTTTTGAAACTATAAATCGTTGGGAAAAGGATAAAAATGAGATTGAGATAAAAAACATTAATAAATTGTATAACTTTGCATTTGAAAATAAGATTTATATCAATTCTATTTATGAGCTTTTATTTTTAGAAGAATTTCAAAAAGATAATAATAAAGTATTATTTCATGGCTCAAAAAGTAATGAAATAAATTTCCCTTTAGATTTATCTTATTCAAAGTCAAATAATGATTTTGGTGTTGGTTTTTATTTAGGTGAAAACTATAAACAAGCCGCTACATATATAGCAAATGGTAATTCAGGTAGTGTTTATGCTTTTGATTTGAATCTAAATGGTTTAAGAATTAAAAAATTTAATGTTGATAAGGAATGGATGATTGCGATTGCTTATTATAGAGGTTGGCTTAAAGAATATCTTAATCATCCATATGTAGATAAAATTATATCTAGTGTAGATGAACATGATATCATTATTGCTCCTATTGCTGATAATAGAATGTTTGATATTATTAGTGAATTTGTTAGAGGTGAAATCACAGATTTACAGTGTGAACATGCATTAGCTGCTACTAATTTAGGTTTTCAATATGTTTTAAAAAGTGAGAATGCACTAAAAAACATATCACTTATTAAACCTTTATATGTATGTAGTCGTGAAAAAGAAAAACTTGTAAATTTAAGATTAGAAATGAGTGATTTAAGCCAAGATAAAGTAAGAGTTGCTAGAATAGAATATCGAGGAAAGGGTCAATATATAGACGAGTTATTAAAATGAGAAAATTAGATTTTAATGAATATAAAATATGTCAAATGCTTGCTTCTATATTTGAGTCTTCTATAGAACAAGCAAATTTTAGTTCACCAATGTTTATTAGAAGATTTATGAATTCGGAATTTAGTATATTATTCCAAAATAAAAGTTATTTAACATTATCAATATCAGCCGATGAGATTTTTGATGAATTAAATAACAAATATAAAGAATCAACTAAGAATCCTATGTATACTAAAGGAGAAATGTATTGGATTGGTTATATTTATCCTGCCTTATCTTTCTTATATGAGTTATCTTTTAAGCAGGTTTACAAAATGTTTTCCGCCAAAGAAATAGTGAAATACTATAATATTTATCATACTTTTGGTATAGAGGAAGCTGCAATACGTATGATGGAAAATATTGGTTATGTAAAAGAAGATTATACATTAAAAGGATTGGCCATATTAAAAAGACTATATAATTTAGAAAAATTAGAAAATTTAATTGGTTCAAATATTAGTATGAATAATTATGATAATACAAATAATGCTACATTTGAAAGTGATAATATTAGCTATAATATTAATTATGGAACATTAAATGAATATAATGCTTCAACAGGAAGACTTCAGGAAGCATATATTATTTCTTTAGATGAAGAAGACTCTTTATATGAAGGAAGAGTTGTTGCTGTATTAAATAGGAAAAATGGCTACGATGATAAAATTGTTGTTGCTACCATAGATAAAGAGTTTACTAATGAAGAAATAGAAGAAATGATAAAGAAAAAAGAGAATAATGTTAAATATAAAATTATTAGAAAAAAATAGTTTTTACAGATAAAAATTGGAAATTATCTTGTAAAATTTATTATTTTAGAGTAGAATACTTTTGTATGAATTTTATATAGACTCTTTTGGGGAGTAGCTACCGCATAAAAGCGGTGTTATATTCGTCATCACGGTATAGTCCCGGATATAACAATCATTATAATTATGATCTGCAAGACCACTATCTTTTGAGGTAGGGGTCTTTATTATTTTTTAGGAGGAAATATGCAAAAGAGATTAGAAGTTTTAGAAAAAGAATTTGTTTCTGATTTAGAAAGTGGTTTATCAGAAGAACAAGTTGCGATTAATCGCGAAACCTATGGTGTTAACCAATTAGAAGAAAAAGAAAAAACACCACTTATTGTGAAGTTTTTTGCACAATTCAAAGATCCACTTATTATTATCTTAATTATAGCTGCGGTTGTATCTATGATTATTGATCCACATGAATGGGTAGAATCATTAATCATTATGGTTGTAGTTTTAGTTAATGCTATCTTAGGGTTATATCAAGAAAATAAAGCTGAAAAGAGTTTAGAAGCATTACAAAAAATGAGTGCGGCTACTTGTAAGGTAGTTAGAGGTGGCAGAACATTAACTATTGATACTGCAAGCTTAGTTGTTGGTGATATCATTTTAGTTGAAGCAGGAGATAGTATTCCAGCTGACGCTAGAATTATTGAATGCAGTAACTTAAAAGTTGAAGAAGCTGCTTTAACTGGTGAAAGTGTTCCTGTTGATAAAAATAATATCTATATTGAAGAAGATGAAATTCCTTTAGGAGATCGTCATAATGATTTATTCTCATCTACTTATGTAACTAATGGTAAAGCAAAAGCAATTGTTACTAGTGTTGGTATGCAAACAGAAATCGGTAAGATTGCTGGTATGTTAAGTGAACAAGAAGATGAATTAACTCCACTTCAACATAAATTAAATAAAGTTGGTAGTGCAATTGGTGTTATCTGTTTAGTAGTTTGTGTAGTTGTATTCTTAATGGAAATGATTACTCTAAACTGGGACTGGACTAAATTTGCTGATGCATTTAAGATTGCTGTATCTTTAGCAGTAGCTGCTATTCCTGAAGGTTTAGCTACAGTAGTTACAATCGTTTTATCTATCGGTGTAACTAAGATGAGTAAACAAAATGCAATTGTTAAGAAATTACCTGCTGTTGAAACATTAGGTTCTTGTAATGTTATTTGTTCAGATAAAACTGGTACATTAACTCAAAACAAAATGACAGTTACAAAAATTTATTTAAATGAAATTAAAGGTTTTGAAAACTTAACTGCTGAAGAATTAAAAATGATGTTATACTTCGCTATTTGTTGTGATGCAAAAGTTGAAGAAAAAGATGGTAAAGTTGTTAGAATTGGTGACCCAACTGAATTAGCTTTATTAGATATGAATAACTTGTATGGTAATGAAAGCATTGATGATTATAAACGTGTCTTAGATTTACCATTTGATAGTGAACGTAAATTAATGACTACTGTAATTAATGTTGATGGTAAATATATCGCAATTACAAAAGGTGCTCCTGATAGAGTTATTAATCTTTGTGTTGATGGTGATATAGAAAAGAATGCTGCTTTAGAAGCTAATACAGAAATGGCGCAAAATGCATTACGTGTTTTAGCTTTAGGTATTAAAGTATTTGATTATTTACCTAAAGAAGAAGAGTTAGAATTCGACTTAGATTTAATTGGTTTAGTTGGTATGATTGACCCTGCAAGACCAGAAGTTAAAGAAGCGATAAAAATCGCTCAACAAGCAGGAATTAAAACAGTTATGATTACTGGTGACCATATTGTTACTGCTAGTGCAATTGCTCGTGAATTAGGAATTTTACATGATGGTGAAAGAGCAATTACATCTCAAGAATTAGATGAATTATCTGATGAATATTTACGTGAACATATTAGTGAATTTAGCGTATTCGCTCGTGTTGCTCCAAAAGATAAAGTAAGAATTGTAGAAGCATGGCAATATCATGATGCGATTTGTGCGATGACAGGTGATGGTGTAAACGATGCTCCAGCTCTTAAAAAAGCAGAAATCGGATGTGCAATGGGTATTACAGGTACAGACGTTAGTAAAGAAGCTGCTGACATGATTTTAACAGATGATAACTTCTCAACAATTGTAAGTGCTGTTAAAGAAGGTCGTGGTATTTATGATAATATTCGTAAATGTGTTAAATACTTATTATCAAGTAATATCGGTGAAGTATTAACAATCTTTGTTGCATCTCTTTTAGGTGTAATTGGCTTACTTAATGGTGAAGATACAACACCTCTTGCTGCAATGCATTTATTATGGATTAACCTAATTACAGACTCACTTCCAGCATTTGGTATTGGTATGGAAGAAGCTGAAGATGAAATTATGTTAGAAAAACCAAGACCAAAACATGAAGGATTCTTCGCAAATGGTTATGCAGTTAAAATTGTTTTAGAAGGTATTGTTATTGGTGCTGTAACATTAATTGCTTACTTAATTGGTCAAAATGCTCCTGGTTATGATCATGCGACTCAACATATGATTGGTCAAACAATGGCATTCTTAACATTATCATCTACACAATTATTCCATGCATATAATGTTAAATCTCATCATTCAGTATTTAATCCAAAAAGTTATAAAAACAGCTTCATGAATTTCGCATTCATCTTAGGATTTGTATTACAAATTTTAGTAGTATACATCCCAGGTATTAGAGATTTATTTGAATTCTATCCAATCGACTTTGGTTACTTCTTAATTACAATTGGTTTATCATTAGTAATGGTAGTAATTATGGAAGTTGTTAAATTATATAAAAGATTAAGAAATAGAAAATAATATTTAATTTAGGAAAGACACTTGAAATAGAGTGTCTTTTATTTTTGTATGACGGGCATGTCATAAATCTAGGGTGAAAGTCCCAAGAGGCGTTTTTGTCGCGAACTCGATAGCGACTTGCAAAGCGTAAACCAGTGATGGAGCGTGAAAAGAAGCAATAGCGAAATCGTGGCCCAACGAGCAGAAACTTAAGACTAAGGCTTATTAAGGGGGGGGTAAGTTGCCAAAACACAACAAAGCCCAAAAGACAAACGTAACTTTAATGAGTAAATTAAGTGGGTAAACGAGGAAAGAGTTATGATTTATCCCGTGAGGTCTCATAGAGGTAAAACTAGTAACAACGAACTATGA
>JBGVOE010000027.1:0-2232 GCA_045126355.1 Anaeroplasmataceae bacterium | reverse complement strand
CCCCCTTAATAAGCCTTAGTCTTAAGTTTCTGCTCGTTGGGCCACGATTTCGCTATTGCTTCTTTTCACGCTCCATCACTGGTTTACGCTTTGCAAGTCGCTATCGAGTTCGCGACAAATACGCCTCTTAGGACTTTCACCCTAGATTTATGACATGCCCGTCATACAAAAGAGCATATATTTACAAAAAATACATGCTCATATACTTATATATAATAATTAATTAAATAAATATATTTAATAGATAATTTATTATAAAAAATAATGCTACTAAATAAATAATAGGTGAAACTTCTTTACCACGTTTAGATACTAACATCATTATACAGTATGCGATTAATCCAATTCCTAATCCATCGCTTACAGAATAAGTTAAAATCATTAGTATCATTATTAAGAATGTTGTAACAACAGTTATATTATCACTCCACTCAATTTCCTTCAAATTACCAAACATTAAACATCCAACAGAAATCAATGCTAAAGATGTTACTGGAGTAAAGTTAACACCATTTATTTCTACACCAGCAAAAATCGAAAATAATGGATAAATCAAAATCGATAATAAAAATAACGCTCCTGTAGTACACGCACACAAACCTGTTTTAGCACCACTTTCAGCTGCAACTGTGCTTTCAGCAAAACTTGTTACTGTACTTGTTCCAAGTGGAGCACAAACCACAGCACCAATTGCATCAGCTAGCATCGCTTTTTTACCGCCAATAAAATCACCATTTTCATCAAGTAAACCAACTTTATCACCAACAGCAATCAGTGTAGCTGTTGTATCAAATAAATTAACAAATATTAAAGAGAATATTATTACGTAAGTTTCTGGTTTAACAAAAACACCAAATGCTTCTTCACTAAAACAAACACCTAAGTTTTTACCAAATGCATTAAATCCTTCACTAACCGATGCATTTACAAATGCAGGCATATTTTCTACACCAAAAAGTCCTAATACTACTCCTAAAACCGCGGTAACGGCCATTGAGATAACAATTGCCATTTTTCCAACTTTTCCTTTTATTTGCATTAAAGCTAAAACTAATAAAACTCCAAATAAAGTAAGTAATACTGTTGGATTTGAAAAATCACCTAACGTAACATATGTACCTAAATCGGCACTAATAATACCACCATTTTTAAGACCAACAAAACAAATAAATCCGCCTAATCCAGCGCTAACTGCGTATTTCAATGATTTAGGAATTGATTTAATAATAAGTTCTCTAATTGATGTTAAAGTAATTATTAAAAATATTATACCAGCAATTAAAACTAACATCAAACTTTGCGGAAATGTATACCCCATTGTCCCACAAACAGTAAAAGCTATAAAAGCATTTACTCCCATACCAGCTGATAAAGCAACTGGTAGATTTGCAAGTATTC
This sequence comes from Anaeroplasmataceae bacterium, assembly GCA_045126355.1. Lineage (GTDB taxonomy): Bacteria > Bacillota_I > Bacilli_A > Acholeplasmatales > Anaeroplasmataceae > CAZSIA01. Next base: position 834 of record JBGVOE010000027.1, on the reverse strand, counting down.
CCATTAATATACAACATATCGCACTACATATTGCTGTGGCAAAAAATACAGCATTATAATCGGCTCCACCTGCACTTAAGATATTTGCATTTACTGGCAAGATATAGCACATAGATAAAAAGACAATTACACCACTAATAATTTCTTGTGATATACTTGATCCTCTTTCTTTATACTTAAATAATTTATTCATTCCTATCACCCTCTAAATAATACTATTAAAATGAATATAAAATGACTATACTTATTACTCTAGGTTTCCACCACAATGTTTACAAAATTTTGAATCAATATCTATTTCTTTTCCACAATGCTTACAGTACATTGTATCTTTTAACCCTTCTTTAATAGCTTTTGCAGTAACAGTTACAGCCTCAGAATGAATTTCAGCTGTAGTTGTAACTATTTCTTTTAAATCTTCTTTATTTTCTTCTTGAATATATTTAGCTGTTTTTGTACTTAACTTTGCCATTTCAGGTCTAAAGCCAATCATTAAGCAAGTAAAACCAATAAACATTCCAATAGGAAACATAAACATTCCAATCATAAAATTATTTGTAGAAAAATCTCCAAACCCACTTATAAGTTTAGTTATACCTAGTAATGCTACACCAAGTCCTATAAAACCAATAATTTTAAATACTAATAAATGTTTTAAATCTTTTTTCATAATATCAACCCCTATAAAAATTATAGGTACTGTCAAAACCCATTAGTTTTGAGTTCCCTTTTTTATTTATTTTAACGACTTATTTAGTCGTAAAAATCTAACTAATTTAATATAACAAAAAAGATAGATTCCTTGATATAATTAAGCTACCACACCAATCACAG
>JBGVOE010000026.1:0-17590 GCA_045126355.1 Anaeroplasmataceae bacterium | reverse complement strand
TATATTAATTTCATTTTTTTAATAATGCATAAAAATAAAAAAACTCACTATTTTAGAAGTTTAATTCCTCTATTATAGTGAGTTTTTATTCCTTTTTTTGTATATTTACAATATTAAACGCTTAAGTTAAAAATATTGTTTTGTTAAAGCGTTTTTTCTTTATCCTCATATTTTAAATTTAATAGTTTTGTATTTATTAGGAAGATATTAGTATTATCGATTATATCTGATATTTTGTATATATCACTATTATCTTTTTGGTAAATAAAATATCTTACATCATCATGAGTGTGACCATCAGTTGTGTATAATTCATCTGTGATTTCTTCTTTAGTTGAAGCTAATTGAAGACCTCCTGATTCATGGTCTGCTGTAACAATTAAACAAACATCTTTGTTATCATGAAATTTATCATAGGCAATTTTAATTGAATTATCAAAGTCGACCATATAGTTCATCATATCTAATATATTGTTTTGATGATTCATCTTATCGATATGTGCTCCTTCAATCATTAAGAAGTACCCATCAGGATAATTTTTTTCAAAGTATTCAATTGCATAAGTTGTTAGGATTGATAGTGTTACTTTATCGTCTTTTGTAGAGTAACTAACCTCATCAAATGACCCAATTATTTTTCCACTATAATTTTTTGTAAGTAGTTGTTCGTAACTATCTACAAAACTATAACCTTTATTTTCCCATTCGTTTTTATATTCAGAATATCTTTCTCTTCCTGCGCCTAAGTATAAATCAATATTATTTTCTAGTTGTGATTCGATGATTTGAATATCATCACTTCTATCAGAACTGTGAGCAGAGAATGCTGAAGGAGTAGCTCCTGCTAAAGTGTCTGTTGTTATAATACCAACACCTAATCCGTTTTCTTTAGCTATTTCAGAAATAGAAGTAATATTTTCTCCCATTTCATAAGCTACACTTGTGTTATATACTTTATTACCTGTTGCCATTGCAGTTGCGGCAGCAGCACTATCAGTTGGCCAGTAAGTATTTTTTGAATAAGTAGTCATATAACCATTTTTATCAAAAGAAGTAAAGAAAAGTTTTTTATCTAAATATAATTCTGTGTTAGAAATATGATTTTCACCCATTCCATCACCGATAAATAAAATAACTTTTTTAGCATCTCCTGTTAAGTATTCATATGTATCTTCAGGTTGTTGAACAGCTCTAGCTATATTAATAGTACCTGCTATTCCTAAAAATAACCCAATAATAGTTATTAGGGAGATAATTGTGATTTTCACAAGTTTTCTTCGCATATAATTCACCTCAATTGTAGCAAAACTATTATAACAATTTTTATTTAAAAATCAATAAATAAAACAAAATAATTGTTTTAATAAAGGTTACAAATCATACTTTCTATGGTATTATTAATATGAAATATAGATAAAATTATATGAGTTATTTTTTAAGTTAAATGTTTTGTGATTTTGTTATATTGATATAAAAAGAATTTTTTATTAATGATAAAAGCAAGGAGAAAAAAATGGACGTTAAAATAGTACCGTTAGAAAGTAAAGATTTAAATCAATTTATTATTGATATTCAAACCTCTTTTCAAAAAGGATTTGAGGATGTTTTTGGTAAGACAAATGAAATAGTAATTCCTGTTAAAGATATTATGGAATCTATTAATAAAAAGGGTGCTTTTTGTTATAAAGCGGTTTTGAATAATGAGATGATTGGTGGGGCAGTTGTAGTTATAAATGAAGAAACAAATTATAACTATTTAGATTTGCTATATGTTAAAGACGGTTTTCAATCAAATGGGATAGGAATTTTAATTTGGAATGAATTAGAAAAACTATATCCAAATACAACTGTTTGGGAAACTTGTACTCCGTGTTTTGATAAAAGAAATGTTCATTTTTACGTAAATAAATGTGGGTTTCATATTGTAGAATTTCAAAGAGAAATCAATGAAGAAGGTTTTGTTGGTGATGGTGGAGAAGGAATGTTTGTTTTTAAAAAATGGATGTAGTAAAAGTGGCTTAATTAAGCCTTAAAATTTTAAATATTGGTTAGGTGATTTTATGGAATTAAAAGAAGTTTTACTTAAACGAAGAAGTATAAGAAAATTTAAAGACGATGAAATCAGTGAAGATATTATTAATGAGTTAATGATTGCGGCTATGAGTGGACCTAGTGCTTGTAATAAAAAGCCTTGGGAGTTTTATGTTATAACTAATAAAGATAAATTACAAGAAATTAAAAAAGCTTCAAGATTTGGTAGGTTTAATGCGCCACTAGCTATAGTTGTTTGTGGTAATTTGAAAAGAAGTTTGCCACTAAACTTTTCAACTTATTGGATTCAAGATTGTAGTGCCGCCACAGAAAATATCTTACTACGTGCAACAGATTTAGGAATTGGCGCTGTTTGGTGTGGAGGGCATCCACAAAAAACGGTTGAAGATAATTTAAGAGATATATTAGATTTGGAGAAACATATAGTGCCGTTAAATATTATCTATATTGGTTATCCAGCCGAAGAACATGAGGCTAGAACACAATTAGATGAAGCAAAGATTCATTATGTTAAGTAGGAGGTTTTTATGAAGTTATTTTTACAAGCGATTATTAAATTTATACTAGGAGTTGTATTAGTTGGACTTTTAGTATTTTTATCAGCGGGTACTTTTAATTATTTAGGTGGATGGATTTTAATGGGAATATTATTTATTCCGATGTTTATAGCGGGAATTATTATGATGGTTAAAAATCCTAAATTACTAGCTAGTAGATTAAATGCTAAAGAAAAAGAAAAGAAGCAAGATTTAGTTGTAAAATTAAGTGGGTTAATGTTTATAGCAGGTTTTGTTGTTGCTGGCTTAGATTATAGATTTAAATGGTTAGAACTTCCAATTTATGTTAATATTATTGGTTCAGTTATTTTTATTTTATCTTATATTTTATACGCGGTTGTTTTAAAATAAAATACATTCTTATCTAGAACTATAGAAGTAGTAGATGCACAATATGTAATAGATACAGGACTATATTCTATTGTAAGACATCCGATGTATACAGCTACAGTATTTTTATTTTTAGCAATGCCATTAGTATTAGGATCTTTATTATCATTTGTTATTTTTATGCTTTATCCAATTATAATAGTTTTACGTATTAAGAATGAAGAGTTAGTTTTAAGTAGGGAATTAGTTGGATATAAAGAATACTTAACTAAGGTAAAATATCGTTTAATACCTTATATTTGGTAGTTTTATTGTTTACATTTTGTAAAAATTGTTATAATATATTTATTGGAAAATAATTACTATTATTTTAATAGAAAAAAATTTTAAATTATAAGGAGAAAATTATATGAAATTATCACCACTTCAAATTGCAAGATATCAATACACTCCTAAATTACCTGGAATGTTAAGAAATGGTATTGCAGAAATTTGTGTTAAGGAAGGCGCTGAAACTACAAGTGTAGCTGACCAAGAAAAAATCCAAGCATTATTCCCTAATACATATGGTAAAAAAGAAATCACTTTCCAAATTGGGAAAAATACATCTGTAGCTAAAAAACAAGTTGTAGGTGTTATTCTTTCAGGAGGTCAAGCACCTGGTGGACATAACGTTGTTTGTGGTTTATATGATGCTTTAAAAGCAACTAGCCAAGATAACGTATTATACGGATTCAAAAATGGTCCTGCAGGATTAATCGAAGACAACTATATTATCTTTGATGATGAATATATCAACCAATTTAGAAATACTGGTGGTTTTGATATTATCGGTTCTGGTAGAACTAAACTTGAAACTGAAGAACAATTCGCTGTTGTTGCTGAAGTTTGTAAAAAACATGGTATCACTGCTATCGTAATCATCGGTGGAGATGACTCTAATACTAACGCTGCAGTATTAGCTGAATATTTCGCAGCTCATAACACAGGTGTTCAAGTTATTGGATGTCCAAAAACTATTGACGGTGACTTAAAAAATGATGATATCGAATGTTCATTTGGTTTCGATACTGCAACTAAAACTTATAGTGAATTAATTGGTAACATCGAACGTGATGCAAACTCTGCTAAAAAATATTGGCACTTTGTAAAAGTTATGGGACGTAGTGCTTCTCACGTAGCTTTAGAATGTGCACTTGAAACTCAACCAAACGTATGTTTAATTAGTGAAGAAGTAGCTGCTAAGAAAATGAGCTTATCTCAAATCGCTAACTATATCGCTGACAGTGTTGAAAAACGTGCTGCTAACGGTATGAACTTCGGTGTAGCTATTATCCCTGAAGGTGTTGTTGAATTCGTTCCTGAATTCTCTTCATTAATTCATGAAATCAATGACTTATTAGCTGGTAGCAAAGCTGATGCATTCAATGAATTACCTAGCTGGAAAGAAAAATATGCATTTATTCAAAATGGTTTATCAAGTGAATCATTTGCTGTATTTGCAATCTTACCTGAAACTATCCAACAACAATTATTCTTAGAAAGAGACCCTCATGGTAACGTACAAGTTTCTTTAATTGAATCTGAAAAATTATTCTCTGCATTAGTTAAAGATGTTTTAGCTGAAAGAAAGAAAAACGGAACTTATAAAGGTAAATTCAACCCATTACATCACTTCTTTGGTTATGAAGGAAGATGTGCATTCCCATCTAACTTTGATGCTGACTACTGTTATTCATTAGGTTATAACGCATTTATGTTAATTCAATATGGTTATAACGGATACTTATCAAAAGTTTCTAACTTAAGCAAACCTGCTGAAGAATGGGTAGCTGGTGGTATGCCAATTACTAAGATGATGAATATGGAACGTCGTCATGGTCAAGACAAACCAGTTATCAGAAAAGCATTAGTTGAACTTGAAGGTAAACCATTCTTATACTTCGCTAGCCACAGAGATGCTTGGGCTGTTGAAACAGCTTATACATATCCAGGTGCTATCCAATATTATGGACCAGCTGAAGTATGTGATTTAACTACAAGAACATTAGCTTTAGAAAAAGAATAAGAAATGTAAATTTCCTTTTAACTAACGGAAAAATTAAATAAAAAAATAATCCTTCAATCATTAATTTGACTGAAGGATTTTTTCTTTTATAAATTTATATCGTCATCAGGTTTACTAGGATCTTTACCAATAACAATACTACGATTTTTATTCTTTAATCTTCTATATTCTTGCGGCGAAATTTTGTATTTTGCATAGAATGCTTTATAAAAAATTGAGTAATCACTATAGCCTACGTTTGCCGCAATAGTAGAGAGAGTTCTTGTTGTTGAAAGTAATAATTCACAAGCTTCTTGAAGACGAAGTTCAGTAATATAACGGTAAGGAGTTACTCCAAAAGCTTCTTTAAAAACATTTATAATTTGATTTCTTGATAAAAAGACAATCTCTTCTAAATCTTTTATTGAAGTTTTACCTCTAAAGTTTTCTTGTAAATATAATTGTATTTTTTCAACAGTTTTATTAGATTTATGGCTTTTTAATAATTCCGCTAATATTGTAAAGAAGCATTTTTGTTTTTCTAAAAATGTTGAATTAAGTGGAAGGCTTTGTAATTCATTTAAATATGGCTGCATTTCCTCAGTGTCGAAATAGCCTCTTAATGGAAGATGTCCATCAGGTGAGAATGTAGCGTCAAAATGAATATAGTAATAATGAGGTGAGTCACTTGCTACTATTCCTTTTTGTCCGATATTTTTAATTTGAAAATAGTATTCCCCAGGATTTAATTCAATATCTTTTCCGCCCTCGTTAAATCTTAATACTCCTTTATACATTAGAATAAGTACACACTCTTTAAATGTTCTATTAATATGTTTTTCGTTTGGGAAAAATTGTCTTACTCCAGAAAAAATAAATGTTGGTAATGTATTCATATCTAATTTCATTTTATATCACCTTCAAATAGATTTTAAAGTCTATAGAGTTTTTTTGCAATAATTAAAAAATAAAAACGATAGAAAAAGAGGTATATATTTATATATTTTTACATAAAACAAAAGAAAACGATTACACAAATTGTGATTTTTGCAATGTTTTTCGTGTTTTTTGATATAGAAATATATTGTCTAATATTGTATGATTTAATTGTAAAAATATGAAGTAGAAAAGGTTGTGATTAAATTATGTTTATAAAAAGTAGACAAATTGAATTTAATGGGTGGATTAAGGACCAATTAATTTGCCAAGTAGAAGGTCTTTTTGGAAATCTAGATAAGGTTTGGAAAGATGTTAGAGATAGTAAATGGCTAGGTGGAGATGAAGAAGGTTGGGAAAGATTTCCTTACTATTTAAATGGTTTAATTCCATTAGCCTATGCTTTAAAGAGTGATGAATTATTAGATAAAGCAAATAGATATATAGATATTGTTATTAGTTGTCAAAAAGAGGACGGAAGAATTTGTCCTCCTAATGATACAGATGCTTTTTCTAACGATTTATGGTCAATGTTTTTAATTTTAAAAGTATTAACAATTTATGCTGAGGTTAGTGAAGATAGTAAAGCTGATGAAGTTATTTTAAAAGGATTACAATATATTAATAAATCTATTAATAATCAAACTATTATTAACTGGGCTCATGCAAGATATTTTGAGTGTTTTATTCCTTTATTATATTTAAAGAAAAAAGGTATTGCTGATGCTCATTTTATTAAAGAATTAACTGTTAAATTAAAAGCTCAAGGTCTTGATTATTACTCTAGTAGTCACTTATGGAATGAATCAGCTTCACGTTGGGCTTATGATCATCATGGTGTAAATATAACAATGGCTTTTAAGGCAAGTGCTTTATATGAAGAGTTAACTGGTTTTACTGATTTTGATGCTAAAGATATGCTTGCTATTATGGATAAATATCATGGCAATGCATATGGGCACTTTAATTTAGATGAATGCCTTGCTCCTAGTGGTCCTAACTATGGGTCTGAATTATGTAGTGTAGTGGAGGCAATGTATTCTTATGAAATTTTATTTGATTTAACTAACGATACATACTGGTTAGACCGTTTAGAAAGATTAACTTATAATGGACTAGCGGCTACTATTTCAGACGATATGTGGGCTCATCAATATGACCAACAAGTAAATCAATTAAACTGTGCAGTACACAATAAGAAATCTTATTTTAGAACTAATAGTGTAGAAGCCAATGTTTTTGGTTTAGAACCAAACTTTGGATGTTGTACAGCTAACTTCGGACAAGGATGGCCACTATTTGCTTTAAGTGCTTATTCTTATTATAAAGATAGTATTCAAATTAATATTCCATTAGCGGCTACAATTAGTTTAGATAATGGTTTAGTTTTAAAATGTCAATCTGAATATCCATTTAGAAATAAAGTAGTATTAACAGCTAATAAAGATACTAAGGTTAAAATTAAAGTTTCTAAAAATTGTTATTTAAAAAATTATAAAACTAAAGAAGGTTTTGTAACTGTTAGCTTAAAAGCTAATGTTGAAAAAGAGTTAACTTATAATTTTGTTTTAAAATTAGAAGAATGTGCTAACTCGTTTGCTATATTAAATTATGGTCACCTATTATTCTCTATTCCTATGAATTATAAGATTAAGATTGTTGAATACACAAGAGGTAATGTTGAAAGAAAGTTCCCATATTGTGATTACTATTATGAACTTGATGACGAGTGGCGTTATGGATTTACTAGTGACTCATTCAAAGTAATTGAAAATGATTATAACCTTCCATTTGATCGTAAAAATCCACCTTTAGAAATTGAAGGAGAATTTGCATTACTATCATGGAAATTTAAACAAGGATATAAAAATATTCCTCAAAATAATTATAAAGAAGTATTAAAGAAAAACATTAAATTAAAAATGCAACCATATGGTTCAACTTATTTAAGAATGACAGAAATGCCATTAATTAAGGAGGAAAAATAAGATGCGTAACAAATTTTTAAAAGGAATAACTTCAATTTTATGTGTTTTATGTTTAGCTTTAGTTTTGATTTCTTGTGGCGAAGAGTCTAAAGGTGGTAAAACAATTTCATTTTACACTTGGGGTAATGAAACAGAAATTTCTATTTTTAGAACTTTAGTAGATGAGTTTAATAAAACTAATGAAGATGGTATTATTGTTAAAATGACACCTGTTCCATCAGAAGATTATGAAACAAAAATTGATAATGTATTAAGAGGAAGAAATGTTCCTGATGTTATCGTAGCAGGTGATGGTGAAATTAAACCTTGGATTGAACAAGGTGGGATTGAACCATTAGATAGTTATATAGCTAATAGCAATGTTATTAATTTAGAAAAAATCTGGGCAGATGGAATTAATCGATATCGCTATGATATAAATGCTAGAAAGGGTGGACAAGGCGAATTATATGGTATTATGCGTGACTACTCTCCTTCAGTTTTATTCTATAATATTGACGCTATGAATGCAGTTGGTATAACTTGTATTTCAATGAGTAAAGAAGAAAGTATTGCTACATACGGTGATGGTAGTGCATATTTTTCTTATGAAGGAAAAGAATATTTCAATAATAAAGTAGCATTAAACTGGGATGAATTATTAACTTTAAGTCAAAAATTAACATCTAATACAAAAGCACCTGTTAGAAATGATGCATCTATTACAGAATTTGGTATTTATGTTATTAACTGGTTCTGTTTTGGATGGAGTGTTGGAGCTAACTGTTTAGAATGGGTTCCAAATCAAGAACTATCAACAGGTGGTAAATATGAATTTACTTTATTTGATGAAGATAAAAACTATATGGTAAAAGATGGTAACACTGTTACTGTTAACGGTAATACTTACAGTGAAGGCCAAATTATTTCTTATGGTGATAAAAAACATTTAACAAATAGTGATAAAAACTTATGTCGTGAACTTCCAAGTTCTATGGAAGCTATGCAATACTTTGTTGATTTAAGTGCTAAACATAATGTTTCTCCAAGACCTGATGTAACTGCATCAAGTTCAGAGTATTCATTATTCTCATCACAAAAATGTGCGATGTTAATTAATACTAGATATGCTGTTGGTGTATTTAGAAAAACAATTGACGCAAGTTCTCGTGACAAATTTAACTGGGATGTAGCACCACTTCCTGTTCATGAAGATGGTATTGCTGCTGGTCACTCAGGATCTGAAGCTTACTGTATTACTAAGAAAAGTAGAAATAAAGCAGAGGCTTGGAAATTTATTGAATTCTTATCTGGTCCAGTAGGACAAACTGCTTTTGCTGAAGCTGGTTTTACGATTCCTAATACAATGGATTTAGCTAATAGTGATGTATTCTTACAACCAGGTAAAAATCCAGCTAATGCCCAAATCTTTGTTGATGCTGCTTATTATCAAAGAACTGGTGACTGGGGTTATTTACCAAGTAAAGCTTGGATTAATACATGGGCAACTGATTTAAACGATGGCGTTTTAGGTGGAAGAATGTCATTGGCACAATTAAAAAATAAATCATATCAAGAAACACAAGATATTATTGATAAATATTACAAATAGTTTATGAAAAAGAAAATGACAAACAAAAGAAAGGAAAACCTACAAGGCACATTATTTGCTAGCCCACCTTTAATAGCATTTGCCTTGTTTGGGCTTATTCCATTACTAGTATCGTTAGTTTTAAGTTTTTGTTTAGTTGAATATAACTATGACGGTGGAGTTGATTTAACATTTGTTTCTTTTAGAAATTATGTTGAAATCTTAACAAACGATACAAGATTTTTAAAAAGTATTGGTAATACATTCTTATATGCAATTGTTACAGTTTTTTTACAAATTGTATTAGCTTTAATTTTATCAATTTGCTTAAATACTAAAATTAAATTTAAAAAAGCAATTAGAACGATTTTATTTATTCCATATGTTTGTAGTATGGTTGCAATCTCAATTATGTGGAAATGGGTATTTGATTATAATTATGGAATTTTAAACGATATCTTAATTTCTTTAAATATGGAACCTGTTAACTGGTTAAGAGAAGAAAATACCGCGATGATTGTTATTATTGTGATGAGTGTGTGGAGTGGTTTAGGCTTTAATATGATTTTATATAGTGCTGCGTTAGGTTCTATTAATAAAACATATTATGAAGCTGCTGAAATTGATGGAGCTAGTAAGTTGCAACAATTTTTCCATATTACACTTCCGCAATTAAAACCAATTTCCTTCTATTTAATTATTATGGGATTTATTGGTTCACTACAAAGTTTTGCTAATTTTCAAATTATGACTCCTGATGGTGGTCCGAATAATTCAACATTAACAATGGGATTCCGTGTTTTCCAAGTTGCTATGGGAGATGATGCGAACGTTCCTGGTTGGGGTATGGGATATGCCTCTGCGATGGGATGGATTGTTGGATTAATTGTTATGGTCTTTGTAGCACTTTATTTCTATGTTAATAATAGAAAGGAGAAGAGTTAAGATGGCTAAAAGTTTTACGCGTAGTAAAAAAAGAAGTGAGATGACTTCTAAAGTTTTATCTTATATTGTTTTAGGCATTGCAGTACTATTAGTTTTAGCTCCTTTCAGTATTGTTATTGCTCTATCATTTCAATCTCATTCACAAGCTGTAAATCCACCGTTTCGTTTCTTTGAAGGACCTTTTGGATTTGATGAATTCTCAATAGCCTTTAGAGAATCTTATGCTGAGTTTATTGCTGAAAAGTCGGTATGGAATGGTTTGAAAAACACATTAATTATTGTTGTTCCGATTATGTTTAGTGGGGTACTTTTCTCCGCATTAAGTGCTTTTGCTTTTGCAAAACTAAGATTTAAAAGTAAAAAGATTATGTTTGCGATTCTGTTAGGAAGTATGATGTTGCCAGGGATTATTACAATGACTCCAGCATTCTTTATTTATGACTTGTTAGGTTGGATTAATAATATCGATAAACCCGCACTTGCATTCTTACCACTTATGTTACCTAACTTATTAGGAACAGCTTCGTGTACATTTTATTTAACTCAATATTTCAAAGGAATTCCTGATGAATTAATTGAGGCGGCTAGAGTAGATGGTTTAGGAAATTTTGGAATATTTACAAAAATATTTTTACCATTATCACTTCCAGCTTTAATTGCTCAAATATTGTTATGGTTTATCGCCGGTTATAATGATTACTTAGGACCATTATTATATATTGGTGATGAACAATATTTTACATTACAGTTAGTCTTAAAATTAACTAGCGGAAATGCTAATACTAACCTTCCAAAAGTAATGGCGGCTTGTATTACTGTAATGGCTCCGATTTTATTATTATATTTAGTTTTCCAAGAATACTTCTTAAAGGGTATTGCTTTATCTAGTGGAAAAGAAGACTAGGAGGTTTAAAATGCGAAAATTACAATTTATTCTTGTGTTACTTATTGCATTTTTATTAGTAGGCTGTGAACAGGGCGGTCAATTTGGTAAAACTAATAAAGGTGTAGCATATGAAAATTATTTAGATAATCGATTTGATTCTAATATCTTTTATAGAAACTATGGTGATATCATTGGTGCTGACCCAACTGTTATTACTGTAGGAGATGAATATTATTTATATTTTACAAATGCTGATGGGACTGATTGTAGTTTCATTCAAGCTTTTAAATCAAAAAATTTAATGGATTGGGAATGGCTTGGAAGAGTATTTGTACCACAACGTGACGCTTGGGCTGTATCATCATTATGGGCTCCTGAAGTAATTGAAAAAGATGGTAAATACTATATGTATTATTCAGGATTTGATACTAACTATCAAGTTATGGGAATTGGTTTAGCTGTCTCAGATAGTCCTGCTGGTCCTTTTACTGAATTTAAGGGTACATTAGAAGATGGTACAGTTATTAATCATAAAAAATCACCATTTGATTATGTTTTAAAAGGTTATAGATCTAACTTTAAAGCTATTGACCCATCTGTATTAATTGATGATGATGGAAAAGTTTATCTTTATTTATCACAAGACCAAGTAAACCGTGAGTCTTGTGTTTATGGAATGGAATTAGCTTCTGATATGGTGTCAATTAAAAAAGATACTATTACTGGACCACTTGTTAGCGCGTCACAAGATTGGGAAAGTCCAAATGCCGCAAACAGATGGAATGAAGCTCCATTTGTTATTAAACATGATGGTAAGTATTATATGACTTATAGTGCTAACTATTATGCTTCAAGCTTATATTCAATAGGTTATGCGGTTAGCGATTCTCCATTAGGTGAATTTGAAAAACCAGATGACAACCCATTATTACAAGCTACTGAAGATTGGCCATTTTTATCAGGTCCTGGTCATTGTAGTTTCTTCCCATCAGTTGATGGAAGTGAATTATTTATGGCATATCACTCACATATTAATGTCGGTGAAGCAGGAGATGTTCGTAAAATTAATTTTGATAAGGTAGTTTTTAAAGATGGTAAATTAATTATTAATGGACCATCAATTTCACCACAATTATTACCAAGCGGATCTAGTGAATTTAAAAATATTAATCACCTAGCTACAGTTACTGCATCTGGTTATGATGCATCAATGTTAGTAGATGGTGTTATTAATACTTTATATAGTAAAATTGATTCTTGTGAAGTTTATTTTGAAGAAAAGACTACTGTTACATTTACTTTTGATAGTGATGTTAATGTAAAAGCAGTGTTAGTTTATGATAGTGCTGATTACTTAGCAAGTCCCGATTATTACGAATTAAGTTTTGCAAAAGATAAAGTTGGTAAGGTTTTATTTAATCCTCTATATAAATATGTAGATGAATTTGGTTATGAAATTAAAATACCAACATCATCAAGTATTATTCAATTTGAAAATATAAAAACAAATTCTGTTACTCTTACTTTTGAAGCTGGAACTGCAATTTCAGAAATTATTATCGTTGGAGGTGAAAATTAATGAAAAATGTTAAGATTTTAATTCTTTCTTTCTTATTTTTATTAATTGTTTTACCTGTTAGTGCATGTGATGATAATAAAGAACTTTTTGAATATAAAGAACCTGTAATTAGTAAAGATGAATTTGTTAGATATGATTCAAATATGAAAATTGATGCTAGTGATAGTGAAGAAGCTTACAGTGGACAAGAGGTTTTATCATTTACAGAAACAATGAGTGGTATAACTTGTTCAACTAAAGCTTTCTTAGGTGAACGCGGTTTATATATTTATACTTATGTTGATGATTCAAATGTTTATTATTCTTCTGAACGACAATTCTTTGAAAACGATAGTGTTGAATATTATATTGACCCTAACCCAGAGTATTCTGCAAGTTTAGAACATTTAAAATCACAAAATCATGTTCGTACTGATTGCTTGCAATTACGTATTGATGTTACAGGTAAAGCTCAAACATGGTACGGTAGAAGAATCGGTGGAGTTGGAACTTATCCATGGGCACCTGGGCATTTTGATAATGTTGTTAGTGCGCATGTAGATGGAACACTTAATACGCAAGATGGCGCAAATGGTTATAGTATTGAAGTATTTGTTCCATATTATGAAATGAAGTTAAGTGATACACCAGAGTCTATTGGGTTATTAGTTGCGTTTAATAATATTGATAACCGTGAAGATACTGGTAGAACTTGGTTTTCTTATAAGGGAATGAGTCACGGAAGCCTAAATAGTTATATTCCTGTTGGAGCTAATGGTTTTATTCTTCCTCACTATTCATCAAATAAAGAATTAACTGCTAATTTTAATGATGAATTCTATAAAGATGCTAAAGAATATAAAATAGAACAAGTAGATGAGAAAAATCAAAATCCTACTGAAAGAGCTAGTTTCAAATTTATGATTGGCGATGACGGACTATATTTAACAGCTTTAGTTAAAGATAGAGTACATTCTTATGCTTCTGATAATATTTTTGCTAATGATGGTATTGAAATTTTAGTAGATACAAGAGAACGTGTTTCAGATAACATTTTTGCTAATGGTGTATATCGTTTCTCATATGATATCGTAGGTGGAACGCAAACAGATATTTGTATGAATGGATTTAATGATTATGTTACACGTTTTAATCCTACTTTAGTTAAAACTAAGGTTGAAAACTATAATAAAGAATCTTTATTTAATTATAAATATGAATATACATATGAAGTAATGATTCCTTATGAGGTATTAGGATTAACTGAAAAACCTAAAAAGTTAAATGTTGCGTTTGCTGTAAAAACGCCAAATGAAAAAGCTTATATCTTAAACCGTCGTGATGGAGCTGGTAATATGGAAGCTCAAGACTGGTTATGGATTGATAGACATTATCCACAAAATGGAAATGAATATTTTACTATTATTGATAATGATTTTATTATAGATGAGGAAAACTTTGAATTTGATTGGAGTAAGGTTTCGTCTTCAAGTAAAAAGTCAGAAAATCCAAATCGATATACTTATAAAGGTTATGCAGCTGATGATGGTTTATATATTAATATGGTTCAATATGTAAATAATCATTTAGAAGGTGGTGCTGGTGGCGATTGGTCAAAAAGTACCCACATTGAAATGGAAGTTTGGAATCATGAGATTGGATATGGTTGGGATGGAACTTATTTTGCTTTCTTTACTGATGGTTCTTATTATGTAAATAATCAATCAAATATCATGACTATCATTAATAAAGTTACGGTTACTGAAGCTAAGGATAGTAATTATAAATATGCAATTAATTATGAAATTTACATTGGCTTTGCTAACAACTTAGAAAGCAATGATGATCCTTATGGATATGTTCAATTTATGAGTCATACTCCTAATGAAGATAGTAGTGGTTATGAAAAAGCATGTATGATTACAAAAGATACAGATAGAGTATTATGGACTGATGATTGTAATTCATATGGTTTTGGTAAAACAGGAATTAACTCTGTTGATAAAGCTAATACAACCACAGAATCTTTAGCTACTTTTGATAAAATTAGTGGAGACTATAAAAACTTAAATAACAAATTATTATTTACTGAATTTAACTCTTTAGTTTTACATAAAGAAGTTTTAAATGGTGATGTCACATTTAATACAAAAGTTGTTACTAATTCAAATAACTTAGCTGGTGTAGTCTTTGATTATAAAGATGGAAATTACTTATATTTAGCTATTGATGGTGCTAGACATGAATTAGTATTATATAAAGTAATGGGAGCAGAAGTAGTTGAATTAGAAAGAAATTATATTTCTGCAAGTTATCATAATAATAAAGCATTTGATATGAGTGTTACTATTAGTGATGGTAAATATTATTGTTCATACTTTAATACATTATACTTTACTGGTTCGTTAGTAAATAACAGTACTCTATTTGGTTTAGCAAGTAGTGTTCCTGGCGCTCAATTTTATAATATTGAAATGGAAAATAAAGGCGCTGATTTTAATGTTGACACTTTAATTATTGGACATTCTTATACTGAGTTATGGGATGGTTATAAAGCTGATTTTACATCTATTGGTTTAGGTGATAACATTTATAATGCTGGTATTAGTGGTTCACACAGTATGCACTGGAATAAATTAGAAGAAGAAATATTAGTATATTCACCTGAGTTATTAATTTATAACATTGGGGTAAATGATTTATTCTTTAATACAGCTAATTCAACTGAGATTGCTGAAAATATTAAAACATTATTATTAAATTTAAAAGCTAAGAAGGCTGATTTAGAAGTTGCCTTATTTGCGATAAGTCACACTATGACAACTTCAGGTATTAGTAGTGAAATTA
This sequence comes from Anaeroplasmataceae bacterium, assembly GCA_045126355.1. GTDB lineage: Bacteria > Bacillota_I > Bacilli_A > Acholeplasmatales > Anaeroplasmataceae > CAZSIA01. The sequence continues at coordinate 1,874 of JBGVOE010000026.1, read as the reverse complement.
CAAAGACTAATCAATTATTAAAACAATTATCTAACGAGTATTCTTGGATAAAATATGTTGATTTAGAGTATGCATTCTGTGATCAAAATAATTCTCCTAAAAACGAATTATTTACAGATGGCTTACATCCTACAGCTAGTGCTTATAAAAATATCATGATACCAAAGATTGCTGAAGCACTTGGCTTATCGATAGGTGATTCAATTTATGAAACAAATTGGGATAAATATGTAACAGATATTAAATCTAGTGCACCTACTCGTTATCAAGTAGTATCACATGCTGCAGATAATGGTTTATATATTAAGGTTGAACAATATGTAAATGAAGTTATTATTAAAGCTGATCAAAGTGATTGGAATTCGACACACGTTGAAATGGAATTATGGAATCATGGAATTGGTTATGGATGGAATGGTACTTACTTTGCATTCTTTGCTAATGGTACTTATTATATTAATAACTGGAACAAGTGTCGTGGCGTATATAATGATGCTAAAGTAATTGAAAACCCAGCTGGAAGTACTTATAAATATACAGTATCATATAATATTTATATTGAATTTGATAATAACTTAGACAATCCTCAAGATGGGCCATATGCATTCTGTCAATTTATGTTCTATACTCCAAATGAAAGTAATGTTGGATATGAAAATTGTAAGAAAATAACTAAAGATGGATGGCGTGCTTTATGGACAGATAAATGTAATTCATATGAAGTTCGTGCAAACGGTATTGTTAGAAAAGATGGAGCGCAATAATGAATAATAAAATAATAGTTACAAATATAAATAAAATAGGTGATCCAGTTATTTTATTAGAAGATAATGTATATTATATGTATACTACCTGTTGTGGTGGAAAACCATTTCACGTATATACATCATTAGATTGCAAAACTTTTACTGATATGGGTGAATGCTTACATATTGAAGATACTTTTGCAGATAGAGATATTTGGGCACCAGAAGTAATAAAATATCAAGGTAAATTTTATATGTTTTATTCTGGAAGAAGTGACTCTGACGGACTAATGCATGTTCAAATTGCAGTTAGTAATTCTCCTCTTGGTCCATTTAAAGATATCGCTAATGAACCTATTATTAAAATCGAAGGTAAATCAACAATTGATGCTCATTGTTATATTGAAGATGATGAAAAATATTTATTCTTCTCTATGGACTGTTCAACAAATATTATTGATGGAATTCATACAAGTCAAATATACGCTGTAAAACTGGCTTCAGATTTTAAATCAACTGTTGGTGATTATGTATTTATTTCAACTCCAGATGCTAAATATGAAGAGCTAAGTGGCCCACATTGGCGTTGGAATGAAGGTCCATTTATCTTAAAAAATAATGGGAAATATTTTATGACTTATTCTTCAAATTGTTATAATTCGTTATATTATTGTGTAGGTTGTAGTGTTTCAGATAATATATTAGGACCATATAAAAAACAAGAAGATAAACCAATTTTAGAATATATTGAAAATGAAATTAGTGGTCCTGGTCATAATGCATTCTTTATTGATAAAGATTCTAAGCTCAAATGTGTATTCCATATTCATGATGATTACAATGCACCTAGCGGTAATCGAACTGCATGTATTTGTGATGCGTATTTTAATGAAGATAATAAATTAGTTATTGATTACAAATAATTTAATTATGGTATAATAAGATATAAACTCTAATACTTTTATGATAGTGTTAGAGTTTTTTATTGGTAGTGTCAAATAATTTATGAAAAATTGAAATTTGATACTATTAAAAAATCATCCAAAAAATAATGGATGAAAAGTTAATGATCTTTGACAAAAAAGATTAACCTAAAAAAACCTCATCGAGGCTTAATTAGGTTAGGAT
>JBGVOE010000025.1:0-4039 GCA_045126355.1 Anaeroplasmataceae bacterium | reverse complement strand
TACTTCTGATGAAGGTACTATTACTACTCAACCAACTTGTGGAACTCCTGGTTATAAAACTTATAAATGTTTAACATGTGGCGAAGTATTAAAAGTTGAAACAATCGATCCAACTGGAAAACATACATTTGATAATGGTGTGGTAGAAAAAGAAGCAACTTGTGTTGATAAAGGTGTTATTAAATATACATGTTCTGAATGTGGATATTCTTACACAGAAGAAATTCCAGCAACTGGAGTACATACATATGATCAAGGTATTGTAACAAAAGAAGCAACATGTGGTGAAAATGGTGTTAAAACATATACATGTTCATGTGGTCATTCATACACAGAAGAAATTCCAGCAACAGGTAAACATGATTATATTGGTACTGTAACAAAACAACCAACTGTTGCAGAAAAAGGTGAAATGACTTATACATGTAGTGTATGTGGTCATTCTTATAAAGAAGAAATTCCAACTGCTAAAGATCATAGTTGGGATCAAGGTGTTGTAACAAAAGAAGCAACATGTGGTGAAAATGGTGTTAAAACATATACTTGTAGTATTTGTGGTGAAACTTATGAAGAAGAAATTCCTGCAACAGGTGCACACACATATGATCAAGGTGTTGTAACAAAAGATGCAACATGTGCTGAAAATGGTATTAAAACTTATACATGTACTGTTTGTGGTGATTCATACACAGAAGAAATTCCTGCAACAGGTGTTCATACATATGATCAAGGTGTTGTAACAAAACAACCTACTTGTGTAAAAGAAGGTATTATGACTTATACATGTACTGTTTGTGGATATTCATATACAGAAGAGATTCCTGCAACAGGTGCTCATACTGATAAAGTAGTTGAAGTTATCGCTCCAACATGTACAGAAGATGGAAAACTTGTATACGCTTGTCAAACTTGTGGACGTAAAGTTGTTGACACTGATAAAAATCATTTAGCTACTGGTCATAGTCATGAAGCTAATATTACTAAAGCTCCAACATGTACAGAATCTGGTGTTAAAACATTCACTTGTCATTGTGGTGATTCTTATACAGAAACTATCCCTGCAACTGGACATGATTATAAATCACAAATCGTGGCTCCAACATGTACAGATAAAGGTTATACAATTAAAACATGTAGTAAATGTAATGATGTAATTTACACAAATTACACAGATGCATTAGGACATAAAGAAAAGGTTACAATCACTCCTGCATCTTGTAAATCTACTGGATTAAAGAAAGTTACATGTACAGTATGTAATAAAGTTGTTAGAGAAGAAGTAATTCCACCTACAGGTCATAATTATGAAAAAACTACTGTAGCTCCAACTTGTGATGATCAAGGTTATGATTTAAATACATGTGCTTGTGGTTTTTGGTATAAAGATAATTATGTTGATGCATTAGGACATGATTATGTTGAATTTAACTCAATTGCTCCAACATGTACAACTAAAGGAATTAAAGTTTATATTTGTAATCGTGATGCTGAACATAGTTATCAAGTTATAATTGAAGCATTAGGTCACGATATTATAGAAACAGTTATCGCTCCAACATGTACAGAAAATGGATATACTCTTCATAAATGTAGTGTTTGTGATTATGAATTTAGAACTAATTCAACTCCTGCAACTGGACATAGTTATGGTGAATGGACATACCATAAATTCCCAACAGATGTTGAATATGGTCAAATGAAACAAACTTGTAGCGTATGTGGACATATCAATTATAAAGAAGTTAGCCCAATTGGACAACTTTACAATGGTATCGTTAATGTCGTTGTAGGTGCAAATGGTGTCGGAACTGTTTTAGATGAAGATATGTTAGCTGCAATTGAAGCTTCTAAGTTCTCTGGTAATACTAAGATTACTTTATTTGCTAGAAATAATGTTAAAGTAAATAATATTGAATTAGCTCATGATTATTTAGCTAAATTATTAGAAGCTAACTTAACATTAGCTATTGAAATGAATAATATTTCAGTTGGATTAGACTCAAAAGCAATTGAGGCTATTAAAGACCAATCAAGTTCAGAAAGTCCTGTTTCATTCGCAAATAGTGAAGTTGGATTAAATGACTTAACAGACGAACAACAAAAAGCATTAAGAGCTGAAAATTATGTATTAGTAGTTCGTTTAGAAATCGCTTCAGGTGATAAATTAATTTCTGATTTCCGTGGTGGTAGTGCAAGTGTAGCAATTCCATTCGCACCACAAAGTGGATTTGAAATCGAAAATTATAAAGTTGTATATGTTGCAACTGACGGTAAACTTGAAGACGTTAATACAGAATACGTAGGAGGTAAATTAGTTATGAATTTATCACATTTCTCTGAATACAGTGTAATTAACACAGTAGACACAGACTTTATTTTCTGGATGTTTATTATTACTATCATCTTATTATTAATAATTATTATAAGCTTAATTACATTATGTGTATTAATTTCTAAAAAGAAAGATACACATACAGTTGAAAGAATTATTGAGAAAGTAGTTGAAGTTCCTGCGACTTCAACTGCAGCTCCAGCTGCACCTGCTGCTCCTGTAGTAGACGATGAAGAAGAAGCTGAATTAGAAGAAGATGAAGAAGAAACTTTAACTGAAGTTCAACCAAATGTTATGGTTGCTGTTGAAGCTGAAGAACCTGAAATGGTAACTTCTTATATCTATAGCTTTAGAGCAAAATTAATTGTTTCTAATGATGAAGTTAAAGATCGTTACTTCGGATTAATTGATGCAATTAACTCTTATAAAAAAGTTAAAATTTCTGAATCTTTCAAACGTTTAAGAGTTTACAGTGGTAGAACAACTTATGCTCAATTAGTATTCGTAGGTAAAACTTTATGTTTAGCTATGAATCTTAACTATGATGATTTTAAAGATAAATATCATGTATTAGATGTATCTGATAAGAAGAAATTTGCTGAAACTCCAGTAATGATCAAACTTACATCTACTCGTAAAGTTAAACAAGCTAAAGAGTTATTAGAAGTATTATTTGAAGGATTCAAACGTGTTGAAGTTGAATCTTCAAAAGAAAAAATCCCTACATTAGGTCTTAAAGCTTTAATGAATAGAGGATTAGTTAAATCTCGCTTAACTAAGAAACGATTCTAAGTATATTAAGGTGTTTTACATTCTTAAAGTAAAACACCTTTTATCTACAATATAAAAACAATTTTGGTGAAAGGAGGCACTTAAAGTTATGATTCAAATTAAGAATTTAACAAAAATATATGATTCAAAAAAAGCTGATAAAACAGTTGCTTTAAGTGACCTTTCTTTTAGCCTTCCTTCAAAGGGAATGGTTTTTATTATTGGTAAAAGTGGTAGTGGTAAATCTACATTATTAAATATTTTAGCCTGCCTTGATTCCGCAACAAAAGGTTCTATAAAATTTAATAATCTAGAACTTACTAAGTTAAATAGTAATAAGTTAAATGATTTTAGAGCTCATGAAATTGGATTTATTTTCCAACATTATTACCTGCTTAACGATTTGACTGTTAAAGAAAATATTTTACTATCTAATGATATTACTAAAACAAATAAAGATATTGATGAATTACTTGTTGATTTAGAACTTTCTGGACTTGAAAATAAATATCCTTATGAACTTTCTGGAGGACAATGTCAAAGAGTAGGTATTGCTAGAGCGTTAGCTAAAAATCCTCGTTTTATCTTAGGGGATGAGCCAACAGGTAATCTTGATAAATTAAATAGTAGAAATGTAATGAGAGTTTTAAAAAAGATTTCTAAAGAAAGATTAGTTGTAATAGTATCTCATAACCTTTTAGAAGCTGATGAGTATGCTGATAGAATTATTGAACTTGAAGATGGTAAAATTATTAGTGATCGTATTAAATCAAAAACAAATAATAAAAAGTTTATTTTAAAAGATGAAACGCTATATCTTCCTCATAATCGTAGTTTAACTAAAGAAGAATTAATAGCTTTTTCAAGTGGTCTTTCTAATAATAAAATTAAAAATATTATTCAGCATAATGATGGATTTAAACCATTTAATGATGT
>JBGVOE010000024.1:0-11418 GCA_045126355.1 Anaeroplasmataceae bacterium | reverse complement strand
TTTTCTTTAATTTCTTTTTGAACTTCAATATAATATGGTTCTTTGAATTTTAAATGTTTTAATAAAATCCAAATAACTCCGACAACCGCAAGCACTAAATTAATAACTACATTAACTCTATTAAATAATAAATCCATTCCTAAAGAAGGAACAAATAATAATGGGTCCATTCTAAGTGGTTCAATAATAATCGCTCTACCTAATCCGTACCAAATTAAATAGAAGGCAATTGTATCACCAACACGTTGGTGTTTATTTTTTCTCCTTGAAACTAAAATTAAAATTAACGCAATTAAATTCCAAGTACTTTCATATAAGAAAGTTGGATGCCATAAGGCAGTCTCACCTAAACTACCATCATAAAAATACATCTTGTCCATAATAAAGGAAGGAATGAAATTAGTAATCCACTCTGTTGAAGCTGTGATTGCAGGACCATGCGCTTCTTGGTTAAAGAAGTTACCCCATCTACCGCAAATTTGTCCGATTAATAAACCTGGTGCTAGTAAGTCAAAGATTTGAAAGACATTTACCTTTCTTACTTTACAGTAAATAATAACAAATAAGATAGCTACAATAATACCACCATTAATAGCTAGTCCTTCTAATTTAAAACCTTCACTCTCAGAATAACCAATTATTTTTAATAATGTTCCAACGAAATCGCCAGGTAAATAAAATTTATCCCAACTAGTAAATACATAATATAGTCTAGCTCCCACAATTGCTAAAGGAACACAAATTAAGACTCCATCTAAAATGATATTAGATGAAATACCAAATTTTTTCGCTTCCCTAACGCCTAATACACAAGCTAAGATAATTCCTGTTAGAATACAGATTGCATACCAAGCAATTTTTAAACTACCTATTTCTAAGAAATATTTACTGTCAAAATCTAAAAAGGAATTTAAAATCATTATTCTTCACCTCTTGTAATTTTGCCAATTTTTTCAGTTAAAGTTTTTGCTCCATCTAATCCAAAATATTTTAATTTTTGATTCATTGCGGCAGCTTCAACTAATACAGCGTTATTTCTTCCTGGTAAAATAGGAATAACAATTTTTGGAAGTTCAGTATTAAAGAATGTAACTGTTTGTGGATTTAAACCTAAACGATCATAAACTTTATCTTTATCCCATGCTTCTAATTCAATAACTAAACGAACCTTTTTGTTTTCACGATAAGCACCAGCACCAAACATATGCATTACGTTAACAATACCAACACCTCTAACTTCTAGGTATTGAGCAATAAGTTCTGGTGCTTCACCAATTAAAACCCCAACTTCTTTTTCATAAATTTCAACTCTATCATCAGCGATTAATTGATGCCCTCTTTTAACTAACTCTAAAGCTGTTTCACTTTTACCAATTCCGCTTTTACCTACAATAAGTGTTCCCATTCCGTTAATATCTAACAAGACACCATGTACACTTTCTCTAGGTGATAGGTGAGAACATAAGAAACCAAACATTTTAGAGTTTAATGATGTTGTTCTTAATGAACTCTTTAAAATAGGAACATTATATTTGTTTCCTAAATCAATAAAATATTGTGGAACATTAACATTAAGTGAAAATACAAAACCACTAGGTTTTTGTTGAAGTAAAACCTCAACTCGCTCTTTCGCTAACTCTTCACCAATTTCTTTTAAATAAGTCGATTCTTTTGAACTAACTAAGTTGATTTTATTAGCTTCAAAATAATTTAAAATTCCCGCAAACTCTAACCATGGAAAACGAATATCGATTTCATTAATAATATTATCTAATCCGCCCTCACCAGCTAAAAGTGTAAGATCTACCCCATTCATCAATTCCTTAATTGTAATTTGTCTCATCCTTATTCATCTCCCATTAAATAAGCTTTTAAGTACTCGCCTGTAGCACTTTCTTTAACATTAACTAAATCTTCAGGTGTTCCTTCAAATAATAAATTTCCACCTAATTCACCACCACAAGGACCTAAGTCAACAATATAGTCCGCCAACTTAATAACGTCTAAATTATGTTCAATAATTATAACAGTCGCTCCACCTTCACGTAAGCGATTGATCATAATCATTAATCGCTTAATATCGTCGATATGTAGGCCTGTTGTTGGTTCATCTAAAATATATAAAGTCTTTTCACTAATCTTGCTTTGTAATTCACTAGCAAGTTTAATTCTTTGAGCTTCCCCACCAGAAAGTTCTGTAGATGATTGACCTAATTTTAAATAACCTAATCCTACATCATATAAGGCTTGTAGTTTATTTTTAATTTTAATGTGATTTTCAAAGAATACTAACGCATCTTCAATAGTCATCTCTAATACATCCGCAATTGTTTTTCCATTATATTTAACTTCTAAAGTTTCACGGTTATATCTAGTACCTTCACAAACTTCACATTTAACATAAACATCAGGTAAGAAATTCATTGTTATTTTCTTAACACCATCTCCCCAACACGCTTCACATCTTCCACCTTTAACATTAAAACTAAAACGTCCTTTATCATAGCCTCGCGCTCTAGCTTCATTTGTTTTAGCGAATAAATCACGTATATCATCAAATACACCTGTATATGTTGCAGGATTACTTCTTGGTGTTCTTCCGATAGGCGATTGTGAAATATCAATAATTCTATCAAAATGTTCTGTTCCTAAAATCTTATCGACTTTTCCTGGATATAACTTTTTAGCTTTATAAAGTTTTACATACATATTTTTATATAAAACTTCATTAACTAAAGATGACTTTCCACTACCACTAACACCTGTTACACAAGTGATAGCGCCACAAGGAATTTTAACATTAATATTTTTTAAGTTGTTTTCTTTTGCACCAAAGATTTCGATAAATTTTCCATTACCTTTACTTCTTTGTTTAGGTACTTCTATATATAATTCTTTTCTTAAATATTTAGCAGTAATACTATCTTTATTAAGCATAACTTCACTAGGAGTACCACTAGCTACGATCTGTCCGCCATGAACACCGGCACCTGGTCCAATATCAACTAAATAATCAGCATTTAACATTGTTTCTTCATCGTGTTCAACAACAATTAATGTATTACCTAAATCACGCATTTCTTTTAAAGAATTAATTAGTTTTTGATTATCTTTTTGATGAAGACCAATTGATGGTTCATCTAATACATATAATACTCCAGTTAATCTTGAACCTATTTGCGTAGCTAATCTAATACGTTGGGCTTCACCACCAGAAAGTGTTCCACTACTACGCGCTAAAGTTAAGTAATCAAGACCTACATTAATTAAAAAGTCTAATCTATCACAAGCTTCTTTAATAATATTTCTAGAGATTAATTTTTGTTCATTATTAAGTTCTAAATTAATCAAAAAATCTCTTAGCTGACCAATAGATAAAGAACATAAGTCATGAATGTTTTTACCATTTATTAAAACATTTAAAACTTGTTCATTCATTCGCGCACCATGACAACATGAACATTCTTTTTCAACCATATATCCCTCAATCCAACTTCTAATCCATTCTGATTGAGTTTCCATATATCTACGGTTAAAATGATTGATTACACCTTCATAGTATGAAACCTTATCATGATTTCTTCCACTTTTTGATTGCATTTTAAAACTAATTGCTTCTTTAGAACCATAAAATACAATATCTTTATGAGCTTTACTTAATTTATTAAATGGCATATTCATATCGATATTATAATGTGCACAAACTTGACGTAATTCTTCCATACTTAAATTTGTTTCTTCAACATTTTTATAAGGAGCAATCGCACCATCATTTAATGATTTTTCGCCTTCAATAATTAAGTCTTCACTTACTTCTAATTTAACACCTAAACCATGACATTCACTACATGCGCCTAAAGGTGAGTTAAATGAGAATATACGAGGTTCTAATTCACTAATAGTGTAGTTACAAAACTTACAGGCATAATGTTCTGAAAAATAAAATACTTCTTCACCATCAACAACTATTTTACATTTACCATCAGCTTTTTTACACGCAAGTTCAATAGCTTCAGCGACTCTACTTCTACTATCTTCTTTTAAAATGATACGATCAATTAATAAATCAATATCATGACGCTTATTCTTTTCAAGTTCTCCTACTTCCGCTAACTCTACTACTTCGTTATCAATTCTAGCTCTTACATATCCTTCTTTGATATATTCTTCAATCGTCTTTTTAAAAGTTCCCTTTTCTCTAACAACAGTTGGAGAACATACCATCAAACGTGTTCCTAATGGTAATTCTAAAGTTTTATTAACCATTTGTTCAATTGATTGACTTTCAATAGGAGTATGATGTGTAGGACAATACGGAACACCAATTCTAGCAAATAATAATCTTAGGTAATCATATATTTCTGTAACTGTTCCAACTGTCGAACGAGGGTTCTTACTTGTTGTCTTTTGATCAATACTAATAGCGGGAGATAGTCCTTCAATTAAATCAACATCAGGTTTTTCCATTCCACCTAAAAATTGACGAGCATAACTTGATAAAGATTCAACAAATCGTCTTTGTCCTTCTTGATAAATTGTATCAAACGCCAAAGAAGACTTACCACAACCAGAAAGACCCGTCATAACTATTAACTTGTTTTTAGGTAATTCTAAAGAAATGTTTTTAAGGTTATTTTCTCTAGCTCCTTTAATAACTAATTTATCCATATTCTATTCACCATCAAAATAAATAATATTTTTTTCTATTTTCTTTCTATACATACATCCTGTTGAATAAAGTTTGTTTTCATGAACACATTCTCTAATCTTAGAACATTCGTTATATTTGCTACAACAACCAAATGTAGAGCTTGATTCATAAATACTTAAACAGTATTCAGTGATGTCCTTTATATAGTCTTTACAATTAATATCATCATTAACCGCTAATAAATGATGATTTAATTTATCTGATTTTACTTCTTTTAGAGTCATTGTAGATGGATATGGAAACTTCTCTATCATCTTATTTTTAATGATTAATTCTGTGATACCAGATTTCACTTGTACAAAGTTTAAAATAATCATAGAACGGCTTACAACATTCTTGTTTATAACTGGAAATGGTTGTTCATTAATAACAAATGTAAAAGTAGAATTCTTAGCACCTTTATTCTCTATTAAACATAATCCATCCTTAGGTAGTTTATATTTAACGACTAATTCATCAATAATATTATTAATAACATTAATCATTATTACCACCTACCATTTCTAATAATTCATTTAAACTAATAACTTTAACGCCTAATGAGTTAGCTTTAGTTAATTTACTACCAGCTTTTTCACCAGCTAATAAATAACTCGTTTTTGCTGATACACTACTTGATACTTTACCGCCATTTCTTTCAATTAAAGCGCCAGCTTCATCTCTAGACATGTTATCTAATGTACCAGTAATTACGAAAGTTAATCCTTCTAATGAATTAGTATCTAATACTACTTCATCAGCTTCCATTTTTAAACCATAACTTTTTAGTCTATTTATTAATATGATATTTTCTTCTGTTTTAAAGAAATCATAAATACATCTAGCAGAAATATCACCAACATCATTTACTTCAATTAATTCTTCTAATGATGCATTCATTAAATTATCAATAGATTTAAAATGTTTTATTATCGCTTTTGCAGCAACCTTACCAATATTAGGAATACCTAATGAAGTAAGTAATCTAGATGGATCATTTTGTTTAGATTCTTCAATCGCATCTAATACTTTAGCAGTATTCTTTTCTTTACCAATAATACCAGATTCAATCAATTCTTCTTTCTTGTCCTTTAAAACATAAATATCAGCAATATCATTTATGTATTTAAATTTAATAAGTTCTGCCACAATTGATTCACCAAAACCTTTAATATCCATTGCATCTCTACCAACGAAATTAATGATATGACTTTCTTTCTTAGCGACGCAATTAGGGTTTACACATTTAATATCCGCTCCACCATCTATTCTTGAAGTAGGATGTCCACATCCAGGACATACTGGTGGCAAGAAATATTTAAAGGCATTTGCTGGTCTTTTAGCTTTATTAACACCTTTTATCTTTGGAATTATTTCACCAGATTTATATACTAAAATAGTGTCTCCAATATGAATATCTAATTCATCTAAGAAATCTTGATTATGTAGTGTTGCACGACTTACTGTAGTACCACACAATCTTATTGGTGTAAAAATAGCCGTAGGAGTAATACGTCCAGTTCGACCAATTGAAGCTTCTACATCTAATAAAACAGCTTCTTTTTCTTCTGGTGGATATTTGTAGGCAACTGCCCATCTTGGTACTTTAGCTGTTTGACCTACGTTTTTACGCATTTCAAAATCATCTAATTTAACAACAGCACCATCAATATCATATTCTAAGTTTTCACGATTTTCGCCTATCCAACTTATAGCTTCCCATACTTCATCAGCTGTATAACATTCTTTGTAATTATCAATAACTTTAATACCTTGACTCTTTAAGAATTCATAACCTTCAGTATGTGATTTAAATTCCATACCTTCAACTTTTTGAATATTAAATACAAACATACTTAAATTACGTTCTTTTGTAATACTGCTATCTAATTGTCTTAGTGTACCTGCAGCACAGTTACGTGGGTTTGCAAATAACTTCTTGCCTCTCAATTCTTGTAAAGCATTAGTGTCTTCAAATGCTTTTTTAGACATGTATACTTCTCCACGTACTTCTAAATAAGGAATCTTATCTTTTAAATTATGTTTAACATCTTCAATAACTTTGGCATTTATCGTAACGTCTTCCCCTTGATTAATACCATCACCACGTGTAACTGCCATAATCATTTTTCCTTCTTTATATCTAATTGACATTGATAAACCATCAATCTTATATTCAACAACAAATTTAGGATTACCAAATTTTTCAATCATCTCATTAACGAATTCATATACATCTTCTTTAGTAAAAACATCTTGTAAGCTTAACATAGGTACATCATGTTTAACTAAAACACCAGCTTCTCTTTTAGCATTACCACCAACTCTTTGAGTAGGTGAATCAGAAGTAATATATTCTGGATTTTCTAATTCTAATTTTTTTAATTCTTGAAGTAACATATCATATTCGTAATCTGATATTTCAGGATCATCTTGATTATAATAACGATCAATATGATAATTTATTACTTTTTTAAGTTCATTAATTCTATCTAAAATAGGATTCATTTTATTCCTCCATAATATCTTCATCAACAAATAAATCTTGTTTCATTGCAGATAAAAATTTTCTTACTAATTCTTTCTTTTCATCCCAATAGCTTCTAGCTTTTGGGGTAACCATCATATCTTGAGATAATATACGGATAGAATAAGTATTAAGCATCTTATATCCATCCATAAAATCATCTGGTAACATTTCTCCTGTTGTCATCAAATCCCAAGAAATAGCCATAGCCCCTTCTTCATCTAAAAGGTCAGCTTCTAACAATAAAATAAGTTCAGGCGTACTTGATTCATCCCATAAAAATCTTTTATGAGAATGATTAATAATACAATAATATACTTGATCAATGAATTCTTGGTTAAATTCATGTTCTTTGGCATATTCTAAAAAAATGTTCGCACTTGCCTCCGCGTGATTATCTTTACCACATGAATATCCTACATCATGGAATATCGCAGATGTTAACAATACTTCATGATTAACATTTGGTAGATCATCCATTATTCTTTTAGCCCATCCATAAACTCGTTTAGTATGTTCAAATCTGTTACGGAATGTTTGATATGGTCTAGTAGATTTTATACCATTACCATCAATTAGTCTTTTTTCAACAAATTCTAACATGTCTTTATATCGCATACTAATCACCTTACTTTGTCTTTATTATAGCACATTTTTCTTATTTTTATTAATAAAAATATAGAAAAAATAAAATAAATTATAAGCAAATTAAAAAGACCTCCAATTGGAGATCTTATAAATCTAATAATACTATTTCACCAGTTTTTAAGGTTTTTGGTAAATCTATCAATCTTTGGTTTGATGAACCTCTAAATTTAAGCATTAAGCTTTTTAATTCTTCAACAAATTTACCATCAACTAACACATCTATATAAGACAGTATCTCTTCTGTAAGAGATGTATGCGCTCTTCCTGTTAATAGGTCTTTTTCTAATGTGTATCCTGTGTAACACCAAATGTTTTTATTCGGAACTTCCTTTTTAACTCTTCTTAAAAAGCCAATTAATCCCTCTTGGTTAACTGGTTCCATAGGTTCTCCACCTAATAGTGTTAAACCAGAAACATTAGGGTTACTTAACATTTTAATTATTGAATCCTCTACTTCTTTAGTAAAAGGTTTCCCATAATTAAAGTCCCATGCAATACTGTTAAAACAGTTCTTGCAACGGTGGGTACATCCACTAACAAAAAGAGATACTCTTATACCTAACCCATTAGCTATATCGAAATTTTTAATTTCAGCGTAATTCATTATAAGTGTAGTACTCTTTCCTTAATCTCTTGAGTTCTACCTTGATTCCAGAATTGAGTACCAATGTATCCACATGTACGTCTTGCAACATTTAATTTAGTTTCATCCTTATTTCCACAATTTGGACATTCCCAAATTAATTTATCATCTTGATCTGTAACAATACGGATTTCACCGTCAAATCCACAAACTTGACAGAAATCACTCTTAGTATTTAATTCTGCATACATGATATTATCATAGATATGTCTCATTAAAGCTAAAACAGCAGGAATATTATTTTGTAAGTTAGGTACTTCTACATAACTAATAGCTCCACCTGGAGATAATTTTTGGAATTTAGATTCAAATTCTAATTTACTAAATGCATCAATTTCTTCAGTTACATGGATATGATAACTGTTTGTGATATAGTTTTTATCTGTAACACCTGGAATAACACCGAATCTCTTTCTTAAAGATTTAGCAAACTTATAAGTTGTTGATTCAAGTGGTGTACCATATAATGAATAATCAATATTTTCATTTGCTTTCCATTTACCAGTGTATTCATTAAGTTTTTCCATAATTTGTAAACCTAAAGCAGAACCTTCTGGATCAGTTAATTTTTTGCCAGTTAAATAATAAACTGTTTCCCATAAACCGGCATAACCTAAAGAAATAGTTGAATAACCACCATATAATAATTTATCGATTACTTCACCTTTCTTTAAACGAGCTAAAGCACCATATTGCCATAATATAGGAGCTACATCACTTACTGTACCTCTTAAACGATTATGTCTAGCTTGTAAAGCTCTATGACATAAATTCATTCTTTGGTCAAAGATCTTCCAGAATTCTTCCATATTACCACCAGAAGAACATGCGATATCTATTAAGTTAACTGTTACAACACCTTGGTTGAAACGGCCATAATATTTAGGTTGATTATTTTCATCTAAATATGGAGTTAAGAAACTTCTACAACCCATACAAGCATAACAATTACCGTTACCAGCTTTATCTATTTTATATTCTAACATTTTCTTTTCAGAAATATAGTCAGGAACCATTCTCTTAGCTGTAACCTTTGCAGCTAATTCAGTTAAGTAATAATATTTAGAACCTTCATTGATATTATCTTCTTCTAATACATAAATTAGTTTAGGGAATGCAGGAGTAATCCATACACCTTTTTCATTCTTAACGCCTTTATATCTTTGAATTAAACATTCTTCAATAATTAAAGCTAAGTCCGCTTTAGTACGAGGATCTTGCACTTCATTTAAGTACATAAATACTGTTACGAATGGAGCTTGTCCGTTTGTAGTCATTAATGTAACAACTTGATATTGAATAGTTTGGATACCTTTTTTGATTTCTTCTTTTAAACGTTTTTCAGCAATCGCAAGAATTTGTTCTTCAGATAAATCAACACCAGCAGCTTCCATTTCTACTCTAACGTCTTTAATTAACTTTTGTCTAGAAATATCAACAAATGGAGCTAAATGAGCTAATGTAATAGTTTGTCCACCATATTGACTAGATGCAACTTGTGCAATAATTTGTGTAGCAATTGTACAAGCTGTTGAGAAACTATGTGGTTTTTCAATCATTGTTTCACTAATAACTGTTCCATTTTGTAACATATCACCTAAATTAACTAAACAACAGTTATGCATATGTTGTGCAAAATAATCTGCATCATGGAAATGGATAATACCATCTTCATGAGCTTTTACAACATCATCAGGTAATAAGAAACGCTTTGTAATATCTTTACTAACTTCACCAGCCATATAATCACGTTGAACGCTATTTACAGTTGGGTTTTTGTTAGAGTTTTCTTGTTTAACTTCTTCGTTATTACATTCAATTAAACTTAAAATTTGTTCATCTGTAGAATTAGATTTTCTTACTAAAGCTCTTCTATATCTATATGTAATATATTTTCTAGCAATATTATAGGCTTGAATTCTCATTAATTCATTTTCAACTAAGTTTTGAATATCTTCAACGCCTAGTGAATGCTTAGCCTTCTTACATTGTTTATGAACATTATTTGAAACTTCTAAAATTTGTTCCTCAGTTAACTTTTCTTTGTCAACTGCATCTGCATTTGCCTTTCTAATGGCGTCAGTAACCTTATTAATATCGAATACAACTTCAACACCACTACGTTTGATAATTTTCATGCTAAGCACAACCCTTCATATTACTTGTTCTGTGAAATAAGTAAACATATTATAGCATAAAAAAAAGGTAATAAAAGACCTATAAAATAAAATTATATTTTATTATTTTTTATAAAATATTATAAATTTTTTTTATAATGTGCGTCTTAAACGAACACAAAAATGCCATTTTTGGTATTTTTCTCAGTGTTTGTCCACGATTTTACATTTTTAGTGCACACTCCTTTAACAAACAAATAAAGAGCCCAAACTTGAGTTTGAGCTCTTTAAGAAAAATGTATTAAATTTACTATAAAGTTGGTAAATTTTCAATCTGTTCTTTAGTAAATAAAGTATTTAAAACTACGTCATTAGTTATTACAAATGACTCATAAACTTGCATTTCAATAGGTTCATCCATATTTATAAATTTATAATATGGTATGCCATTATATTCTTCTTTTAATGTATTTGTAAGTATACTTCTTAGTACAGAAGAATCAGCAACAGCTTGACGTTTGTTTTGCTCAGCTCTTAATTCTGTAACAGTAATAACAATCTTATCAAAATTACTATTTTCATTACCAGTTAAAACATTTAGACCACGAATCATGCTAAGCATTTCTGCTTTACTAATTACAATAACCCTATTTGTTGTATCATATTCATTAAATACCTCACAAACTTCTTGTTTAGCTTCAATACTAACAGACGTTTCTTGGCCATTAACAACTTCTTTAGTGATAGTTGCTCTTACTATTAAGCTATCACTTAAAACATCAAGTTTAGTATT
>JBGVOE010000023.1:0-2016 GCA_045126355.1 Anaeroplasmataceae bacterium | reverse complement strand
TCATTTCTTACCCCAATCTTTCTCTTACGTTTTTTATTCTTACGTAATGCAGAATTTCTTGCCTCATTTGCACCTGCAAATAATAATTCTCCTCTAGGTTTATTAAATTTACGTTTAGGAATATTATATCTATATGGTCCTTTAGCAGTAAATCCACCATAAGTAAAGTATTTACTCATAGATAATTTATGTAATGTTGAACATGTAGCATAAGCAACTAAAACAATTCCTAAAGAAATAATAACATTAACAACAGCCCAAATAGGGTTCATATCATATTTAGTAATAATACCGTTAAGTGATGCTTGATCTTCACTCTTCCATGTCTTAACTTGTATACTAGCATTAATCTTAATATCATTTTCTACAACATAATTACCTAATTCAGTATCATTAGCCCCATATGGCCAGTACCATTCAATTAAGTAATAAGAATAACGATTACCAGCTAATGTATGAGTATCAGTTAAACCATCTAAAGATGAAACAATAACATAACCATCAGTTAAATTATGTTCATCATAACGAGTTATCTTAAACTCTAATGGAATCCAAAAATCTTCTACACTACTAGAAAAATGAAAAGTAATTTCATAATCTAAGACACCAACATTACGGTTATCAACAACAATCTCGACACTATTACTCATACCAGGCGCAATAACTTTATCACGATTAGTTCCATAATTAGAACCAAAAATATTCATCTCACCTACATAATCCCATTCATCAAGATTATCATCTTCCTCTTCAAAAGAAATAGAAGGTAAGACTATTGAAACAGTATTTTTATCTCTACCGATGTTATTAGATAAAAGTGATCCTAACACAGCTAAAGAAGCACATAAAGTAACAGCTAAAATAACTATAAAAATGTATAATGACTTTAACTTTTTCATAAATCTTTCCTCCTTTCATATTTTTTTAAAAAGGTTAAACACAAATATTTTAAAGCAATCAAACCTAAATTTGATTGTTTTAAAATACCAAAGAAGAACTTTTAGAAAGTACCCCAGAACCACCGTCACGGGGTAGTTCTGGTTAACCAACTTTCATCATTGTTTATCTCTTCTTTATTGATATTTTATAATTTCAATTAACAACTAATAATCTTAAAAATTAATTAGTCAATTTGAGTTACTATGCAATCAACTTTTAATAAAATACTTGCAGCATTTCCAGCAGCAGCTTGATCACCTAAATAAGTATCTTTTACATCATCATTTCCTGTAAACGCCCATTTCCATGAAATGTCTAAACCATCTGCAAAAACTTGTGTACCTGCTTCATAGTCCCAAGTGTTTGCTTCAATAGCAGCTTTGATCGCTGCTTCAAAATCATCTACTGAATTATAAGAAGTTCCTTTTAAAGTAGCTGCGCCACTAACTGTCACCTCAATTGGACAATAGTAGTTTCCATCTTTGCCTACCCAGTTATCTCCTAAATCAACTGTAGCTTCAAAACTAACTCTAGCAGCAACTTCTGGTTGACCTTCAACATCGAAATCAATAAATGATCCTGATGTTCCTGGAGCAACAACTTCTGTTAAAGACTTAACAGTTAAAATACTTTCTCCTTCAGATGTTCCTTCTGTTTTACTAAACATACTATTTTCAGCATGAGCTGTAATTTCAATGCCCCAATGAGCTACTCTTGCTGTGTCAGAAGTTGCAGCGTGTGTTGTATATTTTGCAAATGTAGTAGCAAATGCACAAGTACTAATCATAGTTAAGATAAATAAGAATGCGGCAACGCGCATAGCGATATTTTTTTTCATAATTTTTTACCCTCTTTTCATTTTATATCATTTTCCTTACGTGACCTTGGATAGATATTTATTATTGTGTATCTTTGTTTTGTTTTTCTTTTTCTAGCCTTAATCTAGCTAGTTCATTTAATAAGGCTTGTTTTTCGTTTTCTTTTTCTTTATCATATTCTTTACGTTTAAACAAGTCATAAGCAATGAGTGCGCCCAGTGGGACAAAGACACATAGAATTAACCCAGGCACTGTTTGC
>JBGVOE010000022.1:0-3723 GCA_045126355.1 Anaeroplasmataceae bacterium | reverse complement strand
TAGATTATGAGTCCGTATATTATGAGGACAAGTTAGTGATTAATAATATTGTTGATCAAGAATTTAATTTAAATGCCTTTTTATATAAAGAAGAAAACAATAATTATTTCGCTGTACAAAGTTATAAAATACATAATTATAGTTTAGAAAATCCAATAAATGCTGAATTAGAAAGGGTAGAGGTATTAAATTCATCTTATTCATATGATGGTTCTACTCCTACTGAAATATATCTAGATGGATATTTATCTAGTAACGATTATTTAGATATAAGGGTTTATAACCGAACAGGGGATATTGTTGATGAGTATCTTAACATAAATGATTTAAATTATCCTATTACCTTTAATGACCTACCTACTGATGAAGAAGTTATATTTGATTATAAGTTGTATCATTATGGTAATGTTATTAAAAAGGGAAGTTATCAGACATCCCTTGCTATTAAAGAAGAATATTTAGATGCATCATATGATTATTGGGCTATAAATCCTGGTGATGTTATGGCTACATATAATAAAGATGGTACGTATAATGCTTACTTTAATAGTGGGTTTAAAAATAATAGCGAGTATGATATGATTTATAAAATTGAGCTTAACGATGGTATTGTAAGTAGGTATGAATATATTGGAAATGAAGCAATAGGTTATATTCATCATATTGATTCTAATGATCAATTTTCACTAGTTCATAAAGTTATGATAAAAGAAGATATGACATATTATGCGATATATGATTTTTATCTAGCAAGTGGATCATTTGGTGTTAGTCGTGATGAAGAAGGTAATATGGAATTACAACCATATCTTGATGTCTTTGAGGCTGATACACCGAATATATATCAATTTAGTTCATATCAAGATTTTAAAGAAGACCTTTTAGTAACCGCAATACTATCTACTGGAGAAACATTAGAATTTAAAGTTATGAAAGATAGTTTGAATGATTATGAAAATTATCCTAGTATTGATTTAAATGATTATGAATATGAATCAGTAAAATTTATTGTTAAAGTATTAGCTAATCCTATTTATGGAATGGGAGATATGATTATTGAATCGGGTATAGATATTTATGGAGATATTTATACAGAGTTTATATTAGAGTTTGAATTTTAGTAAAGGGAGCATGAAATTATGGAAGAAAAGAAAAATAAAAAAATAGTAAATATAATAGAAATTATTTTAGGTTTATTGATTATTATCGCCTTAGTAGGAGCACTAGTATTACAATTAGTCGCACCAGAATTAGCATTAAGTAGTTGGATAAAGGATAATATTTGGGATGTTAATGCTTCAATTGAAGGAATTAAAGCCCAATTACCTGTAATTATTCAATGTATCATTTATATTTTCTTAATTTTATCAGTAAGTAAAATATTAAGAATGATTTTTAAAGTCCAAATTAATAAATCTGATAGAGCAAAAACAGTAATTACATTATTTGATGGACTTGTTAAATATGGTTGTGCAATAGCTATTATTATTTTAGTTTTAAAAGCATGTGGTGTTGATACTAATGCCTTAATAGCAAGTGTTGGTGTTCTTACTTTAATTGTTGGGTTAGGCGCTCAAACTTTAATAGCGGATATTATTGCAGGTGTGTTTATCATTTTTGAAAATGAATTTAACACTGGTGAAACTATCTCAATTGATGGTTTTAGAGGAAAAGTTACTGAGATTGGAATTAGAACAACTAAGTTATTAGACGCTGCCGGTAATATTAAAATCATTAATCATTCAAACATTGTTAATGTTGTTAATTTATCTAGAGAATTATCTTTAGCTGTAGTAGATTGTGATTTCCCATATGATATTCCTATTGAACATATTGAAGGTTTATTTGAGAAAAAATTCCCTATTATTGCGGAAAAAATTCCTGCAATTGTTGAAGGACCATATTATAAAGGTGTTACAGAATATAAAGATTCAAACGTAACTGTTAAGATAGTTGCTAAATGTCATGAAGATGATCGTTTCCAAGTTCAAAGAGACTTAATGCGAGAATATCGTGCTATATTAGTTGAAGAAGGAATTGATATTTCTTACCCACAAATTGTAGTTAATCAACCAGAACCAAAAAAGAATATAACAGTTAGTAAAAAGAAAAAGCAAGAAGCATATGACTTTGTAGAAGAACAAAAAGATTTATCTAGCGATTTAGAAGAACAACATAATTAATTAGTAACAATTTAAGCTCTCGTGATTTATTTCATGAGAGTTTTATTTTATTCATATTAAATTAAATAAGTATTATTTCTTATTTCTTTTCTTTCTCATATACTTTATTGGTGATTTAATTGTATAAAGATTTTCTAGTAAAAAGAAGACTAATAATATTTATTATTTTAATTTTTATATTTGGGTTAGTATTGGTAATTAGACTTGGTTATGTGATGTTTTTTCTAACTAATAAAATAGCTCCTATGGCATATGATCAGTGGACAAGAGATGTTCCTATTGAAGGTAAAAGAGGAGATATATACGATCGTAATGGTAAATTAATAGTTGGTAATTCATTATCACCAAGCATCGCAGTTATTAAAAGACAAATAAAAGATAAAGAATATGTAGTTAAACAATTATCAAGTATTTTAGATTGTGATGAGAGGTTAATTTTAAAACATATCGAAAAAAATGTAAGTGTTGAACTCATTAAACCAGAAGGTAGAAGAATAAGTAAAGAACAGGCAGAGAGAATTGTTAATTTAAATATGGATGGTGTATATGTTGTTGGGGATACGAAAAGATATTATCCTTATGGTGACTCATTAAGTCATGTATTAGGTTTTACAGGAATAGATAATCAAGGTATTTGTGGTATTGAATATATTTATGATGATTATTTAAAAGGACAAAATGGAAATTTAAGTATTTATACAGACGCTAAAGGACATTTAATGCCAGATATGGTTTCTTATTATAATGAAGCTAGTAAAGGATTTGATATTTATTTAACAATTGATATAGATATCCAATTAATTATTGAAAATATAATAGATGAAGCTGTAAGACAGTATAGTCCAGAGGAAATGACAATTTTAGTAGAAGAACCTAATACTGGTGAAATCTTAGCTATGGCATCATATCCATCTTTTGACCCAGCAAACTGGAGGGATTATCCTCAAGAAATATATAATAGAAATTTAGCAATTTGGAAAAGTTTTGAACCTGGTTCAACATTTAAAATTGTTACTTTTAGTGCAGGATTAGAAGAAGGTAGTTTTAAATTAAATGATACATTTTTTGATCCTGGTTTTAGAATGGTAGGAGGCGCAAGAATCAAAGATTGGAAGGCTGGAGGACATGGCACACAGACTTTTAAAGAAGTACTTCAAAATTCTTGCAACCCTGGATTTATGGAAATAGGTTTTCGCTTAGGTAAGGAAAAATTATTTAATTATATTCATTCATATGGGTTTGGTGAAAAGAGCGGAATAGATCTTTTAGGTGAAGCCAAAGGAATAGTTTTTAAAGATAGTAATATTGGTCCTGTTGAACTAGCAACATCATCATTTGGACAAGGAAATAGTAGTACGCCAATTCAGTTAACAAACGCAATGAGTGCCAGTATAAATGGTGGCAATTTATTAACTCCTTATGTACTTAAAAAGATAGTAAATGAATTAGGTGATGTAGTATTAGAAAATACTCCTATTGTTAAAAGAAGAGTAATAAGTGAAAACACATCAGCTCTTATGAGACATTCTTTAGAAAGTGT
>JBGVOE010000021.1:0-2284 GCA_045126355.1 Anaeroplasmataceae bacterium | reverse complement strand
ATTTTCAAAAACTTGTAAAAAGGAATTGATACAAAGTTTTGGTTAGTCTTTTTGCCTAAATTGATGGAGTCCTTCCATCCTTTGTTTCTACCAACAACTAATTTACCAATTTTGTGGTCGACACAAAAATTCACAATAGTTCTTGAAGCTTTATGATATAAATCTAGAATCTTTAATTAAAAATTTCCCAATTTAGTGGACTATATGAGCAAAAGTAGTTTTGCTCATATGTTTTTTATCTCAATTTTGAATTGAATTTTTAGGACGTCTTCCTCTTTTCTTAGGTTCTGGTTTAGGGAGTGGTTCGCATACTCCAAGTTTTTCCATTACATCATAAAATGTAATATACGGATGAACCCAATATTCATCTTTAGTAACAGGTTTTTCGTTTGGAGCATCTGTTCGTCTCCAAGTTGATGTTAATTTCTCCATCATTTCATCATAAGTATAGTCGTCACATATTCCTTTTTCTTGATAAAGCTTGATAATTCTAGATGTTATAATGGTTGCAATTACATTTATAAACTCTTTCCCAATTACGGAAAAATCATCTTGAACTCTTACTTTATCAAGGCAAATATCACTCTTATAATGCTTAAACATAACCTCAATTTTCCAACGTTCCTGATAACATTTATAAGCAACTACAGGATCTAAATCTAAATCAGATTCAAGCACAATCACTCCAAAAGTTTTTCTTTTATCTTTAAAGTTTTCATCATCATAAGAATCGTTCTTATTTGCATTTTTTATGAAAGTTTTTTCTTCTAAAGACCCTCGGTATTGATCAAAATAGGCATATAAAAATCTTCCTCCTTTAATTTGCTTTTTTGAAAACAAAATCTCGCCTTCAACTTCTTTTAATGTTCCTTGGTATGAAAGCATATTATTATTTTTAATTCTTGAATCATTTCGTTTAATTGGAGTTAAGATGTGAAGGTCTGGTCTATTTTTTAACTCTTCTGCAATTTGACTAGGTGGAAATCCTTTGTCAGCAATAATAATTCCTTTTGTAATATTATTATCTCTAATAAAGGAGCTATAAGCAGATCCATCTATAGTGTTACCAGGAAATACTTCACCACATAATGGTTCCATTTTTTCAATATCATAAGCATAAATTACTGAAATATCCTTAGTTCCTTTAACTTTTGCCTTATGAGAAAACGCTGAAAAATCATTTACTGAGCTGTTGTTATCTTTTAAAGTTCCATCAATAACTATATGATGTTCCTTCATAACACTAGCTAAACGTTTTTGAAAAAATTTTCTTCGATATTCACCATACATACCTAATTCTTTATATAACTTGCTAAGTGAATTTTTAGAAACTGTTGCACCAGGATAGTATTGAGAGATAAAAGTTCTATTGTATTCTTCAGAGATTTTACTATCCAAAATCCCTGGTTTTATAACCTTTAGTGCTGCTATAGCCAATATAGTAAAAGCTCTTTTAGGTTCAAAAATATCAAGTAAATCATCGAGAATATCATTTGAAAGTGACTGAATTAAAGCTGATGATCCATGAGAAAGACAATCAGGTTTTTTATTTTCCTTAAATTCTGTATTTCGACCATCCTTTGGAATAAATTTTAAATTTACAATATGACCAATTACTCTTCCATTATGAGGTTGAGGATTTTTACCTGGAATACATTTTATTTTACCTCTTTCTCTCACCGCATATCGATTAGGACCATTACCACCTCTATCTTCAACAACAGTATTTTTAGGTCTTTTAACTAATCTTATTTCTTCTGGAACGGCCATATTTTATATCCTCTAAGATAATTTTATTATAGTCCCATTATATCGTAAATAGGAACTATAAACAAGCATTTATTGAAGAATTTTGGTAAGAAAAATAGGGTTTTAAGGAAAATTAATGAGAGATTATTGCCAAGAAATGTGCGGAAAATATGTGAAAATTTGATTTTAGAGAATAAATAGCGATAGATATGGGACTTTAGAGGCTTTACTCATAGTCCCATGGATTGGGAAACTTTTATTAAATTATTTGCCATAAAAAAAGCCTAAAAAAAATTTAGGCTACTAAATATAACTTATGTAATACTTAAAAATCAAGATAGTTGATTTTTACTCACTATTTATTTTTTTTAAATCACCAATTAGTGCGAGTTATATTGTAAAAATAACTTTCTTTCAACCTTTAAGAATTTCTTAACATTATCGCTATAGTTATCATCAATGGTTGATAAACCTTCTTCTTTAATACGGTTTACTAAATCTTGCTCTTCCTCATTTAAAGCATCATAAGCTTCTA
>JBGVOE010000020.1:0-2395 GCA_045126355.1 Anaeroplasmataceae bacterium | reverse complement strand
GAGAAATGAATCAGACTACAGTGCTCAATAAAATTATATCATCAATAAAGATGACATAAAAGTTGTGTTGTACTCACAACTATAAACAAATCCTAAAAGAAGGAGAATGTATAATCTTAAGTACAATTTGATTATACTAGGAATGTTTTAAATGAGAAAATTTTATTTAACAACAGCAATTGCATATACATCTGCTATTCCACATATCGGTAATGTATATGAAGCAATTTTAGCTGACTCAATTTGTCGCTACAAAAGATTTAAAGGTTTTGATGTATATTTCCAAACAGGTACAGATGAACATGGTCAAAAGATCCAAGAAAAAGCAATGAATGCTGGTGTAACTCCACAAGCATATGTTGATAATATTGCTGGTGAAATTCGTAACATTTATGACCGTGTAAATATTAGTTATGATTATTTCGTTCGTACAACTAATCGTCGTCATGAAGAAGTAGTACAAAAAATCTTTAGAAAATTATATGAAAAAGGTGACATTTACAAAGGTTATTATGAAGGTAACTATTGTAAAGCTTGTGAATCATTTTTCACTGAAACACAATTAGTTGATGGAAAATGTCCAGATTGTGGAGGACATGTATCAATTGAACAAGAAGAAGCTTATTTCTTCAAACTAGAAAAATATCAACAAAGATTATTAGATCATATTAATCAACATCCTGATTTTATTCAACCAGAAAGTCGTAAAAACGAAATGGTTAATAACTTCTTAAAAGAACCACTTCCAGATTTATGTGTAAGTAGAACTTCTTTTGACTGGGGTGTAAAAGTTGATTTCGATCCTAAACATGTTATTTATGTATGGATTGACGCACTAAGTAACTATATTACTGAATTAGGTTATGATCCTGATGGAAATCACTCTAGATTATTTAGAGAATACTGGCCAGCTGATGTTCATTTAATTGGTAAAGATATCTTAAGATTCCATACAATCTATTGGCCAATTATGTTAATGGCTTTAGATATTCCTCTTCCAAAACAAATCTTCGGTCATCCATGGATTTTATTTAACAAAGAAAAGATGAGTAAATCTAAAGGTAATGTATTATATACAGATGATTTAGTTCGTCATTATGGAGTAGATGCAACTCGTTATTTCGTATTACATGAAATTCCATTTGCTCAAGATGGAAATTTAACTAATGAATTAATGATTGAAAGAACTAATACAGACTTAGCTAATACATTAGGTAACTTAGTTAATAGAACAATCACAATGCAACGTAAATACTTCCCTGGTGGAGTAACTCATCGTGGTATTATCAATAACTTTGACCGTGAATTAGTTGATAAATGTTATGAAACTCGTTCAAGAGTAGATAGATATATGGATTCATTTAAAGTTAGTGATGCTATGGAAGAAATCATGAATTTATTAAGAAGAGCTAATAAATATATCGATGAAAATGAACCATGGAAATTAGCAAAAGATGAATTTAAGCAAGATGAATTAGAAAATGTATTATATAACTTACTTGAAACTATTCGTTATGCAGCTACATTATTACAATCATTTATTCCAACTACAGCTAATGAAATGTTTAATCAATTAAATGTTAATTTAAGAACTTACGAATCATTATCTAGATTTGCTAAGGTTGAAAGATATAGTTGTAATGAACCAAAAATCTTATTCGCAAGAATTGATGTTGAAAAGAAAATCGCTGAACTTATGGCTGAACGTGAAGAAGCTATGAAAAACGAAGAGCCTGTTATTGAAGAAGTTAAACCTGCTAAAGTTTACGCTCCTGTTAAAGAAACAATTGCTTATGATGATTTCTTAAAACTTGATTTAGTTGTAGGTAAGATTGTGGAATGTAAGAAGCATCCAAATGCTGATAAATTATTAATTTCACAAGTAGATATTGGTAGTGAAGTTAGACAAGTAATTAGTGGTATTGCCAAATATTATAAACCAGAAGAGTTAGTGGGTAAAAAAGTAATTGTTGTTAGAAATTTAAAAGAAGCTAACCTTCGTGGCGAAAAATCTTATGGTATGATTTTATGTGCTTCTGATAAAGAAAATGATTTATTAGAAATTATTGAAATTAATGGTTTAGAACCAGGAGATATCGTTAGTTAAGAAGGTGGCATATATGTCAGAAAATACTAGTATAAGTAAGATTAAAAAGATGTTAACTAAGCCGTTATCTGACGAGTGGAAGAAAAATATAGTTTGTGTAATAATGGTTACGATATCAACTGTTATATACTGTATGGGGGTTATGTGGTTTTTAGAGCCCGCATCCCTATATTCTGGTGGTGTAACAGGTATTGCACAGCTTATTTCAAATTCTTGTAGCAGATTCTTTAATATTAGAATTGACTTGGGTTTAATTGTATTTTTGATTAACATTCCAATTTTAATTTT
>JBGVOE010000019.1:0-21893 GCA_045126355.1 Anaeroplasmataceae bacterium | reverse complement strand
TTCATCCATGAATTATATGTATTTTCATCAATAAATTCATCAACTTCTTTGAAAAAACCTTTTCCAACTGATTTTGCGTTTATCATTCGTATAGTACCATTATCAGATAATAATGGTGTGTGTCCTCTGTAATCGATAAATTTCGAACAATTAGATAGTGGTAACAAATTTACATTTTCAAACGAACCAAACATCTCTATAAATTGGGATTTAATTAGATTATCTAACATTTCTAATTCATGGATTTTATTTGTAATTGTACTATTAAAATTATCAAAAAAATCTATAATATCTTTTTGTTTTTCTTTACTATATATAGGTATTTTTGCCTCTGTTAAATTCCCTAACTTAATAAATTTAATGATTCCTCCAACAGTTTGCTTTTTTAATTCAAGAATATATCTGCTCATAAAATAATAAATATATTTAACATAAAAAATACTATTTTCTTTATTTTCTATGATATATGTTCTTTGATAAGCATCAAATTTACCGTTATAATACTTTACATTTAAATCTCCATTTCCAGCTACTAAAACACACTCAGTATCATACGAATAACTATCTATTGATGAAATTTCCTTTGAACATGTAAAAAAAGGATATTGTCCATTTTCAACTGCTGCGTTAGCATCTAATTTACCAGTTTTGATATTCACATAATCACCTAATCTAGCATATTGCACAATGAACACCTCCGTTTAATTTCGATTTATCGATTTGTTTTACAATAGCAGCAAATTGGTCTTGAAGGCATAAATTTGGTATTGGAATACTAATTTTTAATAAATCTTTACTGCGTATACCTTGCGCTGTACCACCAGTTTTATATTTTTCTATATCTTTTCTAAATGCTACAGTTTGCATATATTGAGCTAAAAAATAATTATTTAGTAAATTAGCCTTCCCTTGTATTGTAATTACACGTTGACCTAATGCAAATTTAGTCAAATATGATGGGACTTGACAAACATTACCAAAAGTATGACCTTCTGTAACAAATAACACATCACCAGCATATGCAAATCCTCTTTTCATCCATGAATTATATGTATTTTCATCAATAAATTCATCAACTTCTTTGAAAAAACCTTTTCCAACTGATTTTGCGTTTATCATTCGTATAGTACCATTATCAGATAATAATGGTGTCTGTCCTCTGTAATCGATAAATTTCGAACAATTAGATAGTGGTAACAAATTTACATTTTCAAACGAACCAAACATCTCTATAAATTGGGATTTAATTAACTCATCAAAAATTGAAATTTGCTTATTTTTATTCTTAATTGATGAAGAAATAGCTAAATATTCATCAATTATTTGTTTTTGAACTTCTTTACTTATTAATGGTAACTTAATTTTTTTAAAGCCTTCATCAGATAAAGCTTTCATAGTTGCACCATTACAATTCTTATCTTTCTTTTCATTAAATGCTTTACTCATAAAGTAGCATTTTAAAAATTCAGGTAAGTATCTATCATCTTGTATACAATAGAATCCAGTTGAATAAATGTAATTAGATGTTTCTTCATCCACTACTATAACCTTGATTGTATTTTGCATTTTAGCGAATATTACATCTCCAGGTTTGGCTATTACATTTGCTCTTGAAGGTTTATTGGCGTATGTAACTTCAGTATAACTAACAATTTCATCATCTATTATATCTGCAGTAGCTATATACTTTTTAGTACCTTCAAAATATTTACAAGAGTCTCCACTCTTTTTAATATCTACGATAAATGATAATTCTTGCATTATAAATCACCTAGCATTCTCTTTAATTCTTGAATTGAGTTAATAAATTCTTCTTCTAGATTTTCTATTTCTTCTAATAATGCAGATGGAGATCTATATTCTTTTACTTCTTTAACTGTTTCTTTATATTTATTAATTGACAAATCATAACCTTTTTCTCTGATTTCTTCTACAGTTACCATGAAGCATTTATCTAATCTTGAATGTTCTTCATTCTTACGATTCTTATATCTTTCAATGATATCAGGAATATCATTTTCACTAATTGGTGTACGTTTATCATCTAATGAATATCCATCAGCTTTCATGTCGTAGAACCATACGTTTTTAGTTCCGCCATTGTTTGTTTTAGTAAAGATTAAGATAGCTGTTGAAACACCTGCATATGGTTTAAATACTCCACTTGGCATTGATATAACAGCATCTAATTGTTGGTTATCAATAATTTCTTTTCTTATTTGCAAGTGAGCATTGCTGCTACCAAATAATACACCATCTGGTACAATAGCACAGCATCTACCGCCAATATTTAAACTTCTTACAAATAAAGCTAAGAATAATAATTCTGTCTTTTTAGCTCTTGTAATGTTTAATAAATCATCTGCTACACCTTCAAAGTACATTGTTCCTTTGAATGGAGGGTTTGCCATGATTAAATCATATTTATTAATATCTGTATTATCTTTACTTAATGAATCTTTATAATCAATATTTGGTTCTTTAACTCCATGAAGTACCATGTTCATAGCACCTAGACGTAACATAGTTTGGTCCATATCAAATCCATTAAACATTGTAGAGTTAAAATGTGCTTGATGTTCTTTGTTCATTAATTTTTCAGCCATATGCTTTTCGATGTATTCTGCACATGAAACTAAGAATCCTGCAGTTCCCATAGCCGGGTCACAAATTGTATCAGTAATTTTTGGTTCCATTAATTCCACCATCATATTAATAATATGTCTTGGTGTTCTAAATTGACCGTTAGTACCTGATGCAGCCATTTTACCTAAAATGTATTCATATACATCTCCAACCATGTCTTTATCAGATAATTTTAAATCACTAAATTGTTTAACTACATCATCTAACACTCTTGGAGTAGGAATCATAAAAATAGCATTTTTCATAAATTTAGAATATGCAGTAACTTTCTTTGTTTTATCATCATTTTCAATATCATCATTTAAAGATAAGATGAATGGGAAAACGAAGTCTTTTACAACCATATACATTTTTTCCGGATTAAAATTACAAAAGTTTTGCCATCTCATATCAGCATAGGAAATACTTCTACCATCTGGTAATGTATATTCACCTTCCGGGAAGATTAAGTTCTTTTTAAGATTATTCAATTTTGCTGTATCATTTTTAAATAATTGTTTTAAAGCGTTAATATTTTTTAAATTGATATCTTCTCTTTCATCTAATAATTTAATAAATAATAAGTATGTTAATTGTTCAACAACTGATGTTGGTACAACAAGTCCACCTGTCCAACAACTATTCCATGCCTTATCTACTTTTGATTTTAATTCGCCTGTTATCATCTTAATCCACTCCTATATTTTATTGTTTATATAACATTCATGATAGAATTTACCTAAATTGGTTAATTCTATTGATTGGTTATTTAATGCTGCTTGATATAAGTTTATATTACTCATTGATGGAGTTATTAAACCATATCGATATAATTTTTCAAATAAACTAAATAATTCTATATTTATAAGTTCTTCCGTTGTTGTTTCGGAAAGATTTAAATATTCTTCAGATAATTCTATTACTGTATTTTTTGTAATGAAAATTTCAGTCATTTTTTTCAAATCTTCGAGACTGATTTTTGGTTGGGTCTTTTTCAATACAATTGGTTTTGATATATTAGCTTTATATATTGGTGTTTGTTGCCAAGGTGTTAATGCAGAAGAAATGTATTTATAAACATCTTCTGTAGTTACTTCTCCAAAAATGTTCCCTATATTGCTTTCTAAAGCATCTCTCAACAATGATGTAAAGACACCATTTTCATCACCGTATCCATAAGCTTTATCTCTAGAGGATGTTGATGCTAAAATTACTGTATTTTCTGGTATCATTGATAAATTTTTAAGAAAATCATAATTTCCAAATGAACCACTAAAACAACAATCTAAAATAATTACCTTTTTTTTATTAGGATGTCTTGCAGCTTGACATAATAAATAATGCATTGATATACCTGAACATGTTGCTGAATAGTCTGTTGTCAACAAATATGTATCATCAGAATTTTTAACAGCATGACCTGCAAAATAAAATAAAACTGTGTCGCCATTAATACTATTAAATAGGTTATTAACCCTATCACTAACAGTATTAAATCTAGCTTTATTACTTAGCAACGTCTCTACACTAAAGAAGGTTTCACCTTTATAATCTCTTCTTAATAAATCCATCATAAGCTTCGCATCATTTTCGCATGTAGTTAAATTTTGAACTATTCCATAATTCTCTGCAGCATATTTATCAATGCCGATTATTAAAGCCATATTGTCACAAGCCACTTACAACACCACCATATAAAAACTAAATATGGATCCATAATGAATCCCATCTATTAATCTTAATAAACTAAAATTTATCGATTAGTTTTACAATTAAAAATTATAACATAATTTTATTTGTTTTTCATTATCTTTCAAAACTTTTATATTTTTTGTCGAATGATTTGTTGTTTTTTTATCAATTGTATATAAGTCGAGGCTTATCAATAAACCCTTATTTTTTAGTATTTAAGCATAAAAAAATGACCTGAAATCATCTGATTTTAGGTCAACTATTATATTCAAAAGTCCAAAAAACATTGATTTTACGCCATTTTTTCAACCTCTAGTAAAATCTCGACTTACCACTTCTTACAGGTCCAACTATACCTATATAACATTCACCTTGACATCTTTTTACAATAGCTTCCAATGTTTTATCATCTTTCATATTTAAAAACCTCCCATATATATCTAATAAAATATATGAGAGGTTATATTTAATTATGAAAATATTATTTGTTTATAAATTATAAAAACTTTCTTGTTCCAGTCTTATTCTTTTATCAATCATATAATTAATAACATCGTAATAAGGTTCTAGTTTTTCTTTTTTTAACAAAGATTTAAGCTTTAATAAATATGCTTCATCAGTAATTTCTTGACAAAAATATTCATTTCGCACCAATTAATTAAAAATTGGGCTTTAAAGATAGAATCTTTACTTTCTATTTCTTCATTAGAATCTTCACTATATATTTTAATATAAGCTAAATCTTCTAAATATTCTGCCAACATTTCAACTATTTTTACCTTGTTATTTTCATTTCCTTCAAAAAGTTCATTTATAACTTTGTGTAAATATAGAATAACATTCATATAAATATGTCTATTTCTACTAGCTAATGGTGCAAAAAATTTCTCACCAGTAATATCATAAATTGTGCTCATAAAAACTCCTTCTAAACAGATAAAGATAATTTAATATGTATCTTTTATCTATTTTAATCTATAAGTATTTACTTTTACTTATTTTAATATCATTTCGACTTTATATTCATCCAATTATTTCCCAATATCCAGTTTTGTTAGAACCTATCCTTATAATTTTATTACATTTTACTAATTTATCTAAAGACCTTTGGATTGTTCTAGAAGAAACTCCTAACATATTAGCTAAATCATTTCTAGTTAATGTTGGTTCTTCTTTCAATTTATTTAAAATTTTAGTATCTGTTCCTAATAATTTTAATGGAGTAATAATCTCATTAGTTGTTTTATTTTTCCTATAAAACACAAAAGAAAAACCATCTTCTTGTAATTCATATGAATGTTCAACCTTGGCTTCTTTACATAATAAATATGTTTTCTTAAAACCACTGCCGAAGATTTCTACATCTTTACATTTAAATAAAGTGTTTAATATGATTTTATTTCTTGGTTGAGATTTCCTTCTCGTATTTACAAACATTTCAGGTGTTAAGTTTATTGGAAATTTACCTGGGTTATAAATTTCTATTTGAGTTGGTGTGATGTCAATTTCATTTTCTGTAACACCTCTATAATCAGCGTGAGCAAACGAATTTACTAAAATTTCTCTAATCGCATCTACAGGGACTTCAGGAATTTCACTTCTTGATGTTGTTCCAGTTGATTCAACACGCCAATTCATTTTTTCGATAATATAACGATATCCAAAATCAACTAAATTAAATATATTGTCTTCTAATCTTCTTATATCTGAAAAATTAATTCTTTCATCTGTTACATAAGTAGCTATTTTTAAAACAACCGGCTTTTTATTTGAAAATAAATAGAACCCAGCATTATTTAAGAAGTCAGCTTCCATCAGCCCTAGTCCCACTAATAATTCTGATTCATTATATTCTATCATTGGTTCTAATCTGCCACAAGAAACAGCCTTTTTATAAAAACGCATCAAAGCATCTGAATCAACTGCCTCAAGTCCATATTTTGTTAAATTGTTTTCCCATCTAGAAGAATTGTCAGTTGATGACAGCATATCTCTTAATTCATTTGGAGTCATTTCTTCGCTTCTATCAATCACACGCAAATAATATCTACCACGAGATGAGTACGGTCTTTCTGTACCTATAAATTCTACTTTGATGCAAGTTTTTCCATCAATAGTTTCTTCGTTAATTGTAGGATAGATCATCGGTTTAATATATTCTTTAATATATCTAGCAATATCATCAAGAGTATGCGCACCAATTTCTTGACCAACAACATCACCATTCGGTTTAACACCAAACCACAATGTTCCATGTCCGTGTTTATTTAATATTGCACATATATCATCCATTGAGTCAATTAACTCACCAGTTGTTTTTTTAAATTCTAAAAATTCTGTTTCTCTACCAAAATTCATAATACTCCCTCGCTTTCATTCATCTTTATTATATAATAAATAATCAAAAATGTCACTACAAACGTCACAATAAATGTCACAATAAATGTCACAATAAATGTTTTTTTGTCACTATATTGTCACAATAAATGTCGCTTTAAACAATTTTACTTTACTGATATTACTTAATAACTATTCGTTCTCAGGCTCGTAGTAAGTTCCAAACAATTCTTGTTCTTCTTCAACTGGACGTTCATCCAAGTCATGTTCTCTTACGTATTCTTCAAATACGAATTCTGGATCGATTTCTTTTTCTAATACTACGTTATAGTAACCATTTAAGAAAAACTTTCTGTAGATAGGTTGATCCGTTGTACCCATCACAACACCCTCTGCATAATATAATTTACCGTCAGGTGCATAAGTTTTATAGAAGTATGCTGGAAAGCGGCCCATCATCATTGAGCGAGCTTCTTTTGATGCTCTAAACTTACGTCTATTAGAAGCAATAGCATAGAATGCAGGTAATGAAATTGGTCTAGAACATTCTAATTAAATGTCATCAGCATCACCTTCGTATTGGAATCGCGTTTTCTTGTCACGTACTTGAACTGCGATATTTACAACACGTTTACCGTCTTTGTATCCTTTCGTAAATTGAACGTCTGCAGCTCCATTAGCATTGAACTTATTTTCCCATCTTGGGATTACAATATCTTTAATTTCGTTGTTCTTAACAATAAGAACTGTAGTTTGGTTTTGATTCATTTTTCTTTCTCCTTAAATTTCAAATATTTGTAACCAGCCAAACACTCACATCCCTGATTACGGCCTTATTTTATTAAGGGAGGGGGGGATACGTAAGTGGGAAAAATAAAAAAAGTTAAAAATTTTTGCATAAAAAAAGTACCAGTTTTTTTAATCTGATACTTAAATAATATATTTTTATAGTGATTATTTATTTGCTTTACAATCGTCGCACTCGCCTGTATGGATCAGCGTGATGCTCTTGAATTCGTTATTGTATTTGAAACGCCAGATGTTTGTGGTAAGATCAGGTGTTGATACGCTGCTTTCGTTCATCTGTCCGCAGTTCAGAATCAAATCACAGCCTCCGACTTTATATCCAATCAGAGCAAACATAACTCCGCCCGTCTCATTTACTTCTGTAAGTACGGAACCAAATGTGATTGTTCGTAAGTATGGTGTATCATGAAAAGCTTGATCTGCCAGTTTTGTTACTTTGGGAAGAGTCACGCTATTGAGCGCATATGTACTACAAAACTCCATGTATGTCAAAAACGTAGCATCTGGAAGTATCAAATCTATCGTACCACAATATACACTTGTTGATTTCTCGTTTGTCAAACGATAAAGCGCTTCAGATACAGCAGGCATATCTGAGTCTAAATAATCAATATAAATACAAGCGGGTTCATTGCCAGTTACGATAATCGTTGTAATTCCGTTGTCTACATACACTTTAAACTGTTCTACCAATGCGTTAATATCTTCTTCGGTAGCAACACTTTTACCACCTAAAGTCCCATCAATAACAGCTCTTGTCTCAAGTGCATAGCTCTTATTTGCTTCTGTTGCTGTGGCAAAGGTATAGTTTGTAAGAGTCACTTCGCCCTTTTCTACAGTCACTGTAGCATCTTCAATAAATAAACCGTATAAATAGGCATTACCATTCTCATCGGTAGTAATAGTGTAAGTGTATGTGCCAGTTTCAATTTCTCCTGCAGGAGTGAAACTTGTAGCATTTACTGTGTAAGTTGTATTTGCTTGACCTACGATACGTAGACGGCTATAATTAGGAATCACATTAGAAAAATTAACATTAATACTATACCAATTATCCATTTTGCAATCAGCCACAATATATTCTGTCATACCAAACTTCATGCCTTCAGTAAGTACAAGTTGTTCATTGAACCAATCGTACTCATAGCATGGTGCATAGATTGCTGTCACGGTAGCTATTTCATCTTCTAAATATCGGAAGGCATCATCCTCAAATTCCCAACCGTTTCCGTCATACGTATAAACGTAGGTTTGCGTTCCGAAGTAATCCGAGTGAAGGGTAACATATACCTGATCGCCAACTGCCCAGTCATTTTTTCCATCACTGGGTGTTCCAATGATAGTTTTCGCATTGAGATTTTCTTCGGCAAAAACGGTCCAGCCGCCGGGGTTACCGCTAATCGTGACATATTCTGTCAAAACGTTCACTTTATTCTTGCCGACCTTGACTTCAAAGGTGTACTCGCCGCCTTCTTCAAGTGTTACATCTCCGGAATTTCCTATTTCTATTTGCACTTCTGCTCCATCAATATAGAACTTAAACAATCCGTCTGTATTGTACTCACCAGGAGTTACGTATACGGTGAAATAATGGTATCCAACGATATCTTCTCCAGTATAATAAGGTGTTAGCCAAGCATCGTATTGTCCAACAGAGGTAATCATAGGTAATTCATCAGCATCGCTGAAGATGATATACTTGGCATTGCTATAAATTTCTGCGGTTACATCTTCTATACTTTCAAATTGGCTTGCAAGCACATACTTAATCGTAATCTTTGCCATACGGTGTTTCAATTCAAAATTGATAACATTTGTTGTAGGTGTTCCTGTCCATCTTGCATTCATCAAGTCAGATTCGCGAAGTTTTTCCACATCACTTTGATCATCAGGAATAACAAAGTCATCCCAACCTATAGCGGTACATGGATAACTAATAATCAATCGATGCTCACCTGTACCATCCCAATATAGTGTTTTATCTGGTGTCCATGTTACAGTCCCATCAGCTGCAACATTTGCTGTAAAACAATATTCCTCCCACTCGTTGTCACGTGAAATGCGACAAAGTAATAGTTCATCGCCGGTTTTCCATTCGTAATCGTCAGCATCGAAATTAACTATAATTTCCATTGCACCGCAATCGGTACAAACGTGGTCTACAATGGTATGAGTTTCAATTATTTTATCGTCACAGATGGTGCATCCGAAATTATGAGTCCCATCGCCATTGTCAGAATATTGATAATCATGATTTGTAGTTCCATCTAAACAAGTAAAGCTAATAGACTTAAATGTATATCCTTTCCAAGTGGCAGTACCATCATCGTTAAAGATAACTTCAGTACGCTTGTTTGCGTGAAGTACTAAGTCTACTTTATTTGAATAGTTTTGAGAAGAAACATTAAAATGACTATTGCCATTGAAACTGATATCTCCCTCCGTAGTCAATTCCAATAGAATTGATTCCGCAAGAACTCGCCCTATCAATAATCCACCGTTTTCAACGACTGTAACATTCTGAAATTTTGCAGAAGTCAAAGTTGACGTACCAGCAAATAACGCATAGGGAATCGTAGTCAATTCAGGAAATTCTACCGTTGTAAGTGCTGTATATTGTAACGCATGCCAACCAATCGTTTGAACATTTGGGGCTATGACCTTAGTCAAATTTTCACAGAAAGAAAATGCAAAATATCCAATAGTCAATACATCAGGAAGATTAATAGATGCTAGTTGAGTTACACTTTCATTCGATACGATTTCTACATTGTTCTCATCCCATTGGCCCCATCGCTCAGCAAAACCAACACCTTCATGGTTAGGATCATCTGGAATCACAGTGACACCCTTAAGAGTAAGGTTAATACTGCCATCAGCCACGCCCTCTGTATCGCAGATAGCACGACGGATAGCGGTAATCATCTCAGCAGGTGCATCTGGTGCAAGAACGATTTCAATATCAGTTTCTCCTGCTTCAAGTTTTTCAGTTACAGCTGCATTCAATTGTTCTGCTGTCAATTTAGTGGCATCAATATACCACTTTTCACCGCAAGCACATGAGCCATCAACAATTAGATGATTATCAGGTTCTAGCTCTCCGTAAGGAGTATTACAAAACTCACAGACCGCCTTTACACCGCAAGTTGCCATACCACCTGTATGCTCGTTTCTAGCTTCTACTAGAATCTTTTCGCAGGTTACACACTTTGTTGCTGTTGTGCAATCATGGTCATCAGGTTCTGCTGAGTGCCCGTCTGTTGCAGGAATAATTATTGTTCCACAAACACTGCAATCTATTGGAGTTGTGCAATCGCCATCATCTGAATTAGGAGCGTGATCCACATTACTTGCTACTGCGATTTTAGTACAATATTTACAAATAATTGGTGTAGTACAATTTCCATCATCCGCACCTGCTTCATGAGAAGTTCTTGCTGCAGTAGTTACGTATGCGCATCCTGAACAAATCACTGCTGTTGTGCAGTCACCATCGTCATCATTTGACATATGATCTGTCACTGCTGACTTATCACCACAAGCACATTCAATCCAGTGGTATTCGGTGTTGTACATAGCAATGTTATGGTTATGTGTGTGATCAAGTTCTGGCGTAATTATATACTCACATAGTGTACACTTTTCAGCCTTTTCCTCAGTTGCAGCACCATCAGATATATGATTTTCTTTTTTGTCTATTACATTACATCCAGTATTTTTACATACATGCCAATGTCCGCTTGCATCCTTTTCCCAATTTCCGCTGAAATCGTGATTCTTTGCTTCAATTATTATTTGGTTACATACAGAACAAGAAACTGCAGTTGAGCAATCATTATCATCGCCATTTGGAATATGTACACTCTTTGCAGGTGTTGTTACCGCACCACAAATAGAACAAATTATTTCTGTAGTACAATCACCATCATCTTCGTTTGGTGAATGCTCAGTCGTTCTTATGTAATCACAAATGTTACAAGAAATATCACAATCATTATCGTAAACATGTTCCTTATTTTCTCCTTCAGTTACTCCACATCGAGAGCAAGTAGATTGAACTTCGCACTGATCAACATCTGGGGTAGTCCAATCATGCCCTAAAGCTTCACCTTCTTGAGTTTGACATATATTACATGTTTTTGGATTTATACAATCTGCATTTTTCCAATCATGCTCAATTGTTCTTTCTTCTTCGCATAAATTACAAATACTATCACATGCATGATCATATTCGTGTTTACATTCATTTGGTATTAAAAGTAATAGCGATGTTACTAGTCCAATTAAGGCAACTGCACTACTTATAATTGTTATTAATTTCTTACTCATATACTTCATCTTCTTTCTTTTGGTTATTGTAAGGACATGTACATATTCCAAATAAATCTTTAATTATTTGTAAGTATCTACATCCATGGCATGATTCTGAATTTTTATTACCAACATAATACTTACATTGGTTTTGCATTTGAGTTACTAGAGGAAATCCTTCTTTTGTATAGGTTGGATTTTCTAAAAAATTAGGATAAATAGGAATAGGTTCATTGTATTTTGAATATCTATCACCTTCGTCATAATATCCGTATTTTATTTCAAACGTTAAGTCAGACATTTTCAGGACTTTATATAAGTCGCCTTCTTTTATTTTATTCATAAAAGTATCCTCCTTTTTGCAATAAAAAAAATGCTATAACTCATCATCGACAATATTATAGCATTCATAAATATTTAGTTGTGATGTCTTAAAATGCTTTTTTTAGACATTTTTTTTACCTTTTTTTTAGACATTTTTTCAATTTAAATTATATAAACTAAATCTTTTTTATCATTTAATCCTGTTTTATTTAGTATTCTTATTATTGTTTGTTTTACCGCTGATTCAGACATAAATAACATATTTGCGATTTCTTTTGCTTTAAATCCAAATGATGAAAGTTTTGCAATTTCATGTTCTTTTGTTGTTAAGTTAGTAGCTATATATTTATTTCTTACAGTTCCAGATATCTTTGCCCATCCTATATTATATCTATATGATAAGCCAGTTATAATTTGAACTCCAAGAGGATCAATAAGTTCAACTCTTTCTTCTAATAATCCTCCAAAATGTCTAACGTATTCTGTAAGTATTCCATATAGCTTATCCTTACAAGCTAATTTAATTGCTTTATCCAAATGAAGTATGGCATTTTCTTTTTGATTAGTTATATAATATGCAACTGCACATGATAATCTTAAATATATTTCAGGTATTATTGTTTTATCAACTACTGCTTGAGATATTAATGGTTCAATAGTAAATGACATAATACTCATTAATGATAAACCAGTAAATCCTTCCATTTGTAATTCTTTTGTTGCTACTGCATATGCATCCATATATAGGTATTTTATATAGAAAACTTTAGCTGCAGGGTGTGCATCTGGTGGTAAAAGTTCAAAATTACCACGTTTAAACCAATCTGGAAAGTCTTTATTATTATAAAGACTGCTATCAGCAATTGCTAAAGCTAGTGATACTATTTCACGTTCTTCTTGTGTTTGCGTTGGTGCTTCACAAATATGTTTTTTAGCTTCATACCATAAATCAATATCACCACGCCAAATAGCACATTGGGCTAATAACATACCTGCACCTAAAATAGCATATGTTCCTGAATGTTCTTTTAGAAAGTATCTTGCTTTATCATATACTTTATCTACATCACCTCTACGGTATGCAATTTGAGCTTGATATAAAGCTAAAGCTTCTGGATTATCTTCTAAAACATTTCCACATTCATCTGCATTTCCAGCTTCTTTATATATATTTGTCATATCTAAGAAAGGAGTTTTCTTTGGCATTGGAAGATTTGTTTGAAGCTCTTTAGATTGCGTTGGTAATACTGCATCAGCCGGAATCATC
Source organism: Anaeroplasmataceae bacterium (assembly GCA_045126355.1). Classification (GTDB taxonomy): domain Bacteria; phylum Bacillota_I; class Bacilli_A; order Acholeplasmatales; family Anaeroplasmataceae; genus CAZSIA01. The sequence goes on along the minus strand of JBGVOE010000019.1, from coordinate 8,530 downwards.
CAAGCTTTGCCAAATTTGGTTGCACCTTTAACTCTTCCATCACTACATAATCTTTGAACTCTTCTTATTGATACTTGCCACTTAGTTGCAGCTTCATTAACTGTCATTAAATTCATATATCCACCTATACGCGATTGCGTACTTTTAAACCTTTATTTTTGTCGCCATTGCGTACACATATATTATACTACTTATATTTTTTATGTCAATTTAGTCTCATTTTAATCAACAAAAAAAGGGACTTTAACCCCGTGCATATATATTGCAAACTTTTGCCTATTTTTTTGAAAAAGTTAATAACCCTTTAGGTTATTAAAAATTCAACAATTCCCGGTTGGTGTTACTGGGCCAACTATTCCAATATAACATTCACCCTGGCATCTTTTTACAATAGCCTCTAATGTTTTTTCTTCTTTCATAATAAAAACCTCCCATATTTTCTCGTTAAAGTATATGAAAGGTTACTAATATTTATGAAATTTTAAACTACATTAGTGGTAATATTAAAATATATTTAAGTTGATGACTTTGCCAATTCCATTCATTATTGCTTTATCATATGGATATTGTTCATATAATAATTTATTTGTCAAATCATTATAATCACGTTCAAAGAATTTATTATTTATAATTTCTTTTAATAAATCATTAATAACATATTGAGGTTGAGCTGATGGATTGTTTTTAGATTTCATCCTATCATTTCTAACCATTATAATTAATGTTTTAATATCATTAAAATCAACATGAGTATAAATTTTAGCTATATCATATAAATGTCTCGAATCTCTTTCCCACATGTTTTCTAACCTGTAATCACATACAGCGAAAACTTTATCAACAAAAGTTCTTTCTAATGATTGAACATTCATTTTAAAATCAATAGCCTCAAAAGGTATCGGTAATTTTATGTTACTTTCTTCACAAAATTTACCTATAAAACTATTAATTTTATGATTAATAACAGGATAAGATTCTTGATAATAACTAGTCTCGATGATAATTTCTAAGTCAAAATTTGTAAACAACGATTCATATTTAAAAACATATTTGTTATAGTCATATCTTGATTTAATGTTTTCAGGATTTAAAAGTTTTAGCCCTAATTTATCTGCCACTTCTAATATTATTTCTTTTGATTTTTTCTTTTCACTATCTGATGGTAATTTAGATAACGATAAATCTATATCTTCCGAAAAACGATCAATAAGGTTATATGCTTTTGATAATGAAGTTCCACCCTTAAATACAAATGGAAAATCGTATTTTGTTAATTCATATAAAATCATTGATTGAATTACATCCTTTTCAATCATTATGTTGTCTCTTTTGATTTCGTTAGAAATAGTTTCAATAACTTCTTTCCATTCTTTTTTATAACTACTATACCAATTCATTCATTAATCCTCCATTATATATGTTTTTATATATCTTATCAGGATATAATGGTAAATATTGTTTAACTAACTCAAAATTAATACTAAATTTTTCAACTACTTCTTTTAACTTTATAATCATTTCTTCGGTTTTTAACTCACAATATTTATCAATCGATGTCATTAAATCCAAAAATTGTAATTCCTTGTAATTCTCATTTGTTATTTTGGTAACAGGTTCATAAATAATCATGTTTACACTATCGATAATCAGTTTTCTTTGCTTTGTAGATGCATTGTTTGTACATATTTCATAAAATGCAGGATTTTGTGTTGTAAATCCTAATAAATTCATCAATGTTAACCCTGTATAATATCCAGATACATTCCCATTAGAATCCAAAAATTTCTTTTCAATTATTCTTTTTATAGAAACCTTTCCTTTGCTACCTAATATAGATGTATACGGCACAAAATAAACGCCATTATATAATCGCTCAATTTTACCTTCATCAGTCAATCTTTTCATTTCCTGTCTTATATAATCTTTTGAATAGCCAGATAACTCTGACAAAAAAATTGGTTCACCATTTTTATAATTTTCTAGTAAATAATCGTACAACATAATATCGCCTCACATTTTTGAAATAATTTATTTCACATTTATTATATGCTATATCATAATAAAAATCAAATAATATATGCATATATTAAACCAAAATTAATAAATTAAACACAAATGATATTTACACATATTATAAATTTATTTATTTTTTTAGTATGTAGGGAATCAAACCATCATCATTGAACGATCCTCTTTAGCTTGTCTAAATTTATCTCTATTAGAAGCAATCGTATAAAATGCTGGTAAAGAGATTGATATTAAACATTCTAGCTGAATTTCATTGCTATCTTCACATATTTTCACCAGCTAAAATTCCACTACTTCTATTCAGATAATTTGATCAAATCACCTATGGAATAACAAAAGTATTCATCTTTTGAATTGATTACAACATTATCTTTCTTTATTTGTATAATTCCACTATTTGATTTTTCATTTAATAATAATGTTTTTTTTACTTCTTTGGTAAAAATATAACTACCAACTTGACCATTACTTTTAATAACTCTATGTGTTGGAATGAAAATAGGAATAGGACAAGATTTAATAGTTCTTGTTAATTTTTGAACAGTAATACCAAGTGTATCAGCTAATTTTTTATATGTTAATGTTTCTCCTAAAGGTATCTCTATTATTTTTTTATATACCTTTTCTTCAAGTTCTGTAAAATCACCAAAGTATAGATTAATATCATAATTAGATTTTTTTCCTCTTAACAAATTATATAAATGTAACGTAGTACGTTTTATAAGTTGCTTATCTTCTAAAACATTATATTGATATACCCTTTTCTTTACTTTTTTCAGTTCAACAACTCTACCCTTATAAAAAATAATTGTGTATAATTCTGAATTTTGAGTCGTAAATATTTGACGATAAAGTTTTCTTTTTCTAGTCTCTACTTTTTCATTTAATATTTTTTCTAATGTTTTATCATTAGTATAATAAACTGTAATTAATGTTTTATACTCTCCTTGATTAGCAAATATATATATTCTACCTTTAAAATAAATTTTATCTCTTTGAATAAAACTTCTTAATCTTTCATTCTCTTTAGTCTTCGGAATATCTTCTAACCTAACTCCATACTTAAGAGCGAGATGGACAGTATCATCCATTGTTTCACGATACCCCACTCGTTGTGAATAACGCATTTTAGAATGTATTGTTGGAATATATTTCTTCATTATCTCACCACCAAATTCTACATAGAAATCCCTTTACACTTCTAATATATCAAACGGCATGTACAAAAAAATGTACATAGCGTATTTTTTATAAATAAATACGCTTATTTATTTCTACTATATTAGAGATAAAAAAAATCCCATCAAAAATGATAGAAATGTATCTACTATTACTTCCATGTTTTTCAAATAATTTTTTAAATCCATTTTAAAGCCTAGTTAAGCCTTTTTTTGAGACAATAATTTTACACTTTTATAATCCTATATCCAACTATTTCAATATAACAATCACCTCTGCATCTTTTTATAATTACCTTTGATTTTTTTCTTCCTTCATAATAAAAACCTCCCTGAAATATTTATTATCAGAGAGGTTATTCTTATAAATTAAATTATTTTTTTGTATTATAGAAACACAATTTAATAAACCAAAAAAATACACAAAGTATTCATATTTTATAATTTCTTTTTGTTAAATATCAATATGCTGACTAACAACAATAAAATAGATATGAAAATAGAAATTATTACGCCAGGCAGATAATAACTAGCTTCTTCTATTCCATAAATAAGTGAATTACCATCACCTAAAACTGTAGGAACATATTTAGCTATTTTTGGTATCAATCCGATCATATATAATACAAATACAATAATCGCAGTTAAGGTTAATGAGATAGAGTTTGAATTAGATAATACTGAAAATAGCGTAAATAAAGATAAGATAAATATTCCTAATAGATACCAACATACTCCAGAAAATAATAAATTACTTACAATAGAGTTATCCCAATAATATATATTATAACTATAAGTAATAATAAAGCATAACCAATATCCTATTGTCCATAAAGATATTATTGTTAAAAACTTAGAAATAATAATTTTATAACGTTCAAATCCTTTAGTTAATACTAAAGTTAATGTTCCTTTTTGGTATTCTTTACTGAAAATGGAACTTTGAACTAATAAAAATACAATAAAAGCAATTGGAATATTTTTATAAAATTGCATCCAAGAATCTAAGGCAGTAACTTCTATTTCTCCAATAATAACACCACTACCTTCCATAGATTCAGAAACCATTTCTAAAAGCCAAGGAGTTAATAATGCTGTTAAAGGATTTAATATTCCTATAAAGATAAATACTAAAGTTAATATTAAAAGTTTATTAGTTCTAACTTGTTCTAGAAATTCTTTTTTAGTAAAAGCGATAAATGTTCTCATTATCTTGCCACCTCCATGAATAAAGATTCAAGTGTAGGCTCAAATTTTTCTAATTTAGTTAATGAAATCTTATTTTTACTTATAAAATCTAATACATCATACAAAGTATTATCATTAGATAAAAATACTAATTTATTATCTTTATTAACAATAAAACTAAACTCTTCTAATAATTTCTTTCGATCATTAACATTTTCTACTTCTAATACTATTTCTTCTTTAGGATTCATATTTTTTATTTCATTTAGTTTTCCACAAATTTCAATGACACCATCATTTATAATAGCAACATCTGTACATATTCTTTCTACATCACTTAAAATGTGAGTAGAAAATAAAACAGTTGTTTCACTACTAACTGATTTTAAAATATCTAAAATTTCTTTTCTTCCAATTGGATCTAAAGCACTTGTTGGCTCATCACAAATTAAAAGTTTTGGCTTATTTAATAAAGCTTGAGCTATACCTAATCTTTGTTTCATCCCTCTTGAGAAACCTTTAATTTTATGTTTTTCATTTTCTAAACCAACTAATGTTAATACTTCCTTAATTCTATTATTAATTGCTTCTTTTTTAATTTCTGTTATCTCTGCACAAAATTTTAAAAATTCTTCCGCTGTCATAAAAGAATAAAATTCAGGAACATCTGGTAAGAATCCAATATATTTATTTGTATGAGTATATCCATAAGATACTTCTTCACCATTAACATATACTTTACCATTATCTGGTTTTAATAGACCTAATATAATCTTCATAGTCGTTGTTTTACCAGCTCCATTTTTACCAACAAAACCAAATACACTATTAGTAGGTACATTTAAATTTAAACCTTTCAAAACTTCTTTATCTTTAAACTTAATACTTAAGTCAGATATTTGTAACATAGCACTAATCCTCCTTACCTAAAACAAAGTAAAGAATAGGGCCAATAAAATTACACAATACAATTGTTATTATTAACCAAAGTGTTCTAGAACCTCTTTTATATTTATCATGTGATAATATATGATAAATTGTATACCCTAGTAACGCCATTTGAATTATTACTAACGGTATCAAAAATGGTAAAAACTGCACTAATTGATCTAATCCCATAAATACATTCTCCTTTAACATTTAACCTAATTGTTAAATGTATTGTAACACAATATTTTTTTACTGTCAATGTTGTATGCCAAAAATTATATGATAGTAGCAATATAAAACCTCCCGTTTTTAAAACACGAGAGGTTATATTAACAATTTCATTAATCTTTAGTTTTTTTTTAATAATATGCACTACAGTTCATTGACCTTAATAATGTTTTATTGATAATCTTTTATAAAGGAGGATTTTCTAATGAACACAAAATATGCATTAAATATATCAATTTATTTTTATAATGACGATGAAAATATATTATTAAAGGAAAAAGAATTAATAAGTTATGACTATACTTTTTTAAAATCAATGTTAGATGAACTACCTAGTGAATATTACTACGGAGAGTATGAACCAGAATTGGAATGTATAAAATGTTCTGCGGTTATTTATTCTTTATCAGATGAAGACTATGAAAAATCCATGATAGAAAAATATTGTATTTATAAAATCAAAGATATAGTCGATATAAATTATTTAAACTTATTTGATAAACTTTGTGATGATATCCAATTGTAATTTATAATATTTTTGAATATAAATGTAAATTAAAAATGAACCGTCATATATTATAAATAATAATTTTCTTATTGCTTTCTATAATAAATTATTTTTTATATATTCAATTAATATTTCTTTTTTATTTTCAATTTTTTCTTCAACAACAAGGTCCAATAAAACTAACTGTATTTCTTTAATTCTTTTATCGAATACTCCTAATTCCATTAAATCATATCCATTAACTTCTAAATCTTTTATTGTAAAACACTCTTCTTCAGCAATGATTTCTTCAAGTATATTAATCATATTATCTACATCTAACTCTTCCATATTAATATGATCTTTTCTGTCAGCATGTTGTAAATCGATTAGTCTTAAGAAACATTCTCTTTTATTATCAGGAGTTTTTGCTAACATTCTCTTGATTTGTTTTTTAGTCACTGCTACATCATCATGATATCTAACTAAAAACAATATTTCTTCCATTTCTTTATTTGAAAATTTCAAATCTTTTAATACATCTTTTGCTAGATGATAGCTTTCTAAAGGATGACCATAGAAATGTCCATAACCATTTTCATCAATTGTAAAACAATTTGGTTTTCCTACGTCATGAAGTAATGCAGCAAGTCTTGTAATATAATCATTTTTACAATAACTAACAACGTAAGCACTATGAGTATAAACATCATGAAAATGATATTTGTTTTTTTGATCAAAATCAATTGTATTAGCTAAAGAAGGAATAATAAAACTAAATACTTCTTTATATTCTAATAATATATTAAGTACATTATCTCCTTCTAATATTTGACATAATTCGTTATTTATTCTTTCTTTTGCAATACCTTCTAATCCTTTATATTTTTCTTTAATTAAGTGCTTAGTATCATCAACTATATCAAAATTAAGTTTAGAAGCAAATCTTAAAGTTCTTAAAATTCTTAGATAATCATCTTTAAAAGAATTCTCGTTACAAACTCTAATAATTTTATTTTTAATATCATTAATTCCACCTAATGGATCAATAAATCCATTATCATAAGCAATAGCATTTATAGTTAAGTCACGGTTATACAAATCACCATATATAGAATAATCATTTTTATTTTTATATGATGTGACTTCAATAACATCACCCATATAGTAAACTGATACAGTATTATGCTTTAAACCATTATTATTAATCACATGGAAATCTTTAAATACTTCTAACATTTCACTAACAGTAGCATTAGTAGAAATATCATAGTCTTTTGGTGTTTTATTAAGTAGAAAATCTCTAACACATCCACCTACTAAATATGCATCAAAACCATTATTTTTTAATTGATTTAAAATGTCTAATATTCTTTTAGGTATAACGTTTTTCATAATCAAAACAACCCCTTTTTATAAATTGATAAAATCAATTCATCTAGATCTTTTTTCATAACATTTTCAGCTAATTTTGTAGTAGCAATTGCATTATTAATTCTTTCCTCTAATGACTCTAATAAAGAATAGTATTCAGACTTTACTCTACCATCTGCTTCACGATAAAAACCATTTTTTATCTTTAATAGTTCTTCTCTTTCAACAGTTCTATATGTATGTAAATCACCTGTTTCTAGTATTTCTAATAACATATAATAAAGTCTTATCGTATGCATCATATGTTTATTAAAATGGTAATCATCTTTTGCTTCTAATTCTATATTTTTTTGTTTATTATAAACTCTAGTAACATTAGTTAATGTTTCAGTAATAGATCTTAATTTTTCTAATGGGAAAGATTTTAAATTAAAATCAACAACCAATTCGCTATTTAAAACATATGTATTTACCATTTCATCATCTATATCAGCAAATTGCATCATTGCATTTTCTAAACTACGATTAATATGTTGCAATGTTTCATCTAATGTTAAAACTTCACCATTTCTTACCAAAGCATTTTCAAATCTATTAATTTGACTTCTAGCAAATCCTTTAAATGTAGGAATTGCTTTTTTTGATAAAAATAAGTGCCTATTATCTAATAAAACTTGTCCAAGTTCTGAAATATATAGATAATGTTTTGGTTCACAAAATAACATTTCAATAATACTTGGATTACATTTAGTAGCTAATTCAATAAATTTTTTGAAAGAATATATAACTGTATCTGTATTATTATCTTTAAATTGTTCAAATGTAGATATACCAACTAAATCATTTAATTCTTCTAACATTATACCTCTTATATCTATATCAGATGATAGGGTGTTTGTTCCATGAGAATAACTTCCTGAAATACACAAAAATAAAACTCTCTTAGTATCAATCAATTCATTAAGAAACTTATATTGTAAGCGTAAATTGTGGGTATATTAACAAAAATTACACTATCTTGTATCATAAAAACAGGATGGTGATTTTTAATGAAAATAGTTAGTGAAGAAGTAAAAAAAGAAATACTCGCCAGGAGACTTGCTGGTGAAAAGGCTGC
>JBGVOE010000018.1:0-9222 GCA_045126355.1 Anaeroplasmataceae bacterium | reverse complement strand
TCAGAAGGATATCTTGGAATATGTGAAGCAACAATATGTTGGAAATCAAATGATACCTTTGAAGTAAATATAATTAAAGGTGAAAATGTAATTTATCATATAAAGGCAATTGATTTTGTTCCAATTAATGAATAGGAGGTAACCCCCTTATGAAGAAATTAAGATTTATTTTAATATTTTTATTACTTTTCTTAACTACTATTCTTACATCGTGTACAATTGTTCCTCATAAATTTTCTTGGACAATTAATCATGTTTATAAGGATATAACATATGTTAATGGAAATACAATAAGAACAAAAATTGGAAACGGTCGTTATTATTGGGATATTAATGGTATACATTCAGAAATGACTTATATAGATTTTGAAGAAGACTCGAGTCTTATATTTAAACCATTAGATCAAAATGAATTAAAAGGGACTTATAAATGTAAAAACAATGGTATAAAAAATACAACAATTTTGCTAACACTTGAAAATGGTGATAAAATCGAAGCACTTGGTGCAGGTGGATATCTTAGTGATTCGTTAACCTTTGATTACAAAGGAGTAAATTACGAATTTGTGAGCCACGAAAATGATGTTGATGGCGAATATGTTGATCAAGAATTATATAATGAACAGGTAAAATATTTTGGAGAAGAGGTTCGTGGTTGGGAAGAAGAATATAGACCTCATAATATAAAAAAAGCTAATGTGATTATAAATGAAGATTGCATTAAGCTTGTTAGTGATTCTGAGGAATTTGATCTTTTAGCAGAAAATATTGGTGTTAATACAGTTAAAATTAATGTTGATAATGAGGTTATTATTTTAGATGGTATTGAAGAGGGAGAATGTTATTATTATGATAATTATTTCCCTGGAAGTTTTCAAAATGATCGTATTTTAACTTTGTTTTATCTTGAACCTATTCCACAAACAAATGACCCTGATTGTAAGCTAGGTCACTCATGGGATGAAGGAGATTTAACTCGAGTTCCTGGTGGTGGAGAAGTAATGCTATATACTTGTTTAGTATGTAAAGAAAGAAAAACAGAAGATATTAACAATGATATAGGTTATGCTTGTGATGTTACTATAACAGGTGAAATAGATTCTTTAATTGAAAATATTTCAGGAGTATATACTGCAGGTACAACATTAGAAATATATTCTCATCCATTAATGGATGTTGACCTAGCAATGTATGTTAATGGAGAATTCCATCAAATACAGGATACAATAAAAATAGATGGAGAATATAGATGGCGTTATATTTTAGTATTACCATTTGAAGATATTGTTATAGAATTTAAAACTGTTGGCATTGAATATAGTGATGTTAAAACAATTTTAAATATTCCTAATTTAACACTTGATGACATCGTAGAAGTTAGATATGAACATGGATATATTGGAGTTGCACCAGGTAGCTTAACTAACATTGCGTATAGTACTGATATGGAAGATAAATATATGGTGCTAAGCTTACTTGAAATGACTGTATATGAAGACCTATCTAATAATTGGCAAGTTTGTGGTGGAGGATATACTTTATACACAATATTTACTAGTAATGCAAGTTTTGACATAGAAATTACAAATGATTATATCTCGATTAATCAAAGACATTATAAATTTTTAGGTGAATATATTTCATTTGAATATCCAAAATCACGAGCACATTCTTATATAACATATTTAGATGATTTTGATGCTTATAGAATGGATGATGTTAAAATAGGAAACTTTACTGGATTATCAGAATTTGAATTTATTGATTATCCATATGATACGTTACCTGAAAATGAAAATTTAGGATATTTAGAAACTGAAATAGGTAGATTATTTATCCTTGCAGATAATATTTTCTATATTAAAGATGTAAATACACATACTTATTTCTTAGTAACAGGTGAAAAGACTTTTAGAGATATATTTATATAATAAATTTAATACCTTAATGGAGGATTAAGCCCATATGCAAAAATATTTATTATTATTTTTATCTATCTTTATATTAACAACATTAGCATCATGTGATGGCGACAATACGATATCTGAAAAAGTAATTACGTATGAAGATATAATTAAAGTTTATGAAGAGGCTGGATATGAGATTTTTTATAAGGAAACAACAGACCAAGATTATGATTGGAATTGTTATGTGAAATGTACTGCACCAGATTCAGATGAGTATATATTCTTTTATATTTTTGATACTAATGAAGAAGCAGTTAATTATGCTGATGAAAGAGAATGGAATATCTTATTATATTTCTTTAGTGAATTATTTGGTGATTCATCATGGCTGAAAACAAAATCATATAACAATATAGCAATAGAATACGATCAAAAGGAATTGTATAAACCTTTTGAATCTTTGTTATAAAGTGGAATTTAATTTGATGGAGGTAAAGCGTTGTGAAAAAAATAGTTTTATGTTTAGTAAGTATTGTTTTATCAATATTTGTATTGTCTTCTTGTAGTGTTAATAATTATAATCCTATATCGATAAAATATCAAAATTCTAGTTATACACCGTATACCGATGGAGAACCTAAAATATTTTTAATTAATCTACTTAACAATAGTAAATGGATTAATGAGGTTGCAAACTGTGGATGTGATTATACCATTATTATGAAAAATGATAGGGAAATTTATTATCACAGTGAATGTGGAACGTTTATAGATTATGATTTTAATAAATCTTTGACGATAAGCGAGGAAGATAGAATAAAATTTAATGATTACTTCGTTGATGTTATTTGCAAAAGTGGAGTTCACTTTTTTGATGAAAATCATAAGTGTACTGCGTGTGGATATACTACGATAATTGGCGGTGCTTTTGAATTTGAATATGTTGCCACTGAAGAGGGTCATTGTGAGCATAAGGTTGGTGAACAATGCAATGGGACTTGCGCCAAAAGTCCTCATGAAAATTTGGATCAAGATACGTTCTGTGATATTTGTGGATATCAATTATCTGATTAATCTTGTAAATTAGAAGTTATGATTTATATGGTAAATGATTATGCAAAATAATTAAATAATGATACAAGCTGCTTAAGAAATTCTTAAGTGGTTTTTTTATATAATTTCTATACTCATAATAATTTGTAAAAATGAAATTAGTACATAAAAACAGGAATATTTATATTATTTTTTGAATATACTAAATACACAAACCGTTTTGCCGTAAAAAAATTACGGCAACATATTGATAAAAAAAACAGGAGATGATATAATGTTTATACTAGGTGGTGAACATATTATGATTAGAAAATTTAGTGTAGAAAATTTTAAAGGATTTAAAGAGGAAATAGTGTTAGATTTATCAAATGCTAGAGACTATTCTTTTAATACAAATTTGGTAGATAAAGGCATTGTAAAAAAAGGAATCATTTATGGAAAAAATGGTTCTGGAAAATCAAACTTGGGATTTGCTTTATATGATTTAACAGTTCATTTAACCGATAAGCAAAAACCAGATCCACAATGGTATATAAATTACTCAAATTTAGATAACAATAATAAAATTGTTTCATTCAAATATGAATTTCAATTTGATAATCACATTTATACATACACTTATGCGAAAACAGATGTAAGTCAATTAATATTTGAAAGATTAGTTGAAGGAGAAAAAGTAATAATTAATTTTGATTATTTTAATAAAGCTAATAATGTAATAAACATTGAAGAAGCTTCTAATTTAAGAGTAGATATAAAAGATAATCAATTATCTATATTGAAATACATTTATAAAAATACATTATTAGAAGAAACATCTCCAGTATCAAAAATTGTAAAATTTGCTGAAGCAATGTTGTGGTTTAGATGTTTAAATAGTGGTAATAATTACATCGGATTATTAAGTGGTCCTGGAAGTATGGATGAAATTATTATAAAGAGTAATACAATCAAGGAATTTGAAGAATTCTTAGCTAAAAATGGTTTGAAATATAAATTAGTAGCAAGGGTATTTAATAATCAAAATATATTATTTGCAAAATTCAAAAGTGGAGAAGCAGTGTTTTCTTCGATAATCTCAACTGGAACTCAAGCATTATGGTTATATTTCTGCTGGTCATTATTTTTCAAAGATGTGTCATTTGCCTTTATTGATGAATTTGATGCATTCTATCATTATGAAACAGCTGAAATAATATTAAGAGCAATAAATGATAGTCCAAACATGCAAGCAATAGTTACATCACATAATACTTATTTAATGAAAAATTCAATTACTAGACCAGATTGTTGTTTCATATTAACAGCTGGTCATGTAAATTCTTTAAGTGAATGCACTGAAAAGGAAATTAGAGAAGCTCATAATTTGGAGAAGATGTATAGAAATGGTGCATTCACAGAATAAAATACTTTTAATAGTTGAAGGTAAAAAAACAGAACCAAAAATTTTTGAACAAATTGGAAAAGTTAAATGGAACGAAACTTCAGGGCTTCAAATTGTTCATCTAGGTACGAATATTTATTCCCTTTACCAAACCATTGAAAATTTAAACGCAGATTTTGAAGATGACTCTACATCGACTATTGAAGTATTAAAACAAATTTTAAAAGATAATAATAGAACTGATGATTTAGCTAAACTTGATCAAAAGTATCCATATATTTACTTATTGTTTGATTTTGAATATCAAGATAATCATTTTGAAAATAAAAAAGAAATTTTATTGAAAATGATGAATTATTTTTCAAACGAAACAGATAATGGTTTATTGCTAATAAATTATCCAATGATAGAATCATTTAGAGATTATAAAGAACCGTTACCTTATGTAAATTATAAGGAATTAACAGTATCTGTTGAGTTGGTTAAAGATTTAAAATATAAATCACTAGTTGATAAAAGAGGTACATCAAAAAATTATAGCAAATACACATTAGAAGATTTTGAACTAATATTTATCCAAAATTTAATGAAAGCAAATTATGTTGCTAATGGAAAATATGAAATTCCAAACTATGAAGAATTTATTAATTTGGTTGAAGGAAAAAATATTCTAGATGGTGAATATAATTATGTTGATAATAAAGAAATTGCAATTTTATGCACTTCAATTTTTATTTTCATATATTATTTTGGAAGAAATTATTATAATGATGTAATTAGTAAATATAATGAAGCTATTATGAGTTTTTAAATTCAAATAGCTTTTTTATTATATTTTCGATTGAGAACTAAAACACATGATAGTTACTTATTATATATTTATGCTAGAAAAAAAGTTTTTTTTAATATGATATTGATAATCAACCGTTAGTTGTATAATTAACAACCATAAAGTTATTAAAACAACTATTAGTCGCTTAAAAAAGCTTTAAAATAATAATAAAATTAAGATACAAATGAAGTTACAAAAACGGAGGAAAGAAAAATGAAAGAAACATTTGGACAAAGATTTGTAAGACTTAGAAAGAATCTAGGACTAAAACAAGATGAAATTGCTGAAAAGGTAAATATCAGCGCACAAGCAGTTAGTAAATGGGAAAATGATTTATCAGTTCCTGATATATCTACTCTTCCATTATTAGCTGATATATTAAACGTATCATTAGACGAATTATTAGGAAGAGAAGTTGAACAAACTAAAATTATTCCTGAGGCGGAAAGAAAAGACATTAATTCAATGCTATTAAAGATTAATGTTCTTAGTGCTGATGGCGATAAAGTAAAGGTTAATATTCCACTATCTATAATTAAATTATGTATTGATGCAGGCATGGAACTTCCAAATATTAATGGTAAGGACGCATTAAAAAATATCGACTTTAATCAAGTGTTTATGTTAATTAATGCAGGTGTTATTGGTAAATTAGTTGAAGTAGAATCAGCTGATGGCGATACAGTATCTATTACAGTAGAATAATATGAAAATATATATAAAATCAGCTGATGGTCATGGAATCAAACTTTGGTTCCCAACATCATTATTAAAATCAAAATTTGTATTGAATTATATTATTAAATTAAATAGTAATAAGAAAGATATAAATATAGATATTGAACCATTAATGAAATCATTACCAATAATTTATAAAAATCTAAAAAAGTATATTAAAAAACAAGGACATTTTACTTTACTTGAAGTAAGTTCTGGAGACAATCAAGTACTTATTAAAATTTAAAACATTTATTAAACGCAACTTTCAGTAGCGTGACTTTAATTATTAATCCTTTTATAATTTTTAGTGTAAGGAGGTTGGTAGCAATGATAGATTTTGTTAAAGTTGGATCCAAGATAATAAAATATCGTAAAGAACAAAATCTAACACAAGATGATATTGCTGAAAAACTCTTTGTATCAAGACAACTTGTAAGCAAATGGGAAAATGGAACAGGAGTTCCCTCAATAGACGTATTGTTGGAATTATGTAAACTATTTGAAATCACATTTGAAGAACTATTATGCTTAAATGATGAAATATATGTTGATGAGAACGATATATTCAAAGGTCGTAATAGATTGTTTGTAGTACAAAGTGTTATCGATGGTAATATTAAAGTTAATCTTTCTGAAGTATTCTATCAATTTTCTCCTATTGAAAGAACAATGGTATTAAAAGCTATTAAAGAAGGAAGATTAGAAACAAAAATGGATGATTTATATCCAAAATTAACTCCGGGAGAACAAAATTTTATAAGTAAGGATGATAAGATATGATATTAAAAAAAGTAATTATTGATGGTAAAGTGGTTTATGAACCAATTAGTTTTGAAGAAGCGTTAGCTTATCCAAAAAAAGATGAATTAATATTCTCAAGTGACGATGAAAAAGAAGAATTTGAAGAAAAGTTAGAAGAACTAGAAGAGCTTGCTGAAAAACTTGAAGAATTAAATGAAAAAGTAGAAGAAATAATAGACCATCTTGATGAGGTTGATGTAGATAGCAAGCAAACAATTTTAACTAGATTAGAAGAAATAAAAATCGAATTAGAAGGTTATAAAGATTTATCTGATGAAGATTTGGAATCAAAATTAGACTCACTTGAAGATGAATTAGATGAAATGGAAGATCAAGTAGAAGAACTTATTGAAGAACTAGAAGATATAGATGATGACGATGAACCAGTAACAATAAAAGTTAATGAAAAGAAAATTCATTTAGGAAAAGATTTTAGTAATATGGGAAAAGACTATGGTAAAATGTTTGGAAATATTTTCAGCGGTGCATTCGGAGGCAAAAACAACAGTAAAGTTAATAGTTTAGTTACTGCACTACCATTTATGGATAAAGAAGATTTATATGAATTAGTAGATAAAATATTAGCTGAGTCTGATGAATATAAAGATTTAAGTTTGGTTATGGTATTTCCATTCTTAGATAAAAAAGATTGTGATAAATTATTCATGCAATTTGTAATCGAAGGTAAAGATTGTAAATATCCAATTGTAGCATTAGCTCCATTTGTATCTCAAGAATGTTTATCAAAATTAGTAGATGAATACTTAAATGGAAAATATCAAGATGTTGAAATGAGTACGTTATATCCATTTTTAGATAAAAAAGATGTAAAAAGAGTTTTCAACCATATTATTCAAAAGAAAGAAACTAATTAAATGAGATTAAGTAAAGTATAGATTATTCTATACTTTTTTTGCAAAACGAGGTATAATTTTTAAGGAATTTTACTAGACATGGAGGATTTTTATGGATGAAAGAGAGAATGAAAAAACAATAAAAACACAATCAAATAATAAAAAGATATGTTGTGTAAATGATATGCCTGGTGTAGGTAAAATAGCATTATCCGCAATGATTCCATTTCTATCCGTTAATGGAATTAATGTTGCTTCATTGCCTACCGCATTAGTTTCTAATACTTTAGATTTTGGAAAATTTGATATATTAGATACTACTGAATATATGGAAAGAACTGTTGATATATGGAATTCTTTAGGTTTTAAATTTGATTGTATATCAACAGGATTTATGGTTAATCCTAAACAAATTGATATTATTGAAAAATTAATTAACAACCAAGATAAAGAAAAGTTGTTAGTTGTAGTTGATCCTATAATGGGAGATGAAGGAAAATTATATAATGGAATGACAGAATTAAATATTCAGATTATGCGTAAATTATCTTCATATGCTGATATATTAATACCTAATTATACTGAAGCTTGTTATTTGGTTGATGGTTTATGTTCTAAGAAAAATTTAACCATTGAAGAAGCTCAGGAATTAATAAAACGATTAAGAATTTTAGGTGCTAAATCAGTCGTAATAACAAGTTCATTTGTAGATAGTAAGAATTGTGTAATTGGTTATGATAACACTAAAGATAATTTCTTTATTATAGAATTTGATTTAGTTGATGTTCGTTTTCCAGGTACTGGAGATATTTTCTCGAGTATTTTAATTAGTGATGTGTTAAATGATAAATCTTTAGAAGATGCTACAAAACACGCAATGCAAGTTACTCGAGACATTATTTTAGATAATTTATATAAAGATGAAAAATTTTTTGGTGTAGATATTGAAAGGTATATATGTGAGGGGAAATTATGAAAATAAAAATTACTATTGTAGATCAAAAAGGTAATTGTCCATGTCATAGAGGTCATAAAGTAGGAGATACATTTGATTTTGATACAGAAAGAGGAAAATTGTGTCCTATGGCAGCACATGTGCTTTTTCCGATGATTGATATTTTAAGATATGATGGCAAATTAAAAAGCAATTGTTTTTGTTGCCCAGATGTTGACACTATAAATGTGTTTAAAATTGAAAAGGAAGAGTAAATATACATAACAATATCACTTTGTAAGATAAAAATATTGTTTTCAAGAAAACGTTATACTCAGTTAAGTATATATACATATAACACGATTAGTAGTATAATTATTTCAATTTAAAATGAGAGAAAGTGATTTAAATGAAAAAGTATTCACATATGAGTACACTATGGAATCAAATAAAATTAATTAAAAAAAAAACAAAATGAGTAAACTATATTTCTTATATATAGCAAACGCTCTTTGTTTAGGAACAGTACCAGTAATATCTTCATTTTTTACTAAAGTTATTATTGATGCTGTTACAAATTCTACAACACAACAAAATTTAGGAATGTAAAGCGAGAATCCTCGGATATTCAATACCCGAGATGAAAGCTTAATTTTTTTCGAAAAATATAATAAACACGTTGGATAAAACGTGTTTTTATTATATTTTTTCTCAACTATATGTATCAATGAAAAGTT
>JBGVOE010000017.1:0-65699 GCA_045126355.1 Anaeroplasmataceae bacterium | reverse complement strand
AACTTTTCATTGATACATATAGTTGAGAAAAAATATAATAAAAACACGTTTTATCCAACGTGTTTATTATATTTTTCGAAAAAAATTAAGCTTTCATCTCGGGTATTGAATATCCGAGGATTCTCGCTTTACATTCCTAAACAATAATTGATATATTCCCACATCTTATCATAGTCAGTAAAACGTGCCATAAAGAAATAATTACCCATCGCTCCACTTAAAGCATCTGGCATTCTATTAACCCATTTTAATTCATTTTGATAGTGGTAGCAAATATCTTCATATGAATGTTTATACCATACTCCATCACGTCTTCCAACATAACAACAATATCCTCTTGGATTTCCTAGATATTGACGGTTTTCATTAAAGGTAATAACATCAGCCCAAATTTGATAAATATCTACTGAATAAGCAAAGTTAACTAAATCAGGGGTATATCCTCCAGGCACACGCATATTAACTTCTAGTCCTATAATATCACCAGCTACTCCTAATCCTGGTTTATCACTTTTTAGGCGGAAAAATTCTAAATGGAAAAAGCGAGATTTAGCACCAAAGGCTTTAACAACCCTACAACCTGCCTCATATAAATCAGTTGGTATAAATGGACTTGTATAATAAATACAATCTTTTCTATCATTAACAATATCCATAATAGGTGTAGGATAATGATGAAATACTGGATATGTTACATTACCAAAGGCATCACATACACCATCAAATGAAAATAATTCACCATCAATAAATTCTTCCATAATATATTCTACCCAAGGTTCCTTATGTGAGAAAAACCATCTTAAATCATCTTCATTATTAATTTTACCAGTAAAGCTAGCTCCGACACCTTTGTCAGGTTTAGCTACTACAGGATAACCTACTTCATTAATGAAATTGATCGCAGTATCCCAGTCATAAGCAATAACCCATCTAGCTACTTTAACTCCTGCTTGATGATATTTTTCTTTCATAGCGCTTTTGTGTTTAAAATAGATTATTTCATGAGCCATAGGGCCAGTAGTAACATTAAATTCACTACGTAAATATGCATCATGTTCTAAGTAATGTTCATTATTAGATTCAATAAAATTAATTTCACCATAATGCCACTCAAAATATCTAATTGCATTTTTCTTTTCTTCTAAATTACTTAAATCATGAACATAATAATATCCATCTAAAGCATTGCGTAATTCGTTAGATAAATTAGCTTCTACCACATCACCAACACCTAACACTCTTACTCCATTATTTTTTAAAGCTTGACAAAAACGATAATAAGTTTCTGGGAAGTTTGGAGAAATAAATACAAAATTCATAAAATCGACTCCTAAAATCTAAATACACTTATATTATTACAAATAATAACATTAAGGAAAAGATGTAAATGTTTACAAGATTAACTTTTTATATTTTAAAACTATTGAATATTAAACTATTCTAACATATAATATAGATGTCAACGAACGAAGATTGATGCCTAAAATGAAAAGGGAAGCTCGCCAAAGCTTCCCTTTTCGCTTTTAGAAACAACGAACGCAACTGTGCCTTTCTTGTCTTATCTAGTCTCGCACATCAAGGATGTAAGCAATAATCGTCAAGATTATCGCAAACATTACAAGATATTCCATCTTGCTTTACTCCATTCCACACGTTCGTTGTTCCTTCGACGTGCTTTTTGTTCATCGTTTCCTCCAGCAGTAGTTATCACTACCATAGTACATATTATATATAAAATAAAAAGCTTGTCAAATAAGAAAAATTGCTTAAGTAAGTCGTTTTTCGAAAACTTAATATGTTTTATTATTTTAATTTTTTAATATAATTTAAATACTATATTATTTTCGAAAAATAAATAAGAATATATATTTTAAATATTTTTTAAAATTTAAAAAAGAAGGCCTAAGCCTTCCATTTAAGTTTATTATTATATTTTAATACGTGGATTAGTATTGTTAAAAACTTCAATGCCAAATATTTCAATTATTATCCCTTCAATATATTCGTCATCAGTTGTTTCATCTAAAGACGCAACAATTCTATGAACATCATAAACTGTATATATAGCAGCTCTATATGCTACTGTCCCGCCATCTTTCATTTTAGTTTGAAATGGAAAAAGTAAAATAAATAACACTATAAATAAAATGACTATTAATTTTCTTTTCATTTTAAACTCCTTTAATTATTACAATAAGTAGAAAATGTATATTGAACATAATCTCCATCTTCATATGATAGTTCATATACATATATTTTATTAAGCATGATATCTAATTCAATTTGATCAAACCATTTACCAGTATATATTACTTTTTCATTCGAAAGTTCTGGATTAAAATCATATTCTTTAACTGTAATTTTATTGAACTCTTTACCACATCTGTAATTTGCAGTATATAAAATTAGTTTATAATTATAATCCATTTCAAATTCATTATATTGTTTATTTAGTTCATTAATAGAATAGATATTTTTATTTGAAACTTCACCCTTATTCCATTTATAGTTTGCTCTTGTAAAAAATGCAAGGCTATCATGGTGAGCTTTTTCATACCTAAATCCATATGATATATTAGGTGGTTCAACATAAAATTCTGGTAAATTTCCCATTACAACTTCACCACATAAATCATAAAAGACGGTTGCACATTTATTAAATACTTTATAGGGACCTGCGTTATGTCCTTTTGAAGTTTTTGTTGTTCCATCAATATATTCAATAATTAAATCCCATCCTCCTCCATCACATATTCCTGATTCACTATAATAATCTTTAATATCAAATAAACCATATGTATAACATGAGTCCATAAATATTTTTTCTTCTTCATCGGTAAAAGTACTTTTAATTTCTAATTCATGATTTTCAACTTCAGTTGGTAAATATGATATAGATGAATATTTATTTTCAATAAAATCTAATTCATATAATTCAGTGTAACCACCCATATAATCAATAGATTTATATGTTAATTTAGTTATCTTTGTACCAGTATATTCTTTAATAGAATTACAACCACAGAGTATACTAATTAATGAAATCATGATTAAAATATAAATCTTCTTCATATAAATAACCTCCTTAATATCCTCTAGAAACAGTTGAACCTACTGTTAAACATACTAAGAATAATATGATTGTAATAATTAAAGCTATATTACTAATTTTATTTATTTTATTATTATTAGATTTAATACTTATTGTAGATAATACTATAGAAACAATGACTACTACAATAAAAAGATAAAATATAAACGATAACTCTAAAGAGTTTAGATTTTCATACATACTATGATAAAAGTGTACTTCTTCTATTTTACCAGTATCAACATTAGGCATATGACCTACACCGTGATAAAATCCTAAAAACCAAAGTGGAATAGTTATTATAGCTATAATAATTTTACTAATATTTAAAATAAGCTTTTTCATACTACTTTACCTCCGCTATAGAAGATTCTAAAACGATAATAGAATTAATATAAACATTAGTAGGATCATATGTTTCAAAAAGAAAGTCATATTCAATTGTAATAATATCTCCAATATTTAACTCTGTAATTTCAACACCTTCAGTATATGAAGTATAGTAGATATATTCTAAATTAGCTTCACTTGCTACTTCGATACATTTCTTTTCAACATCAATTTCTACTATAGAAACAGTTATTTCTTTAGTAGGTAATTTAGCTAATTCAAATACTGAATACATACTACTTCTAGATACATACTCTATTTCAGTAATATTTTTAAAAGCGTAATCTTTTTTATAACTGCCAAAACTTAATAAATCATTACTTGTTTCAAAATATATATATCTTTCATTATTACTTTTTTCTTCTAAAAAAATTGATAAGATAGGAGGAGTAAAATCTTTACTTACTTCTTCTTCCAATAATCTTTTATGAGAAGAAAAGATATGCATAAAGTCACTATTTTCGCGATGTCCACTATTAGCTAAGATTGTATAATATCCATTATATCCTCTTAAAGAAATTAATGTATCTGATACACTTAACATCCTTACTCCATTATCTTCAATATAAGTTTCAAATTCAGCTACAACAACTTCTAATTCTCCTAATCCACAACTATTTAAAAGAATTTCTTCAGATGCCTTATCATTAATACTAGTAATATTAACACTAAATTTATAAGCGCTATTTATTTTTACATAATCATATGGATATGATACTTTTAAATATTCTTCATCACTATCTTCTTCACTTAAACTATAAACCTTACTAGATTTAGAATTAGTATTAAATAATAGATTAGATAAATTAGCCACACCCTTTTTATCAAATTCATAATAAGCGGCAATTCCTATTAACGAGGCTTCATTATGTGATAAACTATGTGATACTTCATAACTAGGGTTACTAGGTTCTCCATCAGGAGGAAAATTAGGTTCCCCTTTAGTATCACCGGTAGGCATCATAAATATAAAAGAAACCATTATAAGTAAAATACATGTTAATGTTAAAGCACCCTTATTTTCTTTAATAAATAGAGTAAATTTAGAGAAAAAAGATTCTTTTTCTGTGTACTTATCAAAATCAATATTACCTTTGATTTTGTTGTAATTTGAGTTATATTCACTACTTTTTTTAATTTTTTCTTCTAATCTCATGAAATTCCTCCGTCTTTATATTTTTTAATAGCTTGGTAATATTTAGTAGAAATTGTAGTAATCGGTAATTTATATTTTTTAGCAATCGATTTAAAACTTAAATCATATACAACATGTAAAATAATTATATCGATCTCCTCAACCGTTAATACCCTTTTCATATCATTAACAATTAAATAATATAAACTGTTATCAAATGAAGGTGTACTATTAACAATTTCATTTTCTAAAAAATATTTATTTTTATTACATCTTATAAAATCTATGGCTTTATTTTTAGCAGTCTTTGTTAAATATGCTTTTATATTTTTAAGTTTAATTTTATCTAAATTATTGAAAAAACTTAAAAAGACATCATTAATTAATTCTTCAACATCATTTTTGTTATTTACATACTCTGAAATAACAAAACCAATTAAATGAAAATATTCATTATAGATATCTTTAAATACTTCATCTAATAATTTTTTATCTTTAACTCTTAAAGCATATTTCATTCTTTCTTCTAATCTCAATAAAACCACTTCCAAACCATCTTCACTATATATAACGAAAAAATTCCAACATTTTACGAAACTTTTTTAAATTATCTATATTTATATTATAAATTATAAAACAAAGGATATAAATAATATTTTATTTTAGAAATTTTATTTCATCTTGTAACTATATATCTGAGGTGTATAGTGACAAATATTAATAACGAACGATATGAAATAAAAAAATCTTTAATTAATTGTTATTACTGTTTATTCTTATTTCAACAACCTTCCATCTACCCGATTTCATTAACCCTTTACGTTCTATGATCACTTGATTTCTCAACTTATCAATTTCATATCTAATTACTCTTTCAGAAACATTTGGTTTAATTGCCAATTCTTTAACAGTTATAGATGGGTTCTTTTCAATTTCTTTGACAATTTCTTTGACAATTTCTTTGACAATTTCTTTGACATTTTTATAATTTGCATTAAAAATAACAACAGTAAAATGAGTATCGTTTGCGTTAAATTCAATATGATTTTATACATGACACAATCTATTCGTCCCATTCAAATTTTATCAAGCCCACCACCTAGAAGAACTATAAAATTTATTCTATCAAATATATTGTTCGCTCACTTGCTTTATATAATATATACATCTAAATAACAATATATTTTTATAAATATTACATAACCATATTTATCAAATCAAAATATCAAAAAATATAGATTTCGATGGATTTTTCAATAGATAAGAAAGAAAAGAGAAGCCTTTCCTCATATGGAAACAATGAACCTAAAAAAATCTTTAATTAAGTGTTATTATAGTTCATTAAACTTTGTCAGCACTACCCATTTACCCGATTTCGTAGACCCTTCACGTTCTATGATCACTTGGCTTCTCAACTTATCAATTTCATATCTAATTACTCTTTCAGAAACATTTAGTTTAATTGCCAATTCTTTTACAGTTATAGATGGTTTCCTTACAATTTCTTTGACAATTTCTTTGACAATTTCTTCGCCCTTTTCTTTGCCCTTTTCTTTGCCCTTTTCTTTGCCCTTTTTATAATTTGCATTAAAAATAACAACAGTAAAATGAGTATCGTTTGCATTAAATTCAACATGATTTTTGTTATCATTAAACAATCTATTCGTCTCATTCAAAATTTTATCAAACCCACTACCTCGACGATCCATAAATTTCATTCTAGCAAATATATCAGCTAAAATCGGATTTCTTCTAATTGAAGGAACGTAAGTATTTGGTTCTTTGTAAAATGTCATTCCCGATACCATTGGACCAGGAGATGTAACAATAATTCTATCATCATATATATCCACAGTTACTTCTGAACCTACATTTGTATACATGCGATGGATAAGTGCATTAACAATAACTTCTCGTATTGCAATTTCATCATATTCAGGCATTTCAATCCTTCCCTCAGGAGCTTTCTTCCACTTTTTCTTAGTATTATTTTTCACAAAATTTAATACTGATTCCAAAATTTTTACTAACCCTCCCGTGTATTCAGCATCATCCATTGCCTCCTCTAAAGAAGTTTTAGTAATTCCATTCCATCTAGTACAAAACACTCTATTTTGTCTATAGATATTTTGATCTGAGAGTAAAACACCAGCATTTGTTAGATAACCTTCTCTTGTCATTAAAGAAAATGATATATAATCACTATCACTTATTCGAGTGAATGTTTTATCAAAAAATGTAGCTTCAAAAAAAGTAAATGAATAATCTTTTTTCAAATAACTAGTTACAATAGAATCATATGTTTTATTTTGACCCTTTAAAATCAATTCTTCTAGCACATGTCTAGGAGAAATAACACTTTGATTACCAGACCTGAAATAAGCTTCTCTAACACCATCAGCTGAATAATAATATGGTGTAGATGGTCCTGGAAATACTTTGACAATAATAAAAATTAACCCCTTTTCATTATGTGGTTCTAATATAAATGAAGGGATTGGTGTTATTTTGAATTAATAAGTTCAGATATTTTGTCACAAATATATTGAGGGTTATTTATTCCTAATAATTTTTTATCATCTGAAACTCCAAAAAACAATGAACCATCTATTCCGTTCGCAAAAGCTGAAATACTTTTCAACCAACTTTTAGCTTTTTTTATTTCTAATTTCTCTTTAAAATCATAATCTGTACATTCGGATATTAATGCCTCTAACATTTAATCATCTCCATTTTTTAATTAATTTTACCCCATATTATATATAAAATTTCACGGTTGTCAAATTAGAAAAATGGCTTAATTATAACGTTTTTCTCAAAAATCAAGATAAAGTTATTTTTAATTTTAAATAATATAAAATATATATACTTTTTTTAGAAAATTTATTTAAAAAGTTTATTTTAAATATTTTTTAAAGATTTAAAAAAATAAGTTATCACTATTTAAAGTGATAACTTAAAATTTTTAATAATTATTTTTTCGTCTTTTTAACACATATATAGCCATAGATAAAATAGATAGTCCTGTTAAAGTTATTCCAATACTTCCGCTACAGCCTTTACTAGCGCTGTATTCTTCTAAAACTTTATAGCCACATACAGTACAAGAATGTTCTCTTAATCCTACCTCATCTTTAGTTGCTTCTTTAATAATAGTCCATTCGCCATAAGCATGATCTTTTATAGCTTTAATTACTTCACCTTTACTTATAACTTTTTTGCAACTACTACAGATAATATCTCCTGTATAACCATCTTCGCATGTAGCTTCTTTTCTATTAACAACTTCTTCTTCACCAGTATGTCCTTTTTCACCACTTGCTAAAATTGTGAAACTATCTAAAACTAATCCATCAGTTTGCTTAACAGTCATAATTAATTTATCATTTTTAATAGTAACTGTTGTATATGCAGACTGTTGCATTATAGGAGTATTTATTAACATACATTCTTCAACATTAGTAGAACCCATTCCGTCATGATTTAAAGCTGTTGAACCGATTGTAGTATAAACTGTACCTACACCTTGTGTTATTTGATCTGGATTAAGTTTTGTAACTATTTTACCATCTTTCATAGGGTATGTTCTAGTTACTAAATGAGAATGCCCTTGAATAACTAAATCAACATTATAATTTTCAATAAGTGTATTTAACCATGGTCTACTTTCATTTCCACCAAGTCTATGATAAATAGGTTCATGGAATAAAATAACTGTCCATTTAGCACACTTATTTGCTTCTAAATCATTTTCTAGCCACTGTCTTTGGGCTTCAATAATATATCTATCCTCACCAGAATAATTACCAGTATTTAAAACAATAAAATGTGCATCACCATAATCAAATGAATAGAATGTTTCATCAGCTTGTTCCGCTAACCTTTTTAAATGAGTATTTCTAATCTTATTTACATGATATTGATTCAATTTTTCAGAACCACCATTATTAGGATGATTGAAATGTAAGTCAAAGTAGAATCTTGGGTCACTACCTTTACTAACAACATCATGATTTCCGATTGCAGCAAAGTGTGGTATTGATGCCCCTGCATCTCCTAAAGCTTTAAAGAAATAATTCCATTGTATTTTATTATCTCCATTTTCAACTACATCACCTGCATGAAGAATAAATGCTGGATTCTCTACTTCTTTTAATGCTTGTTCATAAGCGCTCTTAGCATACATAAATCCTTTATTTGATGTACTTGTACCATGCCAAGTCATTCCTTGTGTATCACCAACAGCTACAAAAGTAAATTCATCAATTTCACTTGGTGCTGTTTTAAATGAATAAACTTTAGTCCAGTCATATTCACTATCATCATCAGCGTCTAAGATACCGATTTTAAATTCATATTCTGTATCTGGAGTTAAATCAACTAAATCAGCTTTAAAATAATCTTCTTCAACATCAATAGCTTCATCTTCTTTTATACCTTCTACTACATCCCATTCCAAATTTCCTTTAACACGATATTTTACTACCATTTCAACATCAGCATATTGTGTTGTCCATGCAAAGTTTCTTGTAGTAGACGCATCATCAAATGATGAGATTATATTATAAATAAATTCATTAGCACCTTCATAAACAGGTTCGTCTTTTGTAAGAGTATATTCATCTAATTTTACATCAGTAATTTTTTTATCAATATCTTTAATACTATCTGAACTATTTGATACAAGTGAGATTGAATATGTATTATCAGTTTTATTAATTAAATCATATGTTCCTCTTCTAACAATACCACCATCAGGTAAAGTTACTTCAGCACTAACAAAAGATTGTGATTTATTAATATATAATTTAATTTTATATGATCCACTTCCATAACTACCTTTAACAAAACCACTACATACTTTCATTGTGCTACTTGATAAAGATAAAATGTTACTTCCATTTAATTTAAGTGATGTATCATTTCCTAAAGTATAATCTAATGTACAAGTATAAGTCATAGCTTTATCATCTGAAACTTCAAATGTATCTAATACATCAGTCTTAACACTTTGTTCAGAAAAAACAAAATTATCGATTTCACAACTACCATCTTCACATCTTAAAACCATACGTGCCATTGTCTTATTTCTATCAACCATATTAGTATAAGCACCATTAGTTCTAAATCCTGATACTATTAAGTTATTGTTTTGATCATATATACTTGATGAAATAGTATCACCTTGTAACCCGATTTTAACATGTAATGTTTTATTTAAATATTTTGCTGAATCAAATACTACACTACTCTCACCAGCAACAATCATTTGATCAAGAGTATAAAGTTGAACTTGATTATAATAACCACCGGGTGCTACATATAAAACTCTTGTTTGAGTATCAGCACCCATATTAGAACCATCACCTAAACCAGTTACTTTAACATCAAATTCAAATGAATAAATATTTTCAGTAGAATAATCTACTAATTTAGTCCATAAAAATTCAATACTATCTCTATCATCAAACTTTAAAACACCATCTTTAAACTCAGGTGCAGTACCTGTTTTTTCTAATGTTTCTAAAGCCCAATATCCATTATGAGACATACATTTATCATTAGATTCAAATTCAAAATTTTCACTAAATTTCATAGTACCATATGTAAATGAAAAATTATCCATTTCATAAGCACCATCTTCACATCTAAATACCCAATTACTTAAATATGATGCATTAGAAGCATATTCATTATTAGTACGATAACCAGTAGAAAGAACTTTACCATTTTCTTTTAAAGTTGATGTAATCTTCTTTAAAGATGGTTCCCAAAGGATCTCAACATTATATAGTGTGTTTAATTTATATTCAACACCAGTTTTACCAACATAATTATCACCAGTTCTAATAGCTTTATCAGCTGAACTCTTTAATTCTATTTGGTTATACCATCCACCTGGCGCTACATATAATTCGCGTCCTAATCCTGAATCATCACCAAAACTAGTTATCTTAACATCAAAACTAATAGTATATGTTTTACTAGCATCAAATACAAAACCATTTATTTTTTGATAATTAAAAGATAATGAATATCCTTTAGAAGCTTTTAAAACTCCGTCTTCAACAGAGGGTCTTGATCTATCTTTTTCAGCACTCCAAACAGCACTATCATATAAAGATGAAGATTCAAAACAAGTATAGTTAAACTCATCTTCATAAACACTATTACCTGAAGCTTCTACTAAATTTATATTAGTTAAACATAAAAAGGTAACTAATAAAAAACAAATAAAAAAATTAAATATTTTCTTCATTTTCCTATTAATCATAATATTCAATATTATGACTTACTCCTTCCCTACTATTAATTATAATTATTTTTAATAAAAATTAAAGGTTAGAAAACAAAAGTAATCTTTTATTATTATTTTAAATTATAAAATTCATTAATTTGTTTATTACTCTATTAAATGACTAAAGGCAACCACAATTAAGTGATTGCCTCAAGTTTTATGAAGTTATCATATAACATTAGTATTTCAAATAATTGATATTATTAAACTTTATTTTACTAACACATTTGTAAAACTACATTTTAGGGAAGAATTTTTGTAAAATTGCAAATAATTGTTCTTCAGTAACTAAACCTTTGCCAACTGAAACTTTTAGATATTGAAGATTTAATGCAGCAAATTCTTCTTTTGTAACATATAATTCTAAATCTTCATAAGTATATAAACCATACATTTCGATATCTTGTTTCATCTTTTCTTCATCATATTTCATTTCATCGCCAATATCGAAGTAATGGAATAATCCATATGCTCCTTCAGGTGGAGTTATAGACAATAATCCTTCTGTGTAACAGCTAATAGTATATGCAGCAACTACTGAATATATTCCAGTTGTTTCAGTTGTAATAAACGAATTAACTAATTTAACTGTTTCGCATTTATTACCAACAATATCATCAGATTCTTTTATAAATGAATATCCAATATAATCTAAATAATTGTATTCATTTATGTAAATCCAATTATTTATTGTTGAACTAAAGAATCCGTGTTCAGCAATAATTCTTACAATTGTTCCATCGTCAAACACTAAATTAATAATATTAGTTTCATCAGTGCCATGATATACAGGAACTAACACAGGAACAAATCTATATCCGCCAATCTCTAGATCCCATGTTAATACCATTTCGCCCATTTGCAATTCTTCAACTGGTTTTCTAGTTCCATTAGCCATTGTAATTAACGTTCCTTCAGCAAGACAAGTTCGGCTCCATTTAGCATCTAATGTATGGTCACTAGCAGTTTTAACAACAGATGTATTTGTTATTTTTTCATCATTTAAATACCAACCGTCAAATGTATAATTACTTCTTGTAGGAGTAGGTAATGTTCCATACGCTGTATTATATGTTACAGGCTTACTTTCAACACTTGAGCCGCCATTTGAGTTAAATGAGACAGTATATTTATTTGCCTTCCATTGGGCAACAAATGTAACTGTAGAATTATTATCAAAATTGCTTAATGTACATAATGCTTTATCAATATATGACTCATTATTATTTGTACATAACCAACCGTTAAATGTATAACCCGTTTTACTAAATTTATTTTCTGGTAATTGAAATTCAACTCCATTTACAACTTCCATCTGTTGAATATCGCCTAATTCCTTACCATTACCATCAAATACAACTATATATGTATTTGGAGACCACTGAGCATATAGAGTAATAACTTCTGTTTCTGTAGAAGATAAGTTAGTGACTATTTGTTCATCACTATACACCGTTCCATTGCCATCTGCTTTTGTATTCCATTCTACAAAATGATATCCTGATTTTGTAAATAAATTCGCACTTAAAGCTAATTCTTTACCATATGTATGAACTTGTTGAGTCATTCCTCCAGTTCCGGTATTTGCATTAAAGTCAACTACGTATTCTATGCCAGTCCATTGTGCGATAAATGTTATATTATCATCTGCAATTATTGTTAAATTTTTAACATTGGCCATATCAGAGTATAACTTACCATCATATAACCAGCCAGCAAATTTATAACCGTTCTTAGAGTACGTATTCGTGCTCAATGTTAATTCTTCATCATATGTATGAATTTGAGAATTCATATTTCCGCTACCGCCATTTCCATCAAATACTATTGTATATGTATTTGAAGTGAATTTCGGTTTTAATGTTACATTTTTTGTGACGATGTTTGTTGAATGAATCATCATTTCATCTTCAACAGAGTACCATCCTATAAATGTGTAACCATCTTTAATTAAAGCCTCTAATTCTCCATAATTAGAATTTGCATTATATTCAATTTCTTTTATTGTACCATCATAATCACTACAATCAAATGTTACCACATAAACTTGTGTCTTTTCTTCCCATTGAGCAACTAAAACATGGTCACTTGTTGTAGTAACAATAGTTCTATCAGTGATGGATACATCACCTAATTTCCATCCTTTGAATAAGAATCCATCAAGTGTTGGTGTTGGTAATGTTCCATACGCTGTATTATATGTTACTATCTTACTATCAACACTTGAACCGCCATTTGAATCAAATGTTACAGTATAAGTCGCAGCTTCCCAAGTAGCAACTAATGTATGATCTTCAAACTTATTGACAACATCAACTTCAGTAATTGAATTACCATCTAATGTCCATCCTGTAAATACATAGCCAGGCTTTGTTGGTATTGGTAATGTTCCATATGATTGAGTATAAGTTACAGTGATACAATCAACATTCGTTCCACCTTGTGAATCAAATGATACATTATATTCATTTGGTATCCACTTAGCATATAAAGTTATTTCAGTAACATCTTTTGGAGGTTTAATACCATTTAGTGTGTCATATAATGTTGTCAAACTAGAATCAGTATACCATTGCAATGTATAACCATTTCTAGAAATAGAGAATAGTTTAGAGTCAGGGATTATATATCCAGCACTTCCATTAAAAACAGTATCTGAAGAAATCGATAATCCAGAATAATTAGTAACATAATTAATTTTGATTGGTGTACCCCAAGTGTTTGTTACACTATTATAATAATAAGTAACATTATTATTAAATTTTTCTAATTCACTAGTATTACCATTTAAGTAACCTTCAGCTGTGTAGGTAAACTTATCAGTTGAAGCTGACGAGTTCAGAGTCGAACCGTATGTAAGTGATGTTAATTCACGTATTTCTGGTTCAGTATTACTAATAATTATAGTTCCAGAACCTTCCCCTTTAATAATTCCAGCAACTCCACCATAACATAGTAATTTTCCTGCAACTTTAAATTGCGCTCCAAATTCATCAGTTTCACCTTTTAATCTTATCCATTCTGTTATCTTACTATAATAACCTATTGAGTTACCTGCTGGAACGCTTGAATCACCTTGAGTATAAGGATATTCTTCTTTATATTCATCATAGAATATAATGCTAACATTAGAAGCAATATTTAAAATAGCACCATCGTTAATATATAATTCAGATCCAGGTAAAAATTTATATGAGTTTGTATCAATTAGAGTTGTACCACTCATTATATTTACTTTCATCATACCAATAGGCATTGGACAATCAGGTCCAGTTGTAATATCTATACCAGCAATATTCATTACTTTTTCTTCAATGTGAATACTGTTATCATCAACATCTCCATAAACTTCAAAGACACCTCTTAAAGCCATAGATTGATTTGTAGATATATATGATGAATTTACACCTATATTAGTAAGATCCTCAACTGTTTTAAATATATATCCATTTTTTAATTCGAATAATCCACCGTTTCCTACAAGGGTAACAGTTTTTGCAGATGGACCACCAATAGTCTGACCTAAAATCTCCATTTGAGCAACCTCTACGATTGCTGTTGAGGAATATGTAGATCCTGCATTAATTTTCAATGTACAACTAACGTTATGATATGAATATGCAGTAAACGGAACTACTTTTTCATTTGACAATGCAAGCGCATTATTACCACCTGGCCAATTGAATATTCTAAATACATCATTTAGTGTAGAATTTATCAATTCTATAGAGCCATTTCCAGTAGTGTCATTTTCTCTAACGTTTCCTTTAATATACCCATATGCATTAATTGTTCCACCACTAGCTATAATTTTACCATCATTCATTAAAACACCACGTGCTAGAACTATAGCTGAATTTGGATTTCCTCCAGGGTCAACCTCTGCCGTAATATTTAATTTTCCATTAACTATTAATGTTACACCATAAGGAATGTACAATTTAGAGTAAACAACATTTTGAGCAGAACCATTCATAAAATATGTTGTAGCATCGATTGCTCCATCTTTACATGGTAATATTAATGTTACTCCACTATTAATTGTTAAATCAGATTTGATAGAAGGAATATAACTATCTTGTGGTAATACATAAACATATCCACTACCCTTGCTATTAGCTGCAGTAACTGCTGCTTCAACGCTACCATAATATGTACCGTTATATCCTAATGAAGCTACGGCATTAATTGGAATTGTTACATCAACAACTACTTCAGCATAATTCACTCCATTTGCAGGAATAAATTTAACCTCAATTGTTTGTGTTTGATCTACTTTAGTTGAACTACCAGACGAAGTAAATTTAATTGAATTCCAGTTTACATTGTAGAATTCAAATCTACCAGGAACTGTTGTTCCATTTAAAGTAGCTGCTCCACCTGAAATTTGAGAATTAGTTAATGATTGACCTTCAAAAATTGCAGGTAATTTTGGTAAAGTTGTTACTTCAGGAGTAACTTTATCAACTATAAATGTTTTAGATAAGTTTTCAGTTGGTAATTTATAATTAGATTTATTTGTTCCTTGTAAACCTGTAATTGTAACTGTATATGTACCAGCATCCTTAACTTCTTTATTAAATACTAGAGTTACATTATCGTCATCAACACTATTTGTTAATGTTGCTACAATTATTGGAGAACCAGTATAAACAAGTCCGCTAATATTCCATTTGATACCAACTTCTCTTTGAGTAATATCTAGTAATACAAAATCATTTCCTCCAATGATGTAATTACCATTATCATTTGTTAATGAAATATATACCATATATTGTCTATAATCTGTTGGGGCAGCAAAGTCATTTCCTTTATCATCAACAAATTTAATATCACATTCATTGCCTATTACACCATTTAATGTATAAGTAGGTAAATGTGGTTTTCCATCATATTCAAATGATGTTTGAGTCCATTCAATTGTGATTTCTTTTGGATTAACAGTAATTTCTCCATCAACAATCACATATTCAATTTCATAATTTTCAAGAGTAAATCCAGAAGCCCCAGTAATTGTATATGTTCCAACATTATTACCTTTAATGTAATTAGTTGTAAGACTTAATAATTGTTCACCTAATAAGTCAATTGAATCACCATCTCTGAATCCAGAAATTGTGTAATATACCTTAGATTGTGTACCAGTAGGTGCTTGAGTTGTATATTCTAATACTAAATCATCACCATACTTAATTGTAACATTACCATAGATAGTAACTGTTAATGTTGTTGTAGGTATAGTTTGTATAATTTCAAACGTTGTACTACTATTAGATGGTAATTTATAGTTAGTATTACTTATACCTGTAACAGTTACAGTATGTGTACCAGCTTCACTTGCTGCACCACTAACAGTAAGTGTACAAGTATCTCCTTCGAATAATCCTTCTGCAGTAGCAGTTGGTGTAATAAGTTCACCAGTATAATCGAATGATAATTCTCCCCACTTAATAGTAATTTCTTGTGGAGTAATAGTGAAGTCTTTTGAAGCACCACTAACAATTGTATAGTTAGCTGGATGTTGGCCAACAACACTAGCCATTGCTATATAATTACCAACATAAATAGCTTTTCCATCAACTAAATTATCTCCACTATAAGTAAATGTGATTGAAGCTGATGTATCACCATCAATTAAACCATCTACAGTTGGTATTGGTGCAATATAATCTTTACGATATGTATAATCGACATCACTCCAATTAATTGTAATAGTCTTTGGAGTAATTTCATAATCACATGAAGCACCGGTTGCAATATAGTAGTTAGTATCATCTGATAATACTACATTAACAGTATAATTTCCTACATTTGTACCTTTGTTATTATAAGTAACAGTTACAGATGAGTCTCCATCAATAAATCCTGTCACTTCTACTTCTGGCATTACTTCGCTATTACAGTAAATTACTTTATCGCTAGACCAATTAACATTAATATCTTTCTTAGCAATTGTATAAGTTGTTGTTTCATTTACTGCAATAGTGTAGTTGTTATTATCAATTGCTACTTTTGCAGTATGACTTCCAGCATTCTTACCACCAGTTGTATAACTAATAGTATAATTTACTGTATCTCCAGAAATAATATCATTTGATCCAACACTTAATTCTTGAACTTTATTATTATAAATTAAACCTTCATATCCATTCCAATTAATTGTTATTGGTTTTGGAGTAATTGTAAATGTATGTGAGTAATTTGTACCAACAATTGTATAATTAGAGTTACTAATTGATACTACTGTTGATGTGTGTTCACCTACATTAATAAACTCAGTTAATTCAACTCTACATACATCAGTTTCCCTTGCTAAGTTTGTAACAGTTGCAATTGGTGAATAAGCACCTTTTTTGTATACATATGAATCTAGATCTGTGAATCTTATTTCTACTTTTCTAGCCTCAACAGTAAGTGTTGCTTTTGTATAAGTTATTTCGTAGTTATTTGATGTGAACCCACTAGCATTAATATCATAATAACCAATATTGCCATAACGTGAGTAACTATAAGTATAACTAATGCTATTACCTAATACAGCAACAGTTTCTCCATTTTCAAATCCTTTTACTGTATAACCATTATCAACAGGTGCATCACCATAGATAATAGTATTACCATTTAAAATAACTTCTAATGGAGCTTTACTAATATTATAATCAAATGTTTCGTTATTGATTATTTCATAGTTAGAAGCTTTAGCTCCAGTTAATTGAGCTGTAGCTTTGTGACTACCAGCCCAAATACCAGCTATAAATCCAGCTACTGTAGATTCGCTAGATGCTGTAATATTTGTGCTAACACTATTTATATCACTATCGTAAATTGTAGATAATGATGAAATAGTTGGTAACTGAGTTATACCTTTATAACTAAATTCAGGAGTAATCCAGTTAACAGTAATACCTAATGCATTAATATAGAATTCTTCTTCTGTATCTGCATTAGAGGCAAACATATAGTTAAGGTTTCCAATTTCAGTAATAGATGCTGTATAAGCACTACCAAATACACCTTTACTATTTTTATTTGCATCAGTTTGTTTTCCTGAAATAGTTTCTAATAAGTCTTCATTATTTAATACACCAACAAATTCATACTCAGCAAATTGTAATCCACTAGTATAAGATAAATTTATTTTTGTCCAATTTATTGTTACAGGTTTTTGTGTAATAGTAAATTGTTGTGTTGTATCAGGGTTACTTATAATATAGTTATCTGCTTGATCTAAGCTGTCATCAGAAATAAGATTACCAATACTTGCATTATAAGTTAATCCTGTTTTAACGTTAGTATCTTTTTGCTTACCTGCAATTTCTACTGATACTTTATCATCGTTAACTAAACCAATAATATTTGCTGCTGGAGCCCATAAACTACTACTATAAACGTGAGTAGTAACAGTATCCCAACTAATAGTTACAGGCTTTCTGTTAACAACAAATTCAGCAGAATTATAAGTTATTTCATAGTTTGTATTTGTAACGCCTGTCCAACTTGCTTCATAAGAAACATTTTTCAAAGCATTTGTTACATCATAATATTGTTTGTAATTAATATCATAAGTAAGATTAGTTAATGAATCAATTGTATCATTTGGTTTTAATCCAACTAATTCAATATGAGAAGTTTTAGATAAACTTGGTACATCACCATAAGTTATTTCATTCTTTAAAGCATTAATTGTTAATTGTGCTTGTCTGATAGTGAATGTATTTTCACATAAAGATTCAGTAGAACAAATATAGTTATGACCTCTTGAACCATATACAAGATAATTTTTAACTACCTCTCCTGCTTCATTTGTAATATTGTTAGAAGTTAATGATACAGGATATCTATTAAATCCAGCAATTAAATTTCCACCAGTGTAAGTAATATTTGCATTTGTTTGTGCAAAACTATTATCTACTCTAACATAAACTAACGGATCTGCGTTAGGATTTGTTGGAATATCAATATCACAAAGATTTGAAATACTAACAGTAGGTAAATGAGACTCACTATCATAACTAAATTCTAAATTATCCCAAGTAATATAAATAGGTCTAGGATTAATAACAACATTAATAGATTTTTCTTCTACTATTGAATAGTTTGTATTAGTTAATCCAACTGTCTTAGCTAAATATGTACCTACATCAAGAGCACCTTCAGCACTTAATGTTCCATTATCTTTTACATATTTAACATCAACAGAACAAGTATCATCTCCGTATAAAGTTCCTTCATAGAAGGCGGTTGGAATAAATCTCTTCCCAAAATATTCATAAGTAATATCAGCGTAACTTGTATTACGTGATAAACTTCTAGATGTCGAATTAATTGAAACTGCCCCATCTGGTAAGTCTTCATTAATTCCAACAACTAAAGGACTAGCTTTAACTTTGAAACCACAAGTAGTATTTTCTAATAATTTATAGTTTGTATTTGAGATCTTAGCTTGTGCCATATAATCATCAAATCCATTATATTTATTTCCTAAATGGTCACTATTGGCATTAACCGCACTACCTAAAATAGTTAATCCAGCATCTGGATAACCAGTTTCTAAAGCAATTGATGCAGTTGGACAATGAGAATTCATTTGACCATTATATACAAATTCAACTTGACTACCCCAAGTAATAAATACTTCTAACTGAGTAATCTTAAATTCGTTCTTTATATTATCTTCTGCTAAATAGTAGTTAGTACTTGTAACTCTAGCAGTTGAATAATATTTATTAAATGTAATTAATTCATTATCACTATTTGTGTATGAAGGAATCATTGTTTCTTCATTAACATAGTTTGCATTTGTCTCTGCTCCATCAAAATAAAGACCACTTGGATAATTATCAATTAAACCAATTTCATCGGCTTCAACTATTTGAGGCTTATTACTAAACACAAAGCTATTATCTTCATGCCAAGCAAGAGTTAATTCTTTTGGATAAATCTTATATGTTGTTGAAGTGCTACCTTCAGCAAACTCATAGTTAGGATTTGATAAAGACAATAATTCTATTGTATATAAATCAGCATATAATTTATCACCGTTTTTATTAACGTTTGCTTCTATTTCACCTGAAGTTTTATAATTTATATATGTTGTATCACGTTCATTATTATTACTTTCATTTTCTAAAAGTTTAAATGAATCAACAACCATTTCAACATCTATACCATCAACAATACTTGTTAAATATGCTTTTTGATGTTGACTTTCTCCATTAAAAATAAGTTTTTGTTCTGTATCAGTATACCAACTATAATTAACTTTACATTTTTCGATTTCAAAAGCTGTATCTTTATAATCTGTTGAGACACTTTCATCAAAAATGAAGTTAGGATTATCAAAACCAGTACATGTAACATCATATAATCCGGCATTAATAAGTTTAGTAGTATCTGTATCATAAATTGCATTAAAGTTTACATTTTGTAATAGTTCTTCCATATCAACGCCTTCTACACTTGTAGAATATGTTCCTATACTAGGACGTTGATATTTACCACTATAAATAGTTTTTAAAGAGTTTGTATCCCATGAGAAAGATATAGGTAATTGTTTAACATGGAATTCACCAGGGTTATAAATAATTTCATAGTTATCATTTACATCATATAAACCAGATATTGCAATTGTGCATACCCCATATGTTTGATATTTTTTATACCCAGCATCTAATACAAAGGAAGATGATTCTTTAAGTTCATCACCAGCAACCAACCCTCTGTCGCTTCCTTCTAATGCTTGTTCTATATCATAACCAAATGTAACACCAGATGTATCTTGACCGAAATAAATAAATTTATCAGCGTAAGAACTTACAATAACTTGTCGTTTATTAATATTAAGACGTACATTATAAATTTCTTCTTTTTCTTGAGTTACCCCTCTATCTTCAGTAGTAACATCAACCATACGATAAATCTTCGCAATATAAATACCTGAATGTTTAGGTTTTTCATTTTGCAGTAATGTTATATTATGGATAACATCATCTTTATCAATAGATGTAGAATATCTATAATATTCAATTATTAAATCATTGTTATCAACAACAGAACCTTCTGTAAGAGTTACTGTTACATCGTGTTCTTGACCATTATATATAACATTTTGAACAGCATTTACTTCATAAGGGAAATATTCACTAGGAACTTTATTTTCTTTAAAATTAAGTATTTGCCAACTTGCGGTAACAACCGCAACTAACGAAATCATTAATATAAAAATAGGAATTAAAATTTTCTTCTTCATCAAATCTTACCTCCTATTCATACAAGGCATACAAATATGCCGAAATTGTAAATGCTTCATTTCTTCTTAAAACAGATAATGCTTGGAAGAATAATGGATCAGTTACTCTTTTAAAATCTAAATTCATATAAACTCTCATTTCAGTAGATGTAGCATTTACAGGGATTTTAATATAGATATCAATTTTATCGTTTGTAATAACTTTTACTGAATCATTATATATATTAACTCCATCAGATAAAGATACATCGATTAAATCATAAACACTACTTCTTAAGTTATCATAATCGCAATTTGATTTTAAAGTAAAATGTAATTCAACATAATCTAAATCTTTAATATTTTGATAACATAGTGGTAAATTCACTTTAACACTATAATTGATAATACTATAGATTTCATCTGAATTAATCAAATCATCAGCTTTTGGGTCATAAACTAATTTCTTTAAGAAGCCGTTTTTATTATATCTTAATTGATTTGTATCAAATTGAGGTTCAGTTAAAACCTCCATCTTTAATACCTCTTCTACATTGATTTTACCATCTTCGGTAAATTCTCTTGTAGGTTCAATAATAGTCCATGTAGCAAATCCAACTCCAATTAGAGAGATAAGCATACATAACATTATTAACTTAAGAATATATTTACGCATAATTCATCTCTCCTTTCTTTAAGTTGAATTTATAAATTACACTACTCTTTGTCTTCTACCCAATGAGCGTATAACGTAATATTGCCTGTTACAATTGTTAAATCTGTAAATACACCATTATTAACAGTTATTTCATCATCAGTAGCATACCATCCAACAAATGTATATCCTGGACGATATGGTATTGGTAATGCTTTACCATTATGTACAACACTTGTATTTGGAGTTACATTGATGTATTTTAATTTATCATCTAATAATGCATCTTCTGCGTTTTTATCTAAAGTAATTAAGTAGTCATATGCACCTTCAGCATTTGGAACCTTACATACAACTGTCCATATATTATTTACTTTTTTATAGAATGCACCATTTTTAGTATCAAAATAGAAATCACCATTTTTTCCATTTAAATTACTAGGAGAACCTTCTCCACTAGTCCATTCAGCTACTTGTGGAATAGGGAATTTTAAAGTACGAGGTTCTTTACCACTTTCAGAAAAATAGAAAGTAATATAGTAATATTCTGAATCATAAGATTCAACTACACTGGCAATTCCGTTACCTTCTTTACCAGGTCTTACATATACATCTTTAACGTATGTATTTTCTTCTGTACCATCAGAGAATGTAAATGTTACTTTGATATAACCAAAATATTCATCATGAGAATCAGTGATTTCAGTTTGTTGAATATC
Organism: Anaeroplasmataceae bacterium; assembly: GCA_045126355.1. Lineage (GTDB taxonomy): Bacteria > Bacillota_I > Bacilli_A > Acholeplasmatales > Anaeroplasmataceae > CAZSIA01. The sequence goes on along the minus strand of JBGVOE010000017.1, from coordinate 43,183 downwards.
AACAACACTTAAACCATTTTCCCCTTGTTCACCTCTTAAAAGTTCGAAACGTTTTTCGCTACCATCAGTAAATTGGAATACAAGGTATCTTACACCATCTTCAGTAATTTCTTTAGTGTCAGCAATAGAAACACCTTTTGGAACTTCTACTTCTTTAATAACACCATTTGATAAAGTAATTAAAAAGTTTGTAGATCCATTACCTGTATCATTAGCTTCAATGTTTTCAATACCTACACCAATTTCTCCATCAATTCCTTTTGGAATAAAGAAGATTGATGGTTCAATATCTTCGTTTGTATAAGAAATTACAACTTTAATTTGTCCGTCTTCTAATACTTCATGAGTAATAGATTCAATTTGAATAGATTCTTCTTCGACTACAAAACCACAGCTTGCCATAGCTATAATCATTGGAATCATGATTAATAAAATTAGTATTTTTCTTTTCATAATTATTCTCCTTTGGCGTTTGAAATTAAATCAGATACTAAAGGTTTTTCATTAAATAAATAACCATCCGCTTTAACACAAACAAATTTAAATGGTTCAAAACCTGTTACAACAGTAACGCTTTTTAACATAATATTTAGATATTGAGATGCTTGACCACTACCTTGATAATCTAAGTAATTTTCAAGCAAGTCAATTTTCAATTCTACAAAGCGATCATCATAAAGCTCACCTGTATAATTTACAGTTGATAAATTGATACCGCCACCATAATAAGCAATCGGAACATTTACATAATTTTGTCCATCAACCACATAAATACAATCTTCTTTTGTTGCTTCTTTAACTAAAAGTGATTTAAGTGGGAAAATCAAGTCGATATCAAATGTAAAATCTTGACCTAAGATTTCACTTGCGATTGAACTAATATTTTCTTTGATTAAACCACCTAAATAAACTTTATCAGTTAATTTGTAATCAAAGAATTTTGTATCTCCTGTGATATTAACTTCTACAGGATATGCAATACCTGAAATATTAATTGGTGTGTATGGCAGTAAAGCTTTACCTGTCATATCACCAGCGGTTGCAAATTTATCTAAGATTTCAGTAGGTGTTGCATTATATAAGAAAGGACCATTGAAGTAATTTTCTATACATATAGATGAAATACCACTATTGTAGAAATAAACATCTTCAATTGTCATACTTCCTTTATAAACATCTTTTATAGACTCGCTACCGTAATCTAAAGCTTTTTGAATTTCTAGCACACTTTCTTTCATCGCTTCTTTATCGGTATAAGTACCTCTTAAATAATTATTTAAAACATCATTACCACGCTTAGCGATATTTTTATTTAAATAAGTTTTTAAAGTAGCATTTATCTTTTCACCGTTAAAGTTTGTAAAAGAATGCATTTTACTATCATCTATTTTTAAATATTCATTACTACCAGTAGAAATCAAGAAATTCATTGCTGTAGATAATAATGAATTTTCAATTTTCAAATTCATAGCCGAAAAACTTCTTACAACATTTTTTCCGTTTTGAATTCGGCAATTTTTAATTGTTACATCATCGGCATTAACTTCTACTACTGTACCAACAGTGTTGAAGAAACTTAGTGATGAAGGAGTGTTACAGTTTGAAATGTTAACGTCATTAATCATGACATTTTCATTATCAATTAACATACCCACATTATCTTGACCATACGCTGTAACAATTGGTAATGCATTAGGATCACCTAAACTATAGAATGGCAATCCACCTTTATACATATCAGTAGGTAAGACTACTGGATATGTAATACCATTTTCTGTTCTAGTTGTGCTTGGATAAGTTAAGTTATGGAAATTTAATGAATAACCATTTCCATAGAAATCTTTTTGAACTCTTAAAGCAGCAACTACTGTAGTTGAAACTTCCTTATAGTTTTTATTAGAATAAGCAAATGAGTTCCAATCCTTAATAAATTCACTATTATAAGTTGTTTTAAATGTATAAACATCATTTTTAAAATTATATCCATCCTTTACTGAACCACCAAATAATTCAATATTATTTTTATCAGAAAATGAATAAGTTGGTTTATCGATAAATGATTTACGTAAAACAACAATTTCACCTGCTTTAGAATGGTTAGTACAAGCTAGTAAAGTTTCATAATCATATACATTCACACCATCAGGTACAATTTTAAAACTAAATGTAGATGGAGCAACTGTTGAATAAATTCTACTCTTTACTGTAAAAGATGCATCTAATGATTCGATATTTTCTTTAATTTTAACTTTAACTGAAGAACCATCTTGTAAAACTTCAATATTATCTGTAATATCAATGAAATCTAAATCATATATCATACTATTTGGATAACATGTTAATTCTAAATCGATTTCTGCAAGCTTCTTCTTTTTATTTATCATATCGTATTCGCCATAATAGATACAACTATCAATATTATTTTGACTACTTAATATTTTTGGTTGAACAATAACGACACCATCTTTATACAAGATAGCTGTCATCTTTTTAAATACATTTCCTTTTTCGTTACTACAAGTAATAATAACCTCACCTTCAGCTAAAGGTTTAATGAAGTATTGTCCATTTTCAACAATGATTTCCGCAAGTGTTTTTTCTATACTTGAATCTTTATTTTCAATTGTCCAAACTAAATTATTGCCAGGAGCAAGTGGTGTTTGTGATGTTGTAACACCTCTAGCTTCTAATAAATATTTACCATCGGTAATCTTAAATGATTCTATATCTTTATAGTTCCATTCAATTGAAGATAAGTCACTATTGAATGTTTCAAATGTGATATTAATTGTTACAATACTTAAAAAGGAAATAACAAAAGGAATTAGTAACAATATTATTAAATTTTTCTTTTTCATATCATTAACAACTCCTTTTCTTTATTTTAATTAACCATTTCAAGGTCAATAAAATCGTTAACAACTTTTGATTTTAAATTAATAACCATCGGTAATCCTAAAAGAATTACTGTGCCTAAACCTATTAAATAGGCATAGACAATATTTATTTTTGAGTAAGATGCATATAAAGTAACTAATAAGAAAGCAATTGGTAATAAGTAAGAATAAAACGATGATAGGAATGTCGAACGTGGTTTATTCATTCTTATTTTTAATTCTTCTTTTAAAGATACTATTTCAAACACAACTAACAACACAATTGTAAGTAATGTTGAGAATAAATACGTTTGCAAAGTAATAGTTTCTGTAACATATAAAACAGTTGTACTAATTACTAAAGAAATAATTGAAGCAAACAATGGAACAGCTACTTTTATAAACATTTGTGTAAATATTGAAACTGGAATAGTTTTCAATATTCGCATTGTACTTCTTTCAGCTGCTATATAATTGTTAGCACCTGAATTAATAATCAATGTAAATAACATTATTAATACAACATCTAACAATATAACGAAGTTTGGAAGTACAGCAATATAATATGAGAATGTACCTGATGTAAATACACCATTTAAGGCATTTATTACTAAATACATTAAGAATGGTTGAACTATTAATAGTCCTGTAAATGAAAAGATATTATTAGAGTTTTTGAATAAAATAATTAATTCTTTCTTTAATAAAGTTCTTTTCACACCAGTTACTTTTAAATCTTTTATTTTTTTACTTTCTTTAGCATGGAATCTAAATCCTCTAAAGAAGTTAAAGGCAATAACAGCTACTATTAATCCGATTAAAAATACACCTGATGATATACTTATAAAGATTAATAAATTAGATTCACCGCCTAAGAAAGTTGTTACTATAAACGATATAGGAATTAAGTTATTAGCCAAAACATTTAATTCTTTAATAGAATCATCTGTAAAGATTAATGCTAATTGATTATTAACAACTAAATCCATAAACGTTTCTAAAACTACTGAATATAAATAACTTAGGCCAAACATGATTAGTACAGCTAAGATAAACTGAACAATCATATGTTTCTTTAAGAAATCTAACAGTAATTTAACTGGATAAACCAAGAATAATGCAACACCTGCTTCTAACAAAAATGTTAAAAGCGGATAGAATAACATTTCATAGTAATATATAGGAGTTCTTCCCATAATACTACCATATGCTATGAAGAGTGGAAAAATAAACATCGCGCTTGTAAAGTAGTGTGTAATTAGTAAGAATACTAATTTTGAAATAATAATTTGTTCATTTGTAACAGGATGTTTGATGAGTTGTTCAACGTCTTTTTCATTAAAAAATAACTTAATACTCTGAAATACGTTAACTAATATCATCAAAATCGATATTACAAACATAAATATAATAACAATCGACCTCGTGGCAATGTTGCCATAAACCTTAACCTTATTTATTATTAATATAAACAAGAATGTTTCAATAGTAATTAATATACCAATCATTAATAAGCTAAAAACAATAGATAAGATTCGTCTTCCAATGCTAACTTTATCACTAAAGAAGAGCATCTTAAGGTCTTTAACCAAAAGATTTAACAAGTTTTATCCTCCAAAAGTATCAATAAAGATTTTTGCTAATTGCAATCTCTTATTTGGATTTCGATTTAAATCTAGAACTTCTTTAACTACACCATCATTTACAATTGCTACTCTATCACATAGTTTTGCAACTAAGTCGATGTTATGACTTGTTACGAAAACACATTTACCGTGATTAGCATATTCACGCATCATTTTCTTTAATTCTTCTGTTGCAATAATATCTAACCCTACAGTTGGTTCGTCTAAAATCCAAATGTCTGGGTTATGTAATAAGCTAGCAACCAAACACAATTTTTGTTTCATACCGTGAGAGTATCCACTGATTTGGTTTTCTAACTCTTTAATATCTAATCTTAATTTTTTACATAAGAATTTATATGAAGTATTAAACTCTTTTTCATTTAATTTATAAATACTAGCAATAAATTCTAAAAAATCATACCCACTCATCGCATCATAACAAGTTGGTTCAGAGGCAACATAACCATATGATGCTTTAGCTAATAATGGTTCTTTTACGATATTGTATCCATTAACATAAATCTTACCTTTTTGAAATCTCTTAGATCCAATCATGCAATCAATTGTTGTTGACTTACCAATACCGTTTCTTCCAATAAAACCAAACAATTCACCAGGATATACTTCTAAACTTAGGCCTTTTAAAACTTTTTTCTTACCATAAGCTTTATGTAAATCAACGATTGAAATCGCACTTTTAGGTTTTTCTTCCTTAATCTCTTTAATTTCTTCAGCCATTATTGTCGCCTCCTAAAATAACTAAACTATTATGATGTTTTTTTATTTCTGTATCTAACAAACCATAATTTTTGGTTAACTTCATTTAAATTATAGAATACATATTTAGACATACATGTTTCACAGAATAACGAATCCTTCTTTTCAACAATTTCTGTACTCTTACAAGAAGGACAGTATTTTGAGTAAATATCTATATTACAAGTTACAGTTTGTAATTTAGACTCAATCCAATATGTAATAATTTCTTCTTCTGTTTTATATTTATCAAACACAGAAGTAATAACATCATATGCAAAAGCTAAATTCCATAATGAAATCAGTTCAACTGAATCATATAAATCTTTTCCTAAAGCTTCCACATCATCAAATTTCATACTTGAGTCAAATAATAATAAGTTTTTAGAACTATTTTTATATAATCCTTCAACATTATTATTTAAAACTTCTAAAACTAATCCATTATTTTCAATTTCTGGATAAAGTTTTAAAGACATATGGTCTTTTACGAACACTAATTCTTTAAAGTCAAATTTTTTATTCTTGTATATTGATTCATTACTTGTTGTTTCGAATCCTAATTTCTTTAAAGCTTTAAAAATTCGAATACAATAATAATTTCTAAAATCAATTATCTTTTCAGTTTCATCAACATAATTAATCATTTTTTTGTAGAATTTATAACATAAATTATATAAACGATTTTTAGTTAAAATGTTAGTAGGATGTACGATTCCCATTTTAAGTGCGTCTCTAATAATTAACTTATAGAAACGACTTCCTTTAATTAATTTCATTTTTCGATTAATGAAACTTAATTTCTTCATTCCTTTAGAAATATAATCATCAAGTAATGTTAAAGAATCCTTAGCATCATAAATTTGAACCATCGATAAATAAAACTCGTTATATTTTTTTATTTCTAAATCTAACATATTTACCAAGTAAATAATAAATATATTTTCATAGATTTTTAATTCATCAATATGTTGATGATAATGAACATATTCTGGTACCATTCCAAAACCATCATTTCTCCATAAAGTAGAATCTCTTAAGGTTTCCTGAAACATTTCATTTGTTAAAGCAGGAGCCATTGCACTTCTTAAAATTACTTCTTCTCTAGTACTTGAAATAATTGGTTTTGAAATAATTGATGTTATAACACTTAAAACAAATGATACTTCATCAAAAAACTTTAAATCGCCTTCAAATGATTGAGATTGCAACGATTCTTTAGTAAGTACATCACACACGTTGAAGAAATCTAAAAAATCAGAATGCTCTTCGGCAAAGGTATTAAGTTTTTTAATGGATTCTTTTAGATATTCTTCTTCGATAATTTTCATATCTTATAACCTCTTAATCATTGTGTTAATAATGTGTTCACTCTTAGCAAATGTTTTAGCACCATATACTTTTTCTAATAATGCTAATAATTGTTTTAAAGAAGGTTTAACATATTCTTCAAATCTTCCTTCTAATTTAGCTAAGACTTTTCTACTTAATAAGAAGTCTAATACATCTTCCTTTTTACCACCGCAAGCGATAAATGTAGGAACTAATAATTCAATTTGATTTAAGATACGGTTACCGAATGAAACATCAAATTTTTCGTATACAAAATTTGTGATTGTTTCAAATTTAGCGTAATCTTCTTCAGTCATTAAGTTTTCTTCAATGCCCTTAGCTGCATCTAATAAAGATTTTAATTTTGAGAAACTTAATGTAATTGGACCGCAGTCACCATTTTCTACTTTAAATGGTTTATTACGGTAATCGAAGTCAATAGTAATTGCACGGTCATATACTTTATCAGTAATTACGAATGTACTATCGTCTTTATTGGCTGTACCAACAAAGAATGAGTTTTCAGGAATTTGAATAAACCCATTATCTAATTTAGCAGGTGGTAAGAAATCATGAGGTAATTGCATAATTCTTACTTTCCATTCATCTACTGGATATTCTAAGACTGATAATAAGTCAGCAAAATAATACTCAACACGTGAGATGTTCATTTCGTCTAATACGAAGAAATGAATTTGATCTGGATTATAATTTGCATGATATAAGTTTAATAAGAAGTCTGTTTCTGAATAAGTTTTCGTAAAGTCGTTGAAATATCCGAAGATATTTGTCTTATCTCTCCATGTTGTTTGAACAGGAACGAATAACAAGTTAGCTTTAACGAATTTAGAGAAATAACGTGGTAATGATGATTTACCAGTACCAGAAAGACCTTCTAAAATCATGAAATGTGAAGCACCTAAACTACTGATGAAAATTCTAATTGTATCTTTATCAAAATATAATTTTTCATATTTAGCTAAGTAATTTCTAAATCTTTCACATAATTGTTCTAAAGTAATATCAGTAGTAGGGAATGATTCAATTGCATATCCTTCATACTTAATATCCATTGTTGATAAAGCTGGGAATACTTTTTCTCTGTCACCAAGTTCTTCAACGCTTTTAACGCTGCTAACTTCAGATGATCCGCCTCCCATACCTAATCCACCAATGCCTGTACCATCAAACATTGTTGGTTCTGGGTCAAAACTAGATGTAACATCTGTTTCAACAGCTTCTTCTTCCTCTTCAACAACAATAGCTTCTTTTTTATTCCAGAACTTAAATGGTTTGTCCACAAAAATAAAGTTAACTACTAACATTGCTCCAAATCCTACTAAACCAAATAATAGAGCAAATACAATAGTACCTAAAATGATTGATTGAGAAATAAATTGTAATAAATCTCCAATGTCTTGTCCTAAGTTAGTTTGAATTAACATACCAATTCCAACACTTAAGGCAGCACATACAACAAATGTTGCAATATAAATTAAAATCATTTTTCCACTATATACTTTTTTATTATTAAGCATTGCATATCTTCTTTCATATAAGAAAGCAGCTACAAACACTAATAAATAAATAGTAAGTAGGAATAATGTAACAATCCCTGCAGTACCTGCATCGATTGGTTTAAATCCTAATTGGCTTCCTAAGATATTAATAATATTTCCCTTTGGGATAATTACGTGTGCAGCATCAATACAAACACCACAGAATGCAATAAGTAATGCATAAAAAAACATTAATGCAATTACCATTAGGTTTTTTCTTGTAAAATAGGGTTTTACCATAAAACATCTACTCCCTTTCGTCGATTATATACTCTGTAACTAAAGGTTCTTTTATCTTACAAACCTTTATAACAGAATTAATTGATTTTTCATAATATTCATTGCCCTCAGCAATTTCTTCTTTTTTCTCATACCCTTTTTCATTAAAAGAGTATACATAACCTTTGTAATATAAATTTACATCAGTTGTACTAGAATTAATTAAACTAAGAATATCTATATCCTTAAATTTTTCTAGTCTAATTTGTTTTTCGTTTGAGATTTTATTATTTTGATTGTCAAAAATCAAAATACAACTAATTAAAATAACAATAGTAATAATTCCCATTAAAGATTGGAAAAATAAAACAAATGCACCAATAAATGGAATTCTTGTATCAGTATACTTTCCTTTAATATCTTTAAAAGTTGATATAAAACTATCATTAGTATTGTTAGAATCACCACGAGTAGTATAGTGATAAACACCAAACTCATCTTTATTTTTTTCTACAATACGGTGAATAGTTAATTTACCTGTGTCATCTAAAAACACAATAACATCATCAACATTTAACTCTTCTTCATTTTTAATCGTTTCTACAACAATTATGTCATATGTATTAAATTGGTTGTTCAAATTACGTTCAACCAAATATTCGTTAACAGGATTTTTAAAACTCATTGATCCAGAAGATACTGCAAGCAGTCCTATATCACCAATATTTGAGATACTTCCTGTTAATTTATTGCTGATAGAAAAGATAAAAATTGGTGTCATTACAATCAAGAAACCATAAAACGCGAACGTATTTATGGTTTTGATTGTTTTTTTCCTTCTTTTTACATGGGATAAATTATCATGAATAAATTCATCTATTAATTCTATATCAGCATTTCCATCCTTAATATCTTTGATGTAATACTTAACATACAAAAGATACACAAATGAAAATCCAATAGCGATAAGAATCATAATTCCTACTGGAATAATTGTACTTAAATTTATATTGACAATCATATCCGTTTATCTATCCTATAAGAGTTTAAAATATTTAATTAATTGTTATTATGATTATTTAGCAACAGCTGTTAATAAAATATCAAATGCTAATGGTGCAGTATAAGCTAATACTTCATCTTTAGTCTTTTCACCTTCTGCAGGCACTTCATTTTTTGCAATTGTTAATCCATAAATAGTCTTTTTGAAATCAACCATTTTTTGTACTTTTAAACCATACCCTGTTTCTGGGTCTTGATAATCAGCAGCTTCATCTAAATAGATACCTGGGTTTTTACCACCAAATTGAGTACCCCAACCGAATGTAAGTGTAATAGAAACTTCATATTTTCCATCTTTTTCAACAACAGTAGTAACAATACCATTTCCGTCTGTATTTTTAACTGTTCCATCTTCAAAAACAACTACAGAAACAGCTGTTGTACCTTTCACATAACAGCATGAAGGCACTGTGATATAACCTGCTTTAGCAGCAGCATCAACTGTATCAGGAAGTGCAACTGAAATACTTAAACTTTGTACATATTCAACAGGTGTAATTGTTGTTGTTAATGTAATAGATAAGTTTTCGTATTTTGCACCCTCAGTTAAATCAGCTTTGATATCGCCTGATTTATCGCTTGCTAATGCATCAAAGATAATTTCGCTATTGTTATTTACGAATTTAATATCACCAAATTCAAGACTTCCATCTGTAATTGTACCAACATGTACATTACCGTTTGAACCTTTATCAGCACCTGTTGACATAATCCAAGATGCAAACCCTGTTGAAATTAATGAGATTGCTAAAAATAATAATAATCCAAAGAATAATACTTTTCTGTTAAAATGTCCTTTTGTAACTTTCATCTTTTTTTCCTCCTATTTTTTATATTATGCAGTTTTATTCTACAGCTGCAGTTAAAACCACTTTGAATTTACACACATTTAACTTGCTATATAAGTCAGTTAAGTACTTTTCAGCTATTGCGTAATATTCATCATATTTTTTTCCGTTAAAATAAGTATATGGGTTTTCACTAACTGGATTACCTTCTTTATCTTTATAATCCCAACCAAAAGTAATTGTAAGTACTACACCTTCTCTTAATTGTTTTGCAGTTAATTTTGTAATTGCATTACCACCAACTGTAACTGATACTGTAGCAACACCTTTTAAATAAGTTGCTAAATCATATTCATTTTCAGTAGTAGTTGAACTTCCACCTTCTGCTGGAACAATTGTTTCAGTAACAACAGCTTTTAAAGCAACTTCAGCATAGTCGTTTTCTGCAACTTGAACTCTTTCATTTTCTTTCTCAGCTAATTTAGCCTTTACAAATAAGTAAACAGTTAAACTTACTTTTTCAGTATCGTTGCTTGTTAACCAAGCCTTTTCAACATTTTGTTCTGGAGCACCAAACACAATATTATTAGCGGCATCGTTTCTAGCTGGGGTATCACTAGTAGGTTCGTTAACCCAGTAAGCATCAAATTGCCATGAAACTTTTGATTCAACTGTTTCAACTTTAATGTTACCAGTTGCTTCTCCATCAGTAGTAGGAGCTGTAATTATCCATGTAGCAAACCCTACTCCAACAAGTGTTAGTAACATAAAAGTCATAATAATCATAATAACACTTCTTCTTTTCATATTTTTTCTCCTTTTTTATTTTTATTTTGTTTAATTTTTTCTTTTGTATCTCCATAATATACGTTTGTTTTTATAGAATGTTGTTACTTCAATCTATTTTTTCGCAAACTTATATCATAGATATATCTAAAGCACTAGAATTTTAGCATTTATATAAATAAATATATTTATTTGCACAAAAAATGCACATTTTTGCACAAAAAAAGAAAATATAACACAAAAACAGATATTCATGATATAATCATTGGGAGGATGTGATTAGAATGAGAGTAGCATTATGTGATGATACTAATAGCGATTTAGAGAATCTTAAGAAATTATTACAAGCCTATTCTAAATTAAATAATATTCCTTTAGATATTGATATTTATAATAATTCACGTGTTTTAATTAATAATGTTTCATACTTTAGAGAAAAGGAATATTCAATCTATTTTTTAGATATTATTATGGATAAAAATGGTATTGATGTTGCTAAAGAATTAAGAGAAGTTACACCTGATGTTCCTATTATTTTTACTACAAGTAGTAAAGAATTTGCGATTAACGCTTTTAAAGTACAAGCATTTGACTATATTTTAAAACCTGTTAAAAAAGAGGAATTGTTTAGTTGTTTAGATAAATTAATTACTAGTATGCAAGTAGCTGTTAAAGCTTCATTCAATATTAAATTAAACAACTTGTCTATTGTAACTATTAACATTAATGAAATAACATATATTGAACAAAAAGATAGACGTTTAATGTTTCATATGATTGATGGTTCTTCTCATTTAACTACTTCTATTAGAGGTAAGTTCTTAGAAGAAATTCCATTTAAGATTGAAGATTATAATTTCATTAATTGTCATTCTTCTTTTGTTATTAATATGAATCAAATTAAATCAATTACTGACCATTCATTCATTATGAAAAATGGTCATAATATACCAATCGCTAAAAGAATTGAAAAACAAGTAGTTGATACTTATACAAATTATCTTTTAGGCGAATAATTAGGAGGTGCACATGAAATTTATTGATCTTATCCCTGCGTTAATTCAAGGGTTATTCAGTTTATTTATTTTGCATACATCTTCAAAAAGTAGATATAGTTTTAAGAAGACTTTTATAACATCAGCGATATTTTATTTAATATTAATGACAATTAATGTAATATTCTTCTACGATAAAGGTTTAGTAGCATTAGAAAAAATGAGTTTATTTACAATCTTTATCCCAGAAGCTATCTTTGTGATGATTATAAGTAAGCGAAAAGTTTTATCTTCTATTACCGCCAGTCTTTCTGCTTATTTGGCAATATATGCAGTTCAAATGATTAAATCTGTTTTATACGGAACATTTCAAATCTATATTTTTAACTACATATACTTATTCTCATTTCCTGTAATAGGATTATTTCTAAGAAAGATATATGTACCACTTCATGATGATATAGAAAAGTTACAACCAAGAATTATAATCTGGTTATTATTATTTACATTAATTCTTTATACTGAATTCTTTGTTTATGGTATGTTAATTGACGCACTAACAGAACGTGTATTAAGACTTGAAATCTTCTGTGTCGCTACAACTAGTATATATTATGTGGCGATTGGGATTTTATACTTCGTCTTAAGGGAATATAAACGTGTATTAATTGAAAATAATGACTATAATATGTTACAAAAAACTATTGCTTCTTTTGATGAAATTATTAAGATTAGAGAATTTAAAGAAGAACAATTAAGAGTATTAAGACATGACTTAAAACATGTACTAATTAGTGTTAATACTCTAATGAATAAGAAAAAATACAAAGAAGCAAAAGAATTTATTAGTGGTTATGTTAAAGATGTTGAAACAACTAGTATAACAAGATATTCTACTATTCCACTACTAGATGCGATTATTGAATATTATAAAATTATTTGTAAAGAAAAAGGTATTAAATTCAATTGTAAAATCAATAACGTTGAAGATGCTTTAAAAGTAGATATTTATGAAATAGTAATCTTTATTTCTAACTGTTTAGAAAATGCAGTAAACGCAACAAGTAAATTAGAAGAAAATAAATACATTAAATTTACTTTCTTAAATAATGATGGTAGATTAGTTTTACAAATTGAAAACTCATATAATGGTGAGATTCTATACGACGTTAATAATGCTCCAACAAACCCTGAAGAAGGTCATGGTTTTGGAACATATTCTAACAAGTGGTTTGCACAAAGAAATAAGTTATCTCTAGATTATAAAATCACTGAAGATACATTTAAAATAAATGTTTTATTTAAAGAAAATACAAAGCGAAGAAGAAAAAAAGAAATAGCGTAGTTACGCTATTTTTTTCTTTTTTACATCTTCTTCTATATATATAATATCTATTATAATTAGAGATACTATTAAAACTATCATAAAGTTAGGTAAAAAGTAACTTACATCAATTAAACCGTAAAAATCTGAAGCTAGGAAACTAATTAAAATAACAATCTTTTTTATATCAATTTTTTTAATAGTAAATAAATACTTTTCAATAAAATGATAGATGATTGTACATAGTCCTATAAAACCTAAAGTATAAGCTGTATGCAAGAAAGTATTATGACCCCATAAGTAAATAGTATCACTTTGAAAATTATATAATAAACCATATCCAAATATTGGATTTTTCATCAACTGGCTCATCATTTTTTGATATATTGGAATTCTACCATTTAATGATTCTAAATTTACTTTCGTTAAATTATTATAGATATTTTTTATTATTTCAAAATCAATTAATGAAACTATTAGAAATATAATTGCTATACTCAATAAACTAAAACAAATAAATTTAATAGTCTTCTTTCTATATTCTTTAGTAAATAAAAATATCATCATTAAAATAAGATAGAAAATAAACGCTGATAGTATCGCTCCTCTTGAATATGAGATTACTAATACTAATAATTGTAAAAATGAAAATATATATAAAAGAATAGATTTAATTTTATTAGACTTTAAAGCTAGATAATAAGTAAACGGAAAAGTACATAATAGTATCATTGAAAATGTATTAGAATTATCAGCCCATCCTAAATATATGGATTTTCTAGCTAGTAAATCATCATTATTTAACATAAAGTAAACAAATACTTGTGCTACTATTAATATTCCTAAATAACTTATTATTTCTATTAGATCAAATGAGTTTTTCTTTACTGTATTAGCGAAAAACAGATATACAAAAACAATTGATAATCCAATTAATAATAAAAGAATCATTTTGATTAATTTATTTTCATAATCAATAAATAGTCCTCCAAATGGAAATGATAATGAAAATAAAATTAATCCAATACTAAATTTACCTCTTTTTATAATTGGTTTAAATTTTATTAAATGAATGATTAATCCTATTAATAATATTATTATAGAAATAACAAGTGGTATTGGAACAGTATAATAAGTAGCCATTTTACTAAAAATAAATGGAAAGAGTAATACTATTTCTAAAGCGAGAAAAGTATCTTTAAAAATAATCAAAAAACACATTGCGATTAATGATATTGATATTTGCCCAATGTATTCAAAGATAGGGTACTCATTTTTGGTAATATAAGGTATAAACCACCATATAAAAACATATAAAAATATAATAACTTTTAAATACTTGTTATTTTCACCAATTTTTAATTTATTTATTATATTCATCTTTTTATCATTCCTTTCGACCATAATATAAAATACAAAAAGTGAAAAAAAAGACGATAAAAGTCATATATATAATAATTTTTTGTAAAAGGAGAAAAAATGAAACTGGTTTCACACATATTTTGGCATTTACTAAAGTAAAGAATGTTTGACACTTGAAATTAAATGTATATAATTAAGTTGTAAGCGCTTTACATTTTTTAGAATAGTGCTACATAGAATTTATAAAAGGAGAAAAAAAGAACATGAAAAAAATTTTATTATTATTAGTTGCTGTTCTTGGGTTAGTTGGATTAACTGCTTGTGGTGGAAACACTAATAACGAAACTAAACCAAGTGCTTTAGCAGGCGAATATGATCTTACTATTTGGGTAAGTGAAGTTGCTGGTGTTAAAGAAAAAACACAAGAACAAATAGATGCATTTGAGGCTGCAAACCCAGGTGTAGTAATCAACGCTACTGTTGAAGGTGTTGGTGAAGGTGATGCTGCTACTCAAGTATTATTAGACGTTGCAAGTGCACCAGATTTATTCTGCTTTGCACAAGACCAATTAACACGTTTAGTACAAGCTAACGCTTTAGCTAAATTAGGTCAAGGAACTAGTGCTACAGTTAAAGAATTAAATGACGCTGGTTCAATCAAAGCTGCTTCTGTTGCTGGTGATTTATATGCATTCCCATTAACAAGTGACAACGGATACTTTATGTATTATGACAAGAGCGTTATCTCTGAAGATATCGTTGGTGATTTAGATGCTATCGTTGCTGCTTGTGAAGCTGCTAAGAAAAACATTTCTTACGAATTAGAAAACGGTTGGTATACTGCTTCATTCTTCTTCGCTACTGGTTGTAAATCTGAATGGGCTACTGATGAAAACGGTGAATTCACTGCTATCGATGACACTTACAATTCAGAAGCTGGTTTAGTAGCTATGAAAGCTATGCAAAAATTAGTTAAATCTCCAAGTTATGTAAACAGTTCAAAAGGTGCTGACTTCCAAGCTGCTGTACCTTCTGCTGTAGTAATTTCTGGTACTTGGGATGCTAAAGTTGTTCAAGAAGCTTTAGGTGATAACTATGGTGCTGCTGCATTACCATCATTCACAGTTGATGGACAAAAATATCATTTAAGTTCATTCTCAGGTAACAAATTATTAGGTGTTAAACCTCAAGATGATTCTAAAAAAGCTGCTGTTTGCCAACAATTAGCTTTATACTTAACTAATGAAGCTTGCCAATTAGAAAGATTCAATGAATTCGGTTGGGGTCCATCTAACTTAGCTGCTCAACAAAACGAAGCTGTTAAATCTGACTTAGCATTATCTGCATTAGCTGCTCAAAGCGCATATGCTACTCCTCAAGGAAATATCCATGGTTCTTGGTGGAATACAGTTACAAACTTAACTGCTGTTTGTAAAACTGCTACAACTGAACAAGAATTAAAAGATGCTTTAGTAGCTTACAAAACTGTATTAGACGAATTAGTTAAATTAACTCCTGAACAAAGAAGAGCATTCACAGTAATCGGTGGTATTGGTGAAACTACATGGAACACTGACTTCACTATGGTTGAAGTTGAAAAAGACGTTTGGGTATCTGAAAGAGCATTCGATTTAGCTGAAGGTCAAGAATTCAAAATCCGTCAAGGTTTAGATTGGAAAGTTGCATTCGGTGCTCAACCATTCGATGCTGAAGCTGGTTTATCTAACCAACCTAACTTCAAAGTTTCTGCTGAACAAGCTGGTAACTGGAAAATTAAATTAACTATCACTCGCAATGATAAAAACGAAATTGTAAGTGGTGTTATCGAATTAATTGCTGAATAATAAAAAAATTAATTCATAAATTTATAAAAGATTAAAATAAATAGGTTGTGGCCCACGGCCTCAACCTATTTTTCTAAATAAGGAGCAAATATGAAAAAATTAACAAATTTAGAGTATTTACAATTAAGTAAATTCAAAAGAATTTTGTATAAGTTTGCGAATTTTTTTGCAGCAATTCCTGAAAAATTTGTATCATTTTTCAAAGCAATTTGGAAAGTAATCGTTAACTTAGGATGCAAAATAAAAGATGTATTTAAAAATATCGGCTCAACATTTAAAAATGGACCTTGGCAAACAAAACTATCGTATCTAATAATGGGATTTGGTAATGCTTCAAGAGGTCAAGTTTTAAGAGGAATCTTCTTCTTTTTATTCCAATTAATATTTATTTTATACATGGTCTTCTGGGGCGGCAACTGGATGGGTCAATTATTCGAATCAATCATTGATCCAGAACATACATTAGGTATAACGGCTTCTACACAAATATATGACCCTGTATTAGACGTATATGTTAACGTTGAAGGACAAGATTCTTTTAAAATTTTACTATATTCATTGTTGACAATATTCTTTATCATCGCATACATCGTAACTTGGTACATAAATATTAAACAAAATAAAACAATCGATGAAATTTTGGCTACAGGTAAAAAATTAAAGAGTGGAAAAGAAGATCTTCATTCAATGGTTGATGATCAATTCCATAAAACTTTATTATCTTTACCTATTATTGGTATTTTATTATTTACAGTATTACCAATTATTTTCATGGTAATCGTTGCTTTCACAAATTATGATGCTGCACATGATGGATACTCAAATCTATTCGCATGGGTTGGATTAGACAACTTTAATGAATTATTAACTTGGAGCAGTGGTTCTAGTAATCTTTCTGCAACATTTGGTGAAATCTTAGGTTGGACATTAATGTGGGCTTTCCTAGCAACATTTACTAACTACTTCTTAGGTATGTTTGTAGCTATGATTATCAACAAACGTAGTATTAAAGTTAAAAAATTATGGCGTAGTGTATTAGTATTAACAATTGCGATTCCTCAATTCATTTCATTATTATACGTATCAAAAATATTTAGTTACAATGGATTAATTAATGGTTTATTAATTGATTTAGGAATTATTGGTAAAACTCAAGCAATTGATTTCTGGGGTAATCCAGCTTTAGCTAGAGTAATGGTAGTATTAATTAATATTTGGATTGGTATCCCTTATTTAATGTTAATTAGTACTGGTATTTTAATGAATATTCCACAAGATTTATACGAATCTGCAAAAATCGATGGTGCTAACGCATGGCAACAATATTTCAAAATCACATTACCATATATGTTATTCGTAACTGGACCATATCTGTTAACTAACTTTATTGGTAACCTAAATAACTTTAACGTTATCTTCTTATTAACTGGTGGTGGGCCTACAAACCCTAACTACTTAACTACAGGTGGTACTGCTGGTGATACAGACTTATTAATTACATGGTTATTTAAAATTACTACAGGTGCTGAAGCAAACTACAAACTAGCTTCAGTAATTGGTATTATGATTTTCATTGTTGTATCAGTTATCTCATTAATCGTTTACAATGTAATGCCATCAACTAAGAACGAGGAGGACTATTCATAATGGAAAATTTAACAATGAAAAAACATATGGGTATGAAAGCCAAAAATCGTTTAGTTGATACAATTATTTATATAGTATTAATTACAATGAGTATTGTATGGTTAATACCATTTGTATTTATTACATTAGAATCATTTAGATGTGAATCAACAATGCCTATTGGTTATGTAATACCTCAACAATGGGGAATTGATAACTATGTAAGATTATTTACTGAAACAGACTTCCCAAAATGGTTTACTAACACATTAATAATCGGATTAGCTTGTGCTGTGTTACAAACTGTTATTACATTATCTGTAAGTTATGCATTATCAAGACTAAGATTTAAAGGACGTAAACTTTTCATGAACTTAGTTCTAGTATTAGGTATGTTCCCAGGATTCTTAGGTATGATTTTACTTTACCGCGTATTATCATGGTTAAACTTAACTGGTCCTAACTCAGTTCCTGGTTTAATCTTAGTATATTGTGCAAGTAGTGGTATGGGATATTATGTATCAAAAGGTTTCTTCGATACAATTCCTAAGTCACTTGATGAGGCTGCACGAGTTGATGGAGCAACAAGATTCCAAGTATTCTATAAAGTTATCATGCCACTTGCTAAACCAATTGTTATTTACACAATTTTAACAGCATTTATGGCACCTTGGGGTGACTTTATGTTTGCAAAATATATCGCTCACGGTTCAAGTGGTGGTATGAACGTTGCTGCTGGTTTACAAATGTTAATCAGTACACCAAAATCACTTGATGCTAACTACACAGTATTCTGTGCTGGTGGTGTAATTACAGCAATTCCAATTACATTATTATTTATGTTCTTACAACGTTACTACGTAGAAGGTGTAACTGGTGGAGCAGTTAAAGGATAGGAGATTATTATGGCGACATTAAAATTAACAAACGTTAAAAAAGTATATGATAACAAAGTCGTTGCAGTTCAAGACTTCAATCTTGATGTTGCAGACAAAGAGTTCATCGTATTTGTTGGACCTTCTGGATGTGGTAAATCTACTACTTTACGTATGATTGCTGGTTTAGAAGAAATCAGTGAAGGAACATTAGAAATCGATGGGCAAGTTGTAAATGATTTACAACCAAAAGACAGAGGTATCGCAATGGTATTCCAAAACTATGCGTTATATCCTCATCTAACAGTTTATGAAAATATGGCATTTGCATTAAGATTAGTTAGACCTAAATTAAGCGAAGAAGTTATTTATGAAAAAGTTACTTCTGCTGCTGAAATTTTAGGTATTACTGAATTATTATTACGTAAGCCACGTGCTTTATCTGGTGGTCAACGTCAACGTGTTGCTATCGGACGTGCAATGGTAAGAGATTCTAAAGTATTCTTAATGGACGAACCATTATCTAACTTAGACGCTAAATTACGTAACCAAATGCGTGCTGAAATTATTTTATTAAGAGAAAAAATTAATTCAACATTTATCTATGTTACACATGACCAAACTGAAGCTATGACTTTAGGTGATCGTATTGTAATTATGAAAGATGGATTTATCAAACAAGTTGGTAGTCCTGAAGAAGTATTTGACCGTCCTGCAAACTTATTTGTAGCTGAATTCATCGGTGCTCCTAAAATGAATACATTTGCTGCACAATTAAAATATATTGACGGAAATCCTTATGTTAATGCATTCGGACAAGATTTACCTGTTTTAGGTGAAAAAGGTCAATTATTAAAAGAAAAATCAGTTCCTGCAGGAGATATTATCTTAGGTGTTAGACCTGAACATATTTCATTAGTTAAAGATAGTAAAAATGCAATTGAATGCAAGATCTTAGTAAAAGAAATGATGGGTAGTGAATTACACTTACACGTTAGTGCACCTGATGGTTCAAAACTAATTGTTATCGTTCAAACTATGGACTTAACAGCTGAAGAAAGACACGCATTATCAGCTGGAAGTAGCTTATATGTTACATTCGAAGGTAAAGTAATGCACTTCTTCAATCCAGAAACAGAATTAAATTTAATTTACTAATAAACGTTAAAAAGAAAAAGTCTTCAACCGAAGACTTTTTTTATTTTACCTAAATTTATTTTAAAACAACACTTGTTTGTCCACCAATAGTTAAACTTGTTCCATCTAACTTAGCATCATTTAATCCAACATAAACACATAATGTATTAAATGTTTTTGCATCTATTGTTGATAAATCAACAGTGATTGCTTCTTTTGAAGTGTTATGTAGGACACATACACTACTTCCATTATATGTAGAGATAAATCCACCAACTTTTGATGTATCAAGATCTAATGAAACAAATTCACCTCTAGCAATTTCTGGATAAGCTTTACGAATCATAATTAATTTTTTGTAGTGATTATATAAACTAGTTTTATCTACAATGTGTGTAGCAACTGTTCCATTAATTTGATTAGCTGGTTTATATGTTGCTTCAAATGGATCTTTTACAGTATCACCATCTCCCCATAACATAGCTAATCTTCTATTTGCATCAGTACTGTATCCACCTCTAATACCTTTAATACCAATTTCTTCTCCATAATAAATAAATGGTGAACCAGGTGAAAGTAGATAAATACTTGCGGCCATTTGTCCCTCACCAGAAGCTGGTGTAAGATAACCAGCTGATCTATCCATATCATGGTTAGAGATAAATTGATGTAGGATACCATCATTATTATAACCTTTTATTTTATTTAAGTAATTTTCAATATAATTTGTATAAGTAGAAACAGCTGTTTTACCTTTAGCTGTACTAGAAATATAACCATTTACTTCAGAAAGATTAAAGTTAAAACAATTTAGACCATTTTGTTGATAAACATCAACTGTACTATCATTATCCCAAACTTCTCCTACGATATAAACATCTGGATTAATTTTCTTAAGCTCTGAAATATACCAATTCCAGAATTCTCCACTTTTTTTATCATTTCCAAAATAAATATATTTAGCAGCATCAAATCTAAATCCATCAATACCCATATCTAAATAGTATTTAGCAATCTTTAAAACTTCTTGACGAACCTCTTCATTATCAAAGTTTAATTCAGGCATATCTGTAGAGAAATTACATTCATAATATGAATCAGATTTACCTACTGGAGAGAATGTACCATTTGGTTTAGTATCACCTTGTTTAAAATATGTGTAATAATCATAGTATTTATCTTCTGTATTATTATTTTCATGAGCAATTTTAAATTTAATAAACCAAGAATTATCTTTACCTGTATGATTAATTACTAAGTCTAAAATTAATTTAATATCACGTTTATGACATTCATCAATTAATACTTTCAAATCATCCATAGTTCCTAAGGCAGGATCTATTTGATAATAATCTGTCACATCATATCTATGATAACTTGGAGATTTAAAGATAGGTGTTAACCATATACCTTCAATACCTAAACTCTTTCCTGAATTTGGATCTCCATCATTTAAATAATCTAAACGATTGATAATACCTTGTAAATCACCTTTACCATCACCATTAGCATCTGAAAATGAACCAGAGAATATTTCATAAAATACTCTATAATTATCATCAGTTTGATTTTTAACTTCTAAATTACTATCCATAATTACATACTCACCTTTGTTTTCTTCTTCTTGTTCTTGTTCGTTACAAGCAACTAAAATTAAAGAACACAATAATAAAATCAATATTAAAAAAATTCTTTTCATAATCTTCTCCTTTTAATTCATAGAATTTAATAATCCGTCATCTATTTTACCCCAAGCACCATTACCAGCGCCAGCGCATTTAACATAAATTCCAACTACTAATGTATCACCAGTATTAATTTTGATATTCTCAATTAATCCAGTAGACCATGCACCATATGATGTGATTTGTAAATTAGCAGTGTTAACTACTTCACCATTTATTTTTGCATATGCATAACAAGTGTATTCTCCTGAATCTCCACCCATAATTGAAATAGCAAATTTATAATTTCCAGCTTTTAAATTAGATACAGATTGTTCTAAATAAAATTCAACACTATTGCTACCAGAACTCCAGTAATGCATATGACCAGTACCCGTTAATGAGTCAGTAGCTTTTTGTTCTACATATAACTGATTAGCACTTCCAACTTCATTTAGACTCCATCCCGTTGGAACCTTTGTTCCATCAGTATCATCTTCAAAACTATAATTAGTTAAGAAATTATATTCAACCATTGATAAATAGCAATGAGCTTCCATTCCACCAGCAATACCAACTATATCATACTTCTTAACTCCACCAGTTTTAAAAGCATTAAAATCGACAGTATCAAATTTAGTAGTGTTATAGTTTTCATCTGTAACTTGATAATATTTCCATTCTACAGGAAGTGTTTCTTTACTATTATCATTCATAACAGCACTTACTGTATCAGGTAGTGTAATAGTACCATTTAAATCACAAATAATATTAGTATCAGCAATAGCATCAGGTTTAACATCAACAACATTACCATTTTTAACTAAATTAAATACTTTTAAAGATTCTAATGGTCTTCCTACACTATCAAATAAAGCTTGGTTATCAACAGCACAACCACCATAATAAGCACCAGCATCTTTTGGATCATATTCTACCGCATAACTTGAAGCCCATCCAGAACCATATTTTTCCCATTTCATAGAATTTTCTTCCCAGGAATTTGTACCAACAGTAATCCATGTACCTTCCCAATAACAAACACCAATACCGTTAGATAATTTATTAGCAACAGTATCAATAATATTTCTAACTGAGTTGGCTTGACCTTGGATAGTAAAAGGATAATCTTTTGTAATAGCTCCACCATCAGAAATCGTATTAGCTGAAAAGTCAGTATCTAGACTTGTATATGCGTATGATGTTTCCATGACCATTGTCTTTTTACCATACTTTTCAGTAACATCATTTAAAACATTAACTAAATTATCTAATGTTCCATGCCAATAAGGGTAATATGATGAAGCAAACACATCATAATCAATATTACTATTTGCTAAATATGCAGCATAATCTGCATAACTCCCTGCTTTTTCAGGATTAGCAAAATGAACCGCAATTAAAGCATTAGGATATACTTGTCTAATAGCTTTAGACCCTTGACGAAGTAGACGATTTATATTACCCCATCTAACTTCACCAGCCATAGCACCATTAGTTTCATTCCCAATTTGCACCATACCAACATCTACACCAGCATTTTTAAGTTTTTGTAAAGATTCTAAAGTATAATCATATAAAGCATTACACTTATCATCAATACTTAAATCTTTCCATGCCTTTGGTACCATTTGTTTAGCTGGGTCTGCCCAGAAATCTGAATAATGGAAATTAACTAATAATTTCATGCCATATTTAGTAGCCCTTTTACCAATCTCTAAAGCTGTATCAATAGTACAGTTTCCGCCACCATATCCATTACCGTTAGAATCAAATGGATTATTCCAAACCCTAACACGAATATAATTTATACCACTTTGCGCTAATGTTTTAAAAACATCAGTTTCATTACCTTCATAATCATAATATTTAACTCCACTTGCTTCTAAAGATAGTACACTAGATGCATCCATTCCCATAATAAAATCGTCATCTAAGTTTTCTACTTTAGCAACATATAAAGAGTCACTTTCTGTAACTAAGTCTACATCCTCTTTCGGAATTATAACTTCTTCTTCATTTTCACAAGAAATTAATAATAAAGAACATAAAAATAATAAAACATAACCAATATATTTTTTCATTAAGTAAAACTCCTTTATATAAATTTTCTTTTCCTCTCTATTTTAACATTTTTTTATAATAAATTAAATAGAATTTAATTTAAAAATAATTATTGTAGCAAATTATCAACTTATTTAATAGGTTAGTAATTCAACTCTTTCTATCATGAAGATTTAACAAAGAAAATAAACCTAATTAGTAACATATATTATTCCTTGTTATCTTTAAGTATTTTTTATCATCATTAGTTATACTAACTGATATAAATTAAAACAATAAATTTATTACTTTAAATAATTTAGTTTTTGAAGGAGTTAACATTCTCCTTCTTTTTTCATTCAAAAAGAAAAAGCTGCATACTTTTGTATGCAACCTCTATACCGTTATTATTTAATCTATAAAACTTAATAATATTACTCTCAAATGTCTCCTCGTATACTAAGAAAAGAAATAGACAACAACTACTTTATAACCAGGAATTTATTTGTATTTTTTATATATTGGTGTATCATAAAATGCATATTTATCAACTGTCGCATTAAAATAATTACATTTTTTCAAATTTTTATTACTCATAAACGCGTCCTCTTTAATTTCTTTTATTTTAGAAGTGAAAATCACTTCATGTAAATTACATTGTTCAAAGGCACTTTCATTAACTATTTCACAATTAGATAAATCAACCTTATTTAGTGATTCACAGCTATAAAATGCATGATCACCAACTTCAACAACATTATTTAAATTTATCTCTTTTAAACTATCACATGCAAAAAACGTAACTCTAGGAATAATTTTAATAGAATTATTTAATTGCACTTTTTCTAAACTACTACATTTAGAAAATAAACCTTCTGGTAATTCACAGTTAACAACTGCTTCTTTAATATAAATATTATTAGAAAAAGCATATTTGTATGGATTTACATTTATTTCAATTTTTTCAATTTCTAATTTAGGAGGGCATTTTATTATTGCATCTGTTTTTTTATCATATAAAATACCATCTTTTGTATATAAATATTGATTATCATCACTTACAGTAATAAGTCTTAGGTTGTCTACTGATTTCATTTGCTCAAGACTACGCAAATCCTTAGCCCCACCTAAATGTAACTCCTCTAAACTCTCCAAATCTTTAAATATTCCAATGCTAATTTTATCATTAGGTAAATGTAGTGTTTTTAAATTATCACAATATTTTAAATCACCAAAATATAAAATTGTATCAGGAATAATCAATTCATACCTTTTACTATAGCTTAATGCATTATCCCCTATTGAAGTTATGTATTCCCCATAATCTAAATTACCAGTTAATGGACAACTGTAAAACATAAAATCCGGAATTTCGGTAATATTATGACTTTCAAATTTGAAATTTTCAATGTCGTTATTTTGAAAAACTTCTTTTCCTAAAGATAAAATATTTTCTGGAATAACTATTTCTTTAATATCATTTCCTTTAAAAGCACCGTTTCCTATTTCTAATTCTACATTTGGTAGATTTAATTCTTTCAATTGACAATTATCAAAAGCATATTTTCCAATTTTAACTATATTTTCATTAAATACAACATTTTCTAATAAAGAATCTCTAAATGCACAATCACTAATTATAGAAATATTAGCAGGAATAGTTATTTCTTTAATATTAGAATTAGAAAAAGCATATTCCCCAATTTCATCAACAATAGTATTTTTATGTTCATTATGAATTGTAAATTCCTTAGAATAATTAAATAAAACTTGATAATTTCCATCATCTTTAATCTCATAAATAATACCATCATAACAGTCTGATTTATCTATATAATTAACATCGATATTTTCTTTCGGCGATAAAAAATAATAATTTGTGTAACCATCAATATAACAATGCCATTTTATTTCTGATATAGGTTGTTCTGTTTCAAATAACAAATAATTAGAGGTTAATAAACAAACTGACTTAATGTGACTTTTTATAACAATTTTTCTAATAAAACCAAAATTAATGTTTTCTGTACCACCCCACATACCTAGCGATCTATCTGAACCAAATCCATAGATTTCATATTCACCAATTTGGGTTGGCACTTCATATATACTTTCAGTTCTTACTGTTTCAGGTAGTTGTGCAATATAATATTTATCATCAGTTTTATGAAGTATATAACCATCTACGTTTATAATCCAAGAACGATCGCAAGATGTTAAAAACAATAATATACCAAGAAAAAGTATAAACAAAGCACAAGTTCTTTTCATATAGAATCAACCTCCTCACAATTACACCTATATTATAATATAATTAATGCATAATTTGCACTAGAACTATATCTCTTTATAAGAGAACTATAAATTCTAATTTAAAATATTATTTACTTCTAACAAACACTTTCAACGTGTATCAGAAAGCCCATGAAAAATTATATCTATAACTCTTTAACATTATATTTTTCTAATAATTCTTTTGCTTTTAGTATGCCTTCTTCAGTTAAGTAAACACTTTTTGTTCTAGATGAATAGTTTCCTAGTCTTATAATCATTTTCTTCAAAATTATGTATAAAATCAAAATTATAACCTTTCCATGCATATAAAAACCACAAAAATATTATATAATAAAAAATCAGTTGCCTACAATTTGTATGCAACTGAATTCGTTTCTTATATTAATAAATATTATTTACTTCTTCAATTCTAAATAACAAACACTTTCTACATGTAGGATACTTTAATAATTAACATCGAGAAAACTGGTCGCTATATAATAATTAACATATGACCAAATTTTATCTCATCTATTACCTAAAATAACACCTAGATGGTTGCATAATTAACAGATTGATATATCATATATTCGCAAGAACGATTAATCACATAATATAAACAGATGGTATGGAAAATTATTATTCACTGTTATCCGATATTTACTGGTATAACACACTTTTCTTATAAAGTATTGAATCTATGTACACCTTAAATCATATGTATCTTATTTTATTTATTTGTCTATAATTTTTGCAAATTCTAATTATTTTATGTATTAATTAAGCTCAACTAACGACTTAAATGTTGCGTTTTTATCAATTAACTCCTTATATGTTCCAAACTCAACGATATTACCATTTTTCATAACAATTATTTCATCAAATTTACTTAACATTTCTTCGTCTAATCTATGAGTAATCATTATTTTTGTTGTATTATCTATTTGTAATAAATTATTAGTTATAGACGAAGACGTTTCGTTATCTAAAGCACTTGTTGCTTCATCAAGTAATAATAGTTGAGATTTTTTTACCAAAGCTCTTGCAATACTTATTCTTTGTTTTTCACCACCACTTAAATTACATCCATTTTCTCCACAATGATAATCAGGTCCTTTTTCTTCGATTAATTTAGCTAAACCTGATTTATTAATTGCTTCATTTAATAACTCATCTTCAACATTTGAATACATTGTAATATTATTTATAATTGAATCATCAAAAACAAATACATTTTGTTCTACAAATGATGATACCTCAAATAAAGAATCTATAGATATTTCTCTTAATTCAGTATTGTTATAATGTATGTTTCCAGAATAATTATTATATTTCCCCAACAATAGATTTATTAACGTAGTCTTTCCTGAACCACTAGTTCCTACAATTGCATAAGCTTTATTTCTTTCAAATTTATGAGTAATATCATTTAATATAACTTTATCATCATACATAAATCTAAGATTAGATATTGTTATTTCATCAATATTATCAATCGCCTCACCTTGAGTATTATCACTTTCTTTTTGGATTATTTCACTAATCTTTTCAAAAAGAGGCTTACAAGCTAATCTTTTTGATAGTGATGATGGAATTTGCATAAGTGGACTAATAATATAATTCATTAATTGAACAAATAGTAATATTACAGATGGTGCAATATCTCCTGTTTTTATAGAAATATAAGCACCAATAAAGAATACACCAAATTGAGATACTAAGCTCAATACTGTTTGAACCATCTCCATTAACGCTAGTGTTTTTGTCTTACTAGCTTTTTTACTTTCTAACACATTGTTATTTTTAATAAATAATTCTTTAATCTTTTCTTCTGATTTAAAAACTTTTATAGTTGAAAAACCAATTAAGTTATCTTTTATAAAATGCATAAAACTTGCGTTTTGATCACTAATTTCTTTTTCATGAAAAGCCAGTTTTCCACCCACTACAATGGCACCTATAAAAGGAAGTAACGACAAAATAATACCAGATAAAGTTAATAATGGACTATAAATAAGCATTACAACTATAGTACATATAAATAATGTAATATTTGTTATCAAATCAAAAGCTGAAAACAAATAATCTTCTTCTATTTTAGTAACATCATTAGTTAAGGCTGAGATATATGTAGAGGTATTGTGTTTGTTAAAATTAGCGATGTTTTTATCTAATATATGAGTATATATGTTATTTTTATATTGTGTGATAGCTTTCTTTTGATATTTAGGTTTTAAATATGTTATAAGCATATACATTAAAACACTCAATCCAAATAATACTAAGAACATTATTCCTTGTTCATATAAAGCCTCTAAATCTTTAGCAGTCGCAATAGCCATTATCTTTTCTAACATTAACGAAATTATAATTAATGCTGCTGTTTGAAATAAAGATGTAAAAGTCAAAACAATAAAATTAAAAATATTGCCTTTGTATATATAAGATTTAACCGGTTTATTCATTTATTTCGCCTCCAAAAATACTTTAAACACTTCATTAAGGAGTTCGAAGTATTTATCTTCTAAAATTTCTTTTTACTTAATATTTATAAACATCAAGTTACTTAAAGTTCTATTTAATAACTTTTGTTAAACTTTTATAATTACTTTATCTCCGTCAGAACTTCTAACATCAACTAAAGTAAAATGTCCGTGTTGTTTTATATATGTTTTCAATGTTTTATTTATTTTTGGTAATAAATTCATCAATGGTTCAATATCTATTCCACCATGTTTTTTTAAAATCCTTAATATAAATTTTGATTTCAATAATGATGTAGGAAACCAAAGTTTTATTCCATAACCATCATTTGATTTAATATGTATTTTCATATTATTCTACTGTAATAGATACTGTGTCACCATCAGCTGATTCTACTTCAACAAGTTTGCCGATAACACCAGCATTAATTAACATAAACACTTGATTAAAGTCTATGTTTTTTAATGAATCTTTACCATTAATATTAGGAAGTTCCATTCCTGCATCTATACATAATTTAATAATAGATAGTGGAATATTAACTTTTACTTTATCTCCATCAGCGCTAAGTATATTCATCTTTAATAACATTGAATTAATGTCTTTACGTTCTTCTTCAGGAATAATTTTAGTTTGTTCAACTTCTCTTCCTAATAATTCATCTAATGATACATTTAATATATCAGCAAGTATTGGAAGTGTAGATATATCAGGAGCTGATAAATCATTTTCCCATTTACTAACCGCTTGCGCACTAATATTTACCTTTTCGGCAATATCATCTTGTTTAAGTCCTAGATTCTTTCTAAGTCTTGCAATTCTTTGTCCAAATGTTTCTTTCATGTTTATTTCCTCCGTTTTTATATCTTCATTTTATAATTATTTCAAATCTTTTTTAACCGACTAGTAGTTGTTTTAATAACTTATTAGTTGTATTTTACACAACCATTAGTTGAATAACAATATTATAGTACAAAACAATATCTTTTAGAAGAACAAAATATCAAAATCGCATACACTTTAAAAAAAAGATTATTTCATCTAGTTGTTGTTTTTATAAAATTTTAAGAAATAAAAAAACAGTTGTCTACATTTTGTATACAACTGAATTCATTTCTTATAGTGATGAAATTGTCTAATTTCATGTAACGATGATTGTCTAAGTTCACCCAACGATATTATGTCGTGTTTCGATGAGAGTCCATATTTTAAATTTGTTTTTTTAAATTTGTTACATATTTATTTTTATTTTTAAAGCTACCCAAATTCCACTTACATAATCATCACTATCGCTATCTCCTTCTGAATAACACTCAAAATCATAATTAGTTGCTATTTCATACTCACTATTGTGTACCCAATCAACAACTTCTTTCCATAATTTTTGAATTGCTGCCGGCATTTTTCCTTTAGTATAAAACTTTCCCCATAAATGTTCAGGTATATTTATTTGCTTGAATCCTTCAGGTGTTTCATTAAAATACTCTTCTAAACTACCTATTCCATATTCAAACTCCAAACTTTCGTTATTGTTAATACAAATACCAAGCATAGGTGGCACTACTTTTTGATAACCTTTTTCATAGTATTCATCCCAAAACTTAGGAACATTTTCAAAAGATGTTTCTTCAGTAAATTTTTTAGTTATTACAATAATACTAAATGCCTTTTCTTTTTCTATTTTAATATCCATATTAAACTCTCCTTCTTTAATATTTTTCATATTTATTGCTGGTAAACATGATATGATAATACCTTTTTTTGCTACTCCAGGATTTACACCATGAAATTTTTTTAAAGCCCTCGTAAACGACTCTTGTGATTCATATCCATATTTAAAAGCTACAAATGAGACTTTTTCGCCGTTTTTAATATCCGTTCCTGCTTCAGTTAAACGTCTTTCTCTTATATATGAACCAATAGTTTTACCAAATAATGTGTAAAAAACTCGTTGCAAATGATAGGGACTAACAAACACATTGTTAGATAAAAAGGAAATGTTCAGTTCTTGATTATCTAAATTATCTTCTATTAACTTAATAGTTTTTTCTAATATACTATATGTGTCCATATCCTCATCACCATAAAAAGTATATCATATATTAATTTACTTTTTTTGATATAAAATGCTTTAATGGGAGGTGAAGTATTTATTGTTATAGCCAAATAAAACAAAAAAACCTACCACGAAGGTAGATTTATTAAACTTTATTTTTGTTAGATGAATTTAGATAATTTCTGTTATTTAAGTTTAAACAACTACATGATGAATATTATTTACTTCTTTAATTCTAAACAACAAACACTTTCTACATGTCTAGAACACGTATATTATAAAATATCTTTATGCACTAAACCAAGGTTTATTAATACTGTTTTTTCGTATATAAAGACATGTTCACACTTACAGCATCCTTAGTTAAAGTGAAATTATATAATATCTTCATTTTCAATATACTCTTGCATTTTCACTTTCTTTTTATATTCTTGCAATTTTTTGATTTCTTCTTTTAAATAAAATTTATGTTTCAAAAATTTTACACCCTTGATTTCTTGTTCTAATGCTAATAAGAAATTAATTTTCTCGTCAATTAAAGGTATTTCGCTTCCAGACCAAGAATTATAACCGTGAAACAAATATATTTGTATAAAGTCATCACAATTAGAATTAAAGTTTAAATACAACAAAATAAAATCCATTTTATGTTTTCTAAACACACAATCAATAACACCAAAAATTCGTTTCATTTTAGAAACATCTTCATTATTTTTTTCAATATAGTTTTTAATCCAATTTATTTTTTTATCTTCTATATTTTTCGTATCATTTCTACTTGCAAAGATATATTTGGCATCCATACTGATACTATAAAAAGGATTATCTTCAACCTTCTTTTTAAACAATACATCAATAAAATAATTATAGTCTTCTTGTATCCATATCGTTTCAAAAACACTCATATCATATTTTACTTTATTTTCCAGATTGCTTATCACATCTGTATATTTTTCCCAAAATGATTTATCCTTTTCAATTATTTTAATTAATAGCAAACCTTTATAATCAAAATGTTCGTCTAACGCTAAAATATATAACTCTTCTAATTGTTCTAGATTATCAGAATATATAGATATTATTTTCTCAGTTTCTTTACAAGTCATTCCATGACCAAAAAAGTTTCTTAAAACCCAAGCATTATCTTTAGTGCATGATTTTAATTTTTCAGAAACCAAAACAATAATTTCATTATCTAGTTTATTGAATTTTTCAAAAGTTATCATTTCAGGAAAAGATGGAATAATATTTGTACATTCATTTTTTATATAATCCTCAAATAAACTAGTAACGTTTATATCTATTTTTTCTTCTGGAATAATTTCCCACAAAATACTTAACCATTTACTTTTGCTTTGAAAATCATACTTTTCAACAAGTTCTTTTATATCTTTTACTGATAAGCATTTAAATAAAAACCTAATAATTCTATATGGATTATTGCACAAAGGTGCTCCGTTTTTTAAATATAAATCTAATATTTCTAGATATTCAGCATGATTAACTTCCTTAATTTCAAATAAAATCATTAAACTATTTTCTAATTCCCAAGTGTTTTCTACTTCTGCTGCGATATTTTTACATAGTTCAAAAAGTTTATCGTAATCATTCAAATTATACTTTTCTATTAATTTTGTAATTTCTTCTTTCTTTCTAACATTATCTTCTTCATAAGATGAACCTTTAAAATGATTACGAGATAATGTTTCATAAATAATAAATTCTTTGTTATTCGCAAAATGATTACATAAACTAGTTTTAGTTAATCCAAAAGCTTTGCTGATTTTGCTAAGTTTATACAGAATGTAACATTGCTTAAAAGACAAAGCTTTAATGCGATTAAATATATGACATTCAATCTGTTCAATATCATATTCAAAAAATTCTTTTGAATCATCGTCAGATATACCATCCCAATGATATGATAAAAGAATTTTATCAATTTCTTTTGTATAAATACCTTGTAAATATAAATAACCAAGTTTTTCATATATGAATTTTCTGATATCTTTTAAACCATCATCTAATTTAAAATTAATAGTGACAAGATTAAATGTACGATTGCTTTCACCAGGCTCTGTCCTATGAACACTGCATTTAAGAAATTCTGCTGAAACATGAACGAATAATAGCGATTCATTCACTTCACTTCCATTTTTTGTACATTCCCACAAATACTCTAACATCTCATATTCTCTTTTAAAATTATATTTGGAAGAATTTTTATCAAATCCGAAATTTACTGTCAAAGCAAAATAAAACTCCATAAATAAATCTGGTCTCTTTTTAAAATATAACATTAATAATTCAATAGCTTCCTTATAAAATTCTGAATACTTTAATCCACTCAGTAATTCGATATTACTATTAGTAATAGATTGATAATTTTTCTTACTATAAAAATCTAATTGAGATATATCCAAATTACATTCATATTCTCCTGTAATTCGTTCGTAAATTAATGTTAATGTTTTTTCCAAATTAAAGTAATAAAAGCAATGTAAATAATCATTTTGAACATCGTTTGAAGCTGATTCCCAACTTTCATTAATTTCATAAGATAAGTAATTATGTAAATCATCTGAATAAAATAATTCAAGCATCATTTTTAGGTTATAAATTATTTTATTTCTAAATTTAGGAAATGTAACATCTAATAACTTACTAAGTTTAATGTGCTTTTTTTCATACAAAAAATATTCAACAATAAAATTTGATAAACTTTGATCACTAATTTTCACTATATTATCTTCAAAAATATCTACAAGTTCTTTAGCATGTAACTCTAGACATATTTCAACAAAATCATCAATTTTTATATTAAAAATATTCAATATTTCTATAACATATGGGTTATCAGTGAATTTTATAGGGCCTATCAGAGAAACAACAAAAAGAACAATTAGCTGAGAATGTGATATTTCTAATTTTTCAATTATATTACCATAATAATGCGAGAAAATATTAACTGCATTTTGCAATGCTACATATCCATCTTCCAAAGAAACTTTAGCAGCCAAAACTGCTAATCTTGGATTACCTTTAGCTATTCTTATAATCGCATTTATATAGTGTTCATTTTTAATATTAAAATTCAATTCTAAAATATCTTTTATTTGTTCGTTTTTTAAAGGAGATATTCCCAATTCGTTTGCTAAAAAAAAGCTATTAACAACTTGTCTAACTCTTGATTTTGCATAATCCCTAACCGTCATTATTACTCTTATATTTTTATCTTTATTTATAATATAATCTAATATAAATTCTAAATTAATTGTTTGATTTGCATCATCTATAAATAAAATACAATTATCTGCATCTGATAAATAATATCCTAGATCTGTGTAAAGATGTGCTCCGTTATTTTTAATACATAATATTTGCCAACCTTCCCTTTCAAATCTTCTGCAAACTTCTAACACAAGACGTGTTTTTCCCACTCCAGATGGACCAGTAACAATTAAAACAGGGTTATTATTTATAGACTGATATATTTTTTCTTGTTCTTCATCACGGAACAAGAAATCCATCTTTAAAGGAGCGCTAGTTTTATTTTTATCGTAAGAATCTATAAAATCATCAACACTTAGAATTTGGCCTGTATCAACTTCAATGTTTAAGTAGGTTTTTGCTAACATTTGATAATTTAATAGCAAATCATGAGATAAAGTATCAATACCAATCAATTCAATATCAACACCTGAAAAAAGTGTTTTCAGTTCTTCAATATCATCAATTTTTATATTTGTAGAAGAATGACCGCAAATTATCTTTTGAATTTTTGAATCAGCAAGCTTTAACTTTGACTTATTAAAACAAGATGAAATATCATCTTTTATTTTTTGATATGAATTACTTTGCCAAGAACCATACATTATTAAAATATAATTTCCATTTTCTAGAACAACATAGGAATCTGGTATCCCTTTTGTTGGTTTATTTGTTCCTACTTGCACACCTAATGTTTGTAAATTGCTGAAATTATATTTCTTAAATAAATATGCATCAAATAACTTTTGGAATCCTCCACCTTCTAATTCTTTTATAGCTTGTTGGATTTTATTAATTTTACTCATAATATAACCTCCTCATAAACTTAGGATTTATCTATATTTATTATATAATATTTTCCATGTGTACTCAACAAACATCCTTGTAAAACAAAAAATATCCATATAGATATGGATACTCATAAAATTATTGAATTTTTACTGCAATTTTAACTAGAAATTCTTCAATATTTTTCTTTGTTCTAAACCCTAATTCATTTATTTCAAAACTTGTAAATTTATATTTGCAGTTAAATTAACCTATTTCAAAATTCTTTAATATCTCAAAATGTGAAGGGAGAATTTATAAATGAAAAGCGAAGAAAGAAGAAATCTTATACTAAACATGTTACAAGATAATGACTCATCTATTAGTGCTACAACATTAGCTAATAAATTCTCTGTTACACGACAAATTATTGTTGCAGATATTGCACTTTTACGTGCTGTTGGTTATTCAATTACTGCTGATAATAAAGGATATAAATTAAACATTATCAATACAGACTTAATTAAAAGAATTGTTGTAAAACATAATAAAAATGAAGTTAATGATGAGTTTTATGCCGTTGTAGATAATGGTGGTAAAATATTAGATGTAATTGTAGAACATCAATTATATGGTAAAATTTCAGTTGAACTAAATATTTGTTCACGTTATGAAGCTGATGAATTTGTTATTAAATTAAACGAAACAAACTCTAACCCTCTATCACTTCTTACCCAAGGAATTCATATACATACAATTGAAGTACCAAATGAGCAAGCATTTGAACGAATTAAAAATAAACTAACTGAAATAGGTATTTTAATTACAGCTTAATAGAGACGAAAAAGGTGAACTTAATCACCTTTTTTTAATCCCCTTTAATGTCTTTTTGTTCCTAAATAAATCTTATTCTAATTAAAATTTATATTATATAAATTATATTATATAAACTAATTTAAGTTTAAAATTTGAAATAAAATTTATTAGAAAATTCTCTAGGAATTTCGTATTCTTCTGCTAAATCAGGTCCACAAGATTTAGAACCTAAACCTCTCATAGCTAAGTCTATACATACATTTACGAAGTTATTTTCTTGAAGTTCAAAAGTATGTAATGATTCTCTTAATTGTTTTGTTGTATATGGATTAACTGAGAATGAGAAGTTCTTATCAGCAGTAAGTGCAAATGCATTGTGAATATTTAAATATTTACTTGCATAATGACTTCCTGATTCTTGTGGTCTCATATAATTCATATCATAGTTTTCTTCAGCAGTTGATTCATAATATCCATATTCAGTTGCTACATGTTTGTCAATGTAACTCTCTGTTGGTCCATAACCAATATATGAGAACATGTTATATGATTTAGCGATTGCAAATTCGAAACCAAATCTTGGTAAGTTTTCAATATAATCAGCAATCTTATAATCAACTGTTACTTGTAATTCATTTTTAACTACTTCATATTTAATATTAAAGTGTACTGCTGGCATTAAACAGTTAGCTGCTAATACAGTTTCAAATTCATAACCATTTTCTAACTTTTTACAATCATATACATATGGTTTACATGATGGTAAATGATATCTACCATTTAACTTAGGAAGTAAATCACGATCATTATCAATATATCTAGTGATATTAAATGTAATAGGTGATACTAACATTTCTTTACCATCTGCTAAGATTGAAGTAATTTCTGCTGTTCTTTCATTTACTTTAATTTCAATATTGTTTGTATTTACCTTAATTTCAGGAATCTTAATATCTTTAATTGGTGATTTAGTTTTTCCTGAATATACTGCTTTCATTTCTAAAGCATTAGATTTAATTTTTCTATCTGGTGTTAATAAACCATCTGCACAGAAGTTTCCATCATGTTCTGTTTCTTCAAAGTCTCCACCATATAAGAAACCTTTTTTAGTTTTAATGCCATGATCTGCCCATTCCCATACGAATGCACCCATCATTTGGTCGTTGTTATAAATTAAATCCCAGTAAGCTGCGATATCACCACAACTGTTACCCATTGCATGTGTATATTCACATAATACAAATGGTCTAGTTTCTTTTGGATTATCTAATACATCTTTTTGAATTTTTTCTAAACTTGGATACATCATACTTACCATATCTACTAATTCTGTATAATAGTATTTTGGATCAGTATATTGTGTACCTTCATAGTGAATTGGTCTTGTATTATCTCTTTTCTTAATATAATTAGCACCTGGGAAGAATGCTTTACCAAATGAGCTTTCATTACCTAAAGACCAGATGATTACTGAAGGACGGTTTTTATCACGTTCTACTAAGGCAGTGTGTCTATCAGTTATTCCTTCAGTGAAGATTGGATTTTCGGCATATTCTTGCCATAAATCAACTTCATATCTGCCATCTCTAGTACATGCTCCATGCATTTCTAAATCTGCTTCATCCATTACATAGATTCCATAGTAATCGCATAATTGATAGAACTCTGGCATATTAGGATAATGTGATGTTCTAACTGCATTTACACAAAGTTCTTTCATTAATTCTAAGTCTTCAACTAAGTTTGCAAGTGTTACTGTAGCTGCTGTTTTACAGTTAAAATCATGACGATTAACACCTTTTAATTTAACTGCTTTACCATTAATCTTAAATACACAACCATCAATTGTGATTTCTCTAAAGCCAACTTTTTCAACAATCTTTTCACCATTAGCAGAAATTAATAATGTATAAAGATTTGGTTCTTCTGCACTCCATTTATTAACATTAAAGATTTTAACTTCTAATGAACTTTCTGGTAATACGATATGACTTTGGCTAGCAATATCAATTCTAACTTGAACTTTACTTTCGTTGTGGAATGTTAAGATACCATTCTTACCACTGAATGTTGTTTCAATTTTATAATCTGTAATGTGATTTTCAGGTCTTGTTAATAAATATACATCTCTAAAGATTCCTGAAAATCTGAATTTATCTTGACATTCTAAGTAAGTTGAAATACACCATTTTAAAACAACTACATCTATTATGTTTGTTCCGTCAACAACATAATTAGTAATGTCGAATTCACTTGTAGCATGTGAAATTTGAGAATATCCAACTTGCTTACCATTTATATATAGATAGAATGCACTATCTACACCTTCAAAGTTTAAGTAATATTTTTCTTTAGCTACTTTTTTAACTTCGAATTCTCTTCTATAATGCCAACATGGATTTTCATAAGGAATATGTGGTAACATTACAGGGAATGGATATCTTGTATTAATGTATTGAATTTGATCAAAACCATGCATTTGTACACAAGATGGAACTGGAATCATTTGTTCTAGTTCTTCATCTATATTTACTAAATCTAAATGAGCATGTTGTTTGATATACCATACACCATTTAATGATGTAAATCTTGAACTCTTAGTTCTATCAACAATACCATATCTAGTTTTAACAACATCATCTTCTGCAAAAGGGATATAATAACTTCTATGAGGAGTTACTCCTATTCTTTTAAAGCTTTCTAATTCTTTCATATTGGATACCTTCTATTCTTCAAAAATAAAATCTGAATTTTGTTTTTCTTCTAAAACTTTTTGTTCTTCTAATTTCTTATTAGCCTTTTCTACTTTTAAGAAATATAGTAACACTGTAACACATCCACATAAAATCATTGGTGCCCATAAATATAAGAATTGTAACATACCAATTGTTTCTGGAGTTTGAGTTGCGGCGTTTTCAACATAACCTGCTGCTGCTAATAACCAACCACAGATTGCTGTACCAATACCACTACCAATTTTGATACCTAATGATGAACAAGAATACATCATACCATCAATTGTTTTACCTGTTTTTAGTGTTGTATGTTCTGAACATGAAGCAATTAAAGCATTCATATCGCCTTGAAGTGGACTAGTTCCTAAAGATGCAAGTGCTGTGAATACTAACATTAATGGAACACTTCCCATGTATGCTGCAACTATTACTAAAGCTCTAGCTATTGTTGCAAGCACATAACTCCAAATGTTGATTTTATACATTCCACCAATTTTTCTAATAATTATTGGTGATACTAATAAACCAATTATTAACGGGATATTAATCCATAATGAGAATGTTGAGAATAGGTCTTCATTACCTAAAATATATTTCATATAATAAATACCCATTGAGATCATTGTTGTATATAATTGAGTGAATAAATATGTACAGCAAATGATAATATAATATTTATTTGAGAATAATAATTTTACTGATTCTAAGAAAGACATTTTTTCTTCTTTTTCATCTTTTTGTTCTTCAGTTTCACTTAATTCTTTTACAGATAATCCTGAAATTGTATTTACTGCTAATCCGATTAATGCATAGATGATTGCAATTGTTCTCCAACCATCTACTCCACCACCACACCAGCCAACTGCTTTAATAGTGATATATTGAATTAATAAACTTGTTCCAAATGCAAAGATAAATCTAAAAGATCCTAATTGAACTCGTTCTTCAGTGTTTTTTGTAATTAAAGCTGTCAATGATGCATATGCAATATTATTTGCAGTGAAGAATACGCTGTTTAACAATGTATATACAATAAAGAAGAATATATATTGTGCTGTTTCTCCCCATGTTGTTGGAACACTAAAACATGCTACTAGAGTAATTGCACAACCGATATAAGCAAAAATCATCCAAGGTCTTGCTTTACCCATTTTAGTTTTTGTACGGTCAATTAAATTTCCAAAGAAGAAATCTGTCACACCATCAAAAATTTTTGAAATTGCCATCAATGTTCCTACAATACCCATATCTAACCCAATTGAGTCAGTTAAATAGAACATTATGAATGCTGTTAAAAATGCGTAAACAACATTTCCTGCGATATCTCCAGAACCATAGCCTATTTTGTGATACCATTTTAAATACTTCTTTTCCATATTTTGTTTCTCCTTTTCATTTATGAAATTATAATAATTTTCAGTAAACGTTTTCATATTTACACCTAAATTATACAATTTCCGACACTATAATAAAATAAACAAAAAGATTGAAAACATGCACAAAATAACTTTCATATCTTCATTTTTATTTTGAAAATGTGTATAATATTAATAGAAAGAGATGGTGATTTATATGTATATAAATGTTGCTTATGCAGCAGATAAAAACCCAAATCTAAAAGATTTGTCAGTTCCTTTACGCATAAATAACTGTGGCTATTATAGGGTTCATACAACTCCAATCATTAAAACTGAACATCCCGAAGGCAGAAATGACTACCAATTGTTATATATAGCACACGGAAAAGGGCATTTTTACTTAAATGGTAAAGAAACTATCGTTACAAAAGGTAACATGGTTTTATTTCGTCCTGGTGAACCTCAAGTATATTATTATTATGCTGCTGATAAAACCGAAGTATATTGGGTTCATTTTACTGGTTCTCAGGTCCAAGAATATTTAGATCATTATGAATTACCACATGAAGAAAATGTGTTTTATACAGGCGTTTCTCCTGATTACCAATGGTTATATAATCAAATGATTCAAGAACTACAATTAAAAAGAGCAAATCATGAGGAATTACTAAGAATATTATTACGTCACGTCTTATTAATGATTAATAGATATATAAAAGAAGGACATAAATCAGGTAATGATATAATGAATGAAGTGGAAAGAGCTGTACATTATTTCAATGAGAATTATAATAAACAAATAAGTGTTGAACAATATGCCGAAGAACACCTTATTAGTAAAAACTGGTTTATTCATTGTTTTAAAGAACTAATGAAAGTTACTCCTATGCAATACATTGTTCAATTAAGGATTTCCGTAGCTAAAAATTATTTGGAGTCTTCAAACAAAAATATTACTGAAATAGCAGACGCTGCAGGATATGATAACCCATTATATTTCAGTAGATTATTCAGTAAATATACCGGAATATCTCCTAAAGAATATAGAAGCAAATTCCATATTAAAAATGAATAAAAATATAAAAACTCAACCTTATTTTAAACTGGTTCCAATGTCAAGGACAGTTTGTGGACAAATTAATAAAATTTAATAATTAGAATAATATACCATTGTTTCAAGTCTAGAAATGATGGTATTTTTCTATTTTTAAGCATAGTAAAAAACAAGAGCATTAACTCTTTAATTTTTAGTTCTGAAAATATTTTTTAGAAGAAAGATTCCATTTTATTTACATAATTTAATTCTTTATAATTTCTCCACTTTATTGGATTAGTTAATAAAGATTGAATTGTTTCATCTGAATTACTAATGAATTCTTCAGCAGCATCCATTTCACTTAATAATTCATAAAGTTTTACAAGTTGATTATCTATTGTTAGTTTTGTGTTTTCGTATTTAGCTATTTGTTTTAATATTATTCTTTTATCTCTCACAACTATTTTAATAGGATCATTTATCAAGGCTTTTTCTTCACGTTTCTTTTTATTAGCAAGTTTGATTTTATCTTGTTTTTCCTTAGCAAATCTTAATCTTGATTCAACTAAACTTTCGATTGAATTTAATTCATCACTTTCTATACCGAAATAAGATGATAATGGATAAATTCCAGTTGTTGAATATAAATAAAATTCACGTGGAGTAAGTGCAGCTAAATTATATTGATATTGTTCATTATTATAAGAATTGATAAAGCCCGAAACCAATTTATACGTCGTTTCAAAATCTGGACATAGTGCAATTAAATCAATCAATATTGTTTTCATACGTCCAAAAAAAGATTCCATAGGTGCATTGTCTTGGCTATTTCCTCTAGCTGAAGTTGATTGAATAAAATTATCGTCTTCCAAAATTTGTTTGAATGTAGTTGATAAATATTGTGAACCTTGGTCAGAATGAATATAAACTTTATTATTTTTTTTAATTTCAGAACAGTGATTTTTCATCATTATTTCATAGGCATCATTAACTAATTCTATATTCATCTTTTTACTTAATGAATAACCTAATATTTCTGTTGTATAAGCATCTTTAAAACAACATAAATAGCACAATTTTCTATCAAAACCATAATAAAGATAAGTAATGTCAGTTAAAATAATCGTTCTAGGAGCAACCTTAAAATCTTGGTCAACATAGTTTTGACAAGCAGCACACACATGATTATGAGTAGCTTGACCTTTATAGGCATCTTTTTTAGGCAAATTAGGAATTAAATTCATTTCATTCATAATTCTTTTACATTTTTTAACACTTATATTAATTCCGTAAGTTCTAAACATATGTGTTTTAAAAGTTCTTTTACCTGGTACATGCCCAACCTTAGCAATTATTTGTTTAAATTTTTCTTTAACTTCATTATCATTTATAATATTTTGTTTATTAATTTCATCTTGAGACAAATATTTTTTTAACCAAGCATAATACCCACTACTACTAATTCTAAAAATTCGAAATATTTGTGTTTTATTTAATTTGACTCTTTCATTATTAATAGCACAATAAGCAAGCAAAAAGTGATTGTATTTTATTTCTTCTTCAAAAACATAAGTGATTCCTGTAATATTTCTGGCATTTTTTTTTGAGCTTCGATGATACTTTCTAAATAAATATTACGAGCTCTTAAATAAGCCACCTCTTCTGCAGGAGTTAAATCGCCCATAAGTTCTCTTGGAACACTACCATCATAATTAGCAGGATCAACAGTATAACCCGTTTGACTAACTCTTTCTCTAGCATGTCTAGCAGCGTTATAAGCTCTATTAGTACCTAATTCTTTAGTGTTAAAACCAAGTGATTCATAGGCTTCAACAGGATTTAATCCTAATTCAAGTTTTTTATATAAAGCAATATAAAAATCCTTTGTATAAATAATCTTACATTTTTCTAAATCTAATTCAGCAACAAACTCATTATCTGAAGCTTTAATAATAGCATCAATTTCTTTCATTACTCTTACCTCAACTTATATCATTTTAAATAGTATACCATTATTTGATTTCAACACCCACATCTTTAGCACGTTTTATAGCTTTTAGCGCAGCATTTTCCATCATATTTTTATATTTTAGAGTTTCTTTTTCTAAAAATAAAGCATATTCTTCGTCGCTTAGGTTATTGATATATAATTCATATTCAATAGGAGTCATCTTATTTCTATTCCATTGTGGCCTTTCATAATTGTAATAATAGGTATAATCATCAATAACCCTAGCAACCTCTTCAAATGTAATACATTCATTAATTTTACATTCATCTTTTAAATGACCGAAACAAGATTCCATCGAAGCGTTATCCCAACAATTACCTCGTCTAGACATAGATTGTTTAAAACCTGATTCTAAAAGTTTTTGTTGAAAAGAAGGACTAAGGTATAAAATTCCTTGATCACTATGAAAATATTTTTCTTCACCATCAACATTTAAAAGCGAAATAGTATCATTAACTAATGACATATCATTTGATTCACCGGTAACAGCAATAAGTTT